>DATLRS010000263.1:0-9720 GCA_035534535.1 Allostellaceae bacterium | reverse complement strand
CGCGCCATGCTGAAGGAGATCTGGCGCGTGCTGGCCGGCGGCGGCCGGGTGCTGATCGTCGCGCCCAACCGACGCGGCATCTGGGCCCGGCTCGACCGCACGCCGTTCGGCTCAGGGCGCCCATACACGCTGTCGCAGCTTTCGCAATTGTTGCGCGACGAGCAGTTCACCCCGGTCGGCTCGCAGGCCGCGCTGTTCATCCCGCCCTCGAGGCACCGCATGATGCTGCGCTCGGCGCCGGCCTGGGAGCGCATCGGCACGCGCTGGTTCCCGACCTTTGCCGGCGTCCTCCTGGTCGAGGCCACCAAGCAGATCTATGCCAAACCGGCGGCGGCGCTCCCGCCGCGCCGGCGGCTCGTCTATGCACCGGCGACGCCCGGGCTAACCCGGTCGCAAACATCGCTCCGCCTCCCGAAAGCCATAAAGCTTTGGTTGCATCGGCCTCCCCCATAAGGGCGGAGACATCTGCGGTGGTGCTGGGCTACAATTGCCGCAAGACAGCGCGACAACAAGCATCGGGATGGAGACGCTATGAGTTCGTTTTGGGACAATCGCGACGCGGCGCGGCCGGTCGGCGATCGCACGCACCTGACGCGCCGCGACCTGTTGGCGGCCGGCGCGCTCGGTCTCGTCGCGGGCAGCGCGCCGGGCCTGGCGCTGGCTGCCGGGCCGCAAGACCAGCTGACCTGGGCGGTGCATGTCTCGCTGGCGCCGACCTGGTTCGACCCGGCCGACACGCTGGGGCTGATCACGCCGTTCATGGTGCTCTATGCGCTGCACGATGCGATGGTCAAGCCGATGCCCGAGAAGCTGCAGGCGCCGTGCCTGGCTGAATCGTGGTCGACCTCCAAGGACAACCTCACCCACGATTTCGTGATCCGCGACGGCGTCAAGTTCCATGACGGCTCGCCGGTCACCGCCGAGGACGTCAAGTTCTCCTACGAGCGCTACCGCGGCGCCGCCCACGCGCTGATGAAGAGCCAGGTGGCATCGATCGAGGCGGTCGATGCGCGCCATGTCCGCTTCACGTTGAAAAAGCCGTGGCCCGATTTCCTGACCTTCTATTCGAGCGCCAGCGGCGCCGGCTGGATTGTCCCGAAGAAATATGTCGAGAAGGTCGGCGACGAGGGCTTCAAGCAGCACCCGATCGGCGCCGGCCCCTACAAGTTCGTGTCGTTCACGCCGGGGGTCGAGCTGGTGCTCGAAGCCTTCGAGGGCTATTGGCGCAAGACCCCCGCGGTCAAGCGGATCGTCATGAAGGTGATCCCCGACGAGTCGACGCGGCTGGCGGCCTTAAAACGCGGCGAGGTTGACATCGCCTACTCGATCCGCGGCGAGCTGGCGCAAGACCTGCAGAAGACGCCGGGGTTGAAGCTCGAGCCGGTCGTGCTGCAAGGCCCCAACTGGCTTTATTTCCCCGAGCAGTGGGACCCGAAATCGCCGTGGCACGATGTCCGGGTGCGGCAGGCCGCCAACCTGGCGATCGACCGCGTCGGGATGAGCAAGGCGCTGTTCCTCGGCTATTGCAAGGTTACCAACAGCATCGTTCCCTACACCTTCGAGGACTACTGGCAGCCGCCCGCCGCGGTTTACGATCCCGAGAAAGCCAAGAAGCTGATGGCCGAAGCGGGCCATGCCGGCGGCTTCGACGCCGGCCTGATGCATTGCGACAGCTCCTATGCCAACATGGCCGAGGTGTCGATCAACAATCTCGCGGCGATCGGCATCACGGCAAAGTTGCAGCCGATCGAGCGCGCCGGGTTCTTCGCCGGCTATTCCAGCAAGCGATACGCCCGCGGCATCATTCAGGGGGCGAGCGCCGCGTTCGGCAACGCGGCCACCCGGATGGCGTCCTTCATCGTCAAGGGCGGCGCCTTCTGCTATGGCAGCTATCCTGATATCGACGCGCTCTACCCGCAGCAGGCCGACGAGACCGACCCGAAAAAGCGGGCCGTGATCCTCGACAAGATGCAACAGCTCGTCTACGAAAAGGCGATCTATGCGCCGATCTGGCAGCTCGCCTTCCTCAGCGGCATCGGACCGCGGGTCGGCCACTCCTCGTTTGGCACGATCCCGGGCTTTGCCTATACGGCGCCGTTCGAGGACATCACGATCAAGGGCACGTAGCGCGGTCCGGCGAACCTCGGCTCGGCCAGCGAGGACTTCCAGCGAGGACTTCCAGCGAGGACTTGATGAAGCGCTTTATCGCCAGGCGGGTCGGCTATGCGTTGCTGTCGCTGTTTCTGTTGTCGCTGACGATCTTTTTTTTCGTCCGCGTCACCGGCGACCCGGCGGCGCTGCTCGTCGAGCCGGGCGCGAGCCCCGGCGATATCGCGGCCATTCACCATCAGTTCGGCCTCGACCGGCCGCTGCTGGTGCAATACTGGCTGTTCCTGGTGGCGCTGTTTCACGGCGATCTTGGTCAGTCGTTCTATTACCAGGTGCCGGTGATGGGGCTTTACCTCTCGCGCTTGGGGAACTCCCTCATCCTTGCGTCGGTGGCAATGCTGTTCTCGTTGGCGATCGGCATCCCGGCGGGCATTCTCGCGTCGGTCCAGGTCGGGCGCTTCTGGGACCAGTTCGGCAAGCTGTTCACGCTGCTCGGCCTGTCGATGCCGTCCTTCTGGATCGGCCTGCTGATGATATTGCTCTTTTCGGTTTATCTCGGATGGTTGCCGTCCTCTGGTGCGGGCAGCGGCTGGCAGCTTTGCCTGCCGTTTACGTCGATCTGCGGCTCCGGCGAACCAACCCACATAATCATGCCGGCCTTCGCGCTCGGGTGGTATTTTGCCGCCGCGCATATGCGGCTGACCCGGTCCTCGATGCTCGAGGTACTGGGCTCGGAATACATCAAGCTGGCGCGCATCAAGGGCCTGCCGCAAATCCTGGTGATCGCCAAGCACGCCTTTAAGAACGCGTTGATCCCGGTGCTGACGCTGGCCGGGATCAACCTCGTCCTGATGGTCAACGTCGCGGTCGTCGTCGAAACCGTGTTCGCCTGGCCCGGCATCGGGCGGCTCTTGTACGAGGGGATCACATTCCGCGACTTTCCGATCGTGCAGGGTGTCGTGATCATGGGCGGCGCCATGATCGTCATCGTCAATCTGCTGATCGACATCATTTACGCCGTGATCGACCCGCGCATCCGACTGGGGAACTGACGCCATGAGCATTCCTGCTGACGTCATCCGGCTTCCGGCGCGCGAGTCGCGCTTTCTCGCCATCCGCCGGATCCGGTTCGGCGAGTATCCGGTGATCCCGATCCTGATCCTCGCGGTCATCGCCTTCCTGGCGGTTTTCGCCAATCAGTTGGCGCCGCACGACCCCGAGGTCGGGATCCTGTCGGCGCGCTTCCATCCGCCGTTCTGGCAGGCCGGCGGCAGCACCGAATACCTGCTCGGTACCGACCAGCTAGGCCGCGATGTGCTCTCCCGGCTGATTTTCGGCGCTCGCATCTCGATGGTCGTCGGGTTTACGGCGGTCATCTTTGCCGGCTTTGTCGGCACCGTGCTCGGCATTGTCTCGGGCTATCTTGGCGGCTGGGTCGACCAGCTGGTGATGCGCCTGACCGACACCTGGCTCGCGCTGCCGGCCTTGACCTTCGCGATCTTTCTCGCCGCCATCGTCGGCCCCAGCATGTGGAACATCGTGATCATCCTCGGCGCTGTCTATTGGACGCGCTATGCGCGGGTCATCCGGGGCGAAGTCCTGTCGCTGAAGGAGCGCGAGTTCGTCCGGCTGGCGATCGTCGCCGGCTGCTCGAAATGGACGATCATGCGGCGCCACATCCTGCCCAACGTCGTCAACACCGCGATCGTGCTCGGCACGCTGATGCTGGGCGTGGTTATCGTCGCCGAGGCCTCGCTGTCGTTCCTCGGCGTCGGCGTGCCGCCGCCCGAGCCGGCCTGGGGGCTGATGCTGGCCGACGGCAAGGAGGGGCTGATGGTTGGCTACTGGTGGCTGACCGTGTTCCCCGGCGGCTGCATCATGCTGATGGTGCTGGCGGCGAACCTGCTCGGCGACTGGCTCCGGGTGAAGCTCGACCCGCAGCTGCGGCAGCTTTGATGACCGCCGCTCCGCTGCTTGAGCTCGACAACCTGTCGACCCACTACGTCTCGGCGCAGGGGACGCGGGTGATCCGCGCCGTCGACGAGGTGTCGCTCCGCGTCAACGCCGGCGAGACGCTCGGCATCGTTGGCGAATCCGGCTCGGGCAAGAGCACGCTCGCCCTCACTCTGTTGCGCGTGCTGCCGCCGGCGGCGCGGATCGTCGGCGGCCGCATGATGTTCGAGGGCGAGGATCTCGTCACCAAATCCGATGCCGAGATGCAGGAAATCCGCGGCAAGCGGATCGCGATGATCCTGCAGGACCCGATGGCCTCGCTCAACCCGCTGTTTACGATCGGCAACCAGGTGGCCGAGCCGATCCGGGTGCATGAGGGCGTGAGCCGCAGCACGGCGTGGCGCCGGGCGCGCGAGCTGTTGAAGGCGGTGCGCATCCCGTCGCCCGAGACGCGCGTCAGGCAATACCCGCACGAGATGTCGGGCGGCATGCGCCAGCGCATCGTCGGGGCGATCGGGATTTCCTGCGAGCCGCGCCTGCTGATCGCCGACGAGCCCACCACCAGTCTCGACCTGACGATCCAGGCGCAATATCTCAACCTGCTGCGCGACCTGCAGCGGGAGCATGGTCTCGCGCTGATCTTCATCACCCACAATCTCGGCATCGTCGCCAAGATGTGCGACCAGCTGGCGGTGATGTATGCCGGGCGGGTGATCGAAGCGGGGCCCGTCTCGCGCATCTTCAACGCCCCGGCGCACCCCTACACGATGGCGCTTTTGAACTCGATCCCGCGGATGGGCGACCCCGACCAGCGGCTCACTGCGATCGAAGGGCAGCCGCCCAATCTCGCCGCGCTGCCGCCGGGCTGCTCCTTCGCGCCGCGCTGCCCGCAAGTGATGCCGCGCTGCCGCGACGCCGCCCCGCCGGCCTTCACGCCGGAAGAAGGCCGGATCGCGCGCTGCTGGCTGGCCGAGCCGGTGGCTGCCGGCACCGACTTGCGCGTCGCCAGTGGAGCCGCGTGATGTACGTCATCGAGGCGAGCGGTCTCAGCAAGCATTTTCACGCCCGCCGCGGCGTATTCGGCGGCGATCGCGGGGTGGTGCGCGCGGTGGACGGCATCTCGTTCGCGATCGAGCAGGGGCAGACCCTCGGCATCGTCGGCGAATCCGGCTGCGGCAAGACCACCACGTCGAAACTCGTGCTCGGGCTCGAACAGCCGACCGGCGGCACGATGCGCTTCGAGGGGTGCGACCTGCAGGAACTCGACGCCGCCGGGCGGCGCAATTACCGCAAATCGGTCCAGGCGGTGTTCCAGGATCCCTATGCCTCGCTCAATCCGCGCATGCGGATCAGCGCGATCATCGCCGAGCCGCTGGTCACCAACGAACGACTGCAGGCTGCCGAGGTGCGCGAGCGCGTCCTTGGGCTGCTTGAGGTGGTCGGCCTGCCGGCGCATGCCGCCGACCTCTTTCCGCACGAATTCTCTGGCGGACAGCGGCAGCGCATCGCGATCGCCCGCGCGCTCTCGCTGTCGCCCAAGCTGATCGTGCTCGACGAGCCGGTATCGGCCCTCGACGTGTCGATCCGGGCGCAGATCCTCAATCTGTTGCGCGATCTGCAGGCCCGGCTCGGGCTGTCCTATCTGTTCATCGCGCATGACCTCGCCGCTGTCGCGCATATGAGCCACACGATCGCGGTCATGTATCTCGGTCAGATCGTCGAGACCGGCGAAGCGCGCGCGCTCGCCCGCGCGCCGAAGCACCCCTATACCGAAGCGCTGTTTTCCGCGGCGTTGCCGATCCATCCCGACGAGCGGCGCGAGGAGATCATTCTGCCGGGCGAGGTGCCGAGCCCGCTCAACCCGCCCTCCGGCTGCCGCTTTCATCCGCGCTGCCCGCGGGCGATGGCGCGCTGCGCCGAAACCGCGCCGGTGCTCCGGGAAATCGAAGGCAGCCTCGTCGCCTGTCACCTCTATGATGCGCTCGACGCGGCCCCTGGTGTGCGTCGCCTGGAGCCGCTGGCGGAATCGGCCTGACGCCCGTTAGGGCGCCGCGGCAGCGGGGCGGCCGGGCCCGGGCCAGTCGCCGAACACGGCCGTGTGGGTGACGAGGCCGCTGTCCTTGTCCCAGACATGCAGCTGATAGCCGGGCGGCTCGAACGTGAAGTGCAGCGGCGCCTCGGGACACAGATCGAGTCCGATCTGGTGCGCCGTGCTCGGCGCGGTGCCGGCGACCGTGCCGGCAAAGCGGCGGTCGATCGCGCGGTGCAGATGGCCGCACAGGATGCGCTCGACCTGCTTGTGGCGCGCGACGATCCCGGCCAGGCCCACGGCATTGTCGAGCCCGTATCTGTCCATGTGGGCGATCCCGGTCGCGAACGGTGGGTGGTGCATCAGGATCGCGGTCGGCCGGTCGGGTTGCGCCGCGAGCGCGGTCTCGAGCCACAACAGTCGCTCGGCGCACAGGCTGCCGTGATGGTGGCCGGGAACGAGGGTATCCAGCGCGAGAATGCGCAGCGGATAATCCTCGATCGCATATTGCAGGTATCCCGCTTGCGGAAGGTAGCCCCCGGCGCGAAACGCTGCGCGCAGCGGCTCGCGCGCATCGTGATTGCCGGGAATGACGAAAACCGGCATGCGCAGCGGCGCCAGCAGGGCACAGAGGTGCTCGTATTCTGCCGGCTCGCCATGATCGACCAGGTCGCCGGTGACCACCACGACATCGGGCAGCGGCACCGCCGCATTGAGCGCGGCGATGGCGTGCGCGAGGTGTTCTGCGGTGTCGAATTCGCCATACACCCGCTCGCTGCCCGGTGCGGCGGCCCGCACCGGGACCCGGTGCCGCCGTCCCGGCGCCAGGATGTGGGTATCGGAGATCTGGGCGAGGATCATCGGGCAGCCCTCGGGGGATCAGTCCCAGGCTTTGTCCGCTTGCCGGACAGCACAAAGACGCCCTGCTCGGCCAGCAGATTGGCCAGGCTGCCGCGCGGGTCGAGCGAATATGGGCGGCCGTGCCGGTCGAGTGTCAGGCTGCGCTCGATCCGTACGCCAAGCTCGTCGCACAGCGCGACAAAATCGCGGATCGTGCAGAGATGGATGTTGGGCGTGTCGTACCACGAATTGTGCAGCAGCTCGGTCGCCGGCATGCGGCCACGCAACAACAGGCGCAGGCGGATGCGCCAGAAGCCGAAATTCGGAAACGACACGATCGCCTGCCTGCCGATGCGCACCAGCTCCTCGAGCACCTGCCGCGGCTGGCGCGTCGCCTGCAGGGTCTGGCTCAGCACCACGACATCGAAGGCGCCGTCGGGAAAGGCTTCGAGATCGCGGTCGGCGTCGCCCTGGATCACCGACAGGCCGTGACGCACCCCGGCGTTAACCCCGGATTGGCTCAGCTCGATGCCGCGGGCGTCGACCTCCTTCTCGCGCGCCAGATAGGCGAGCAGCGCGCCGTCGCCGCAGCCGATGTCGAGCACCCGCGCGCCCGGCTCGATCATGTCGGCGATCAGGCGCAGATCGCGCCGCAGCTCGGCGACGGCCGGAGCCACCGTCGCCCTCTCGGGCGCGCCGACGTCGCGCGGCAGGGCGGCGCTGCGGTTCACGTCCAGAAGCGCGTCAGGCCGCGATGCTCGGCGCAGCCGCTCAGGAAGCCGCGCAACGTCGCGAACAGCTCGGGCTCGTGCAGCAGAAACGCGTCATGCCCCTTGTCGGTCTCGATCTCGACAAAGCTGACATTGGCGGCGACCGCGTTGAGGGCATGCACCAGCGCGCGGCTCTCCGCGGTCGGAAACAGCCAGTCGCTGGTGAACGAGACGATACAGAAGCGCGGCTGATTGCCGGCAAAGGCGGCCGGCAGCGAGCCGCCATGCTCGGCGGCGAGGTCGAAATAATCCATCGCCCGCGTGATGTAGAGGTAGGAGTTGGCATCGAACCGGTCGACAAAGGTGCTGCCTTGATGGCGCAGGTAGCTCTCTACCTGGAAATCCGCGTCGAACCCATAGGTCACCGCGTTGCGGTCCTGCAGGTTGCGGCCGAACTTGCGGTGCAGCGCCGCCTCCGACAGATAGGTGATGTGCGCCGCCATGCGCGCCACGGCGAGCCCGCGCGACGGGCTGCGGCCGAGTGTGAGATAGCGCCCGCCGCTCCAATCCGGGTCGGCCATGATCGCCTGCCGGCCGACCTCGTGGAACGCGATGTTCTGCGCCGAGTGCCGCGCCGCGCCGGCGATCGGCACCGTCGCAAACACCGCGTCGGGGTAGCTCGACGCCCATTGCAGCGCCTGCATGGCGCCCATCGAGCCGCCGATGACGCAGAACAGCTGGTCGATGCCGAGATGCTCGATGAGCCGCTTTTGCGCCCGCACCATGTCGCGGATCGTGATCACCGGAAAGTCGAGCGCCCAGGGCTCGCCCGTCGCCGGGTTGCTGTCGCGCGGCCCGGTGGTGCCCATGCAGCCGCCCAGCGCATTGGCGCAAATGAGGAAATACCGCTCGGTATCGAGCACGCCGCCGGGGCCGACCAGCGTCGTCCACCAGCCGGGGTTGCCGGTCAAGGGATGCGGGTCGGCGACATACTGGTCGCCGGTCAGCGCATGGCAGATCAGGATCGCGTTGCTGCGCTCCGGGTTGAGCGTGCCGTAGGTCTGATAGGCGATCGTGAACCCGCCGAACTCGACCCCGCAATCGAGCCGCAGCGGTTCCTCGACCGCGAGGCTGTAGCCGGGCCAGTCCGTGCCGGGACGCCGTAGGCGAGGGGCGGTCAAGATCGACAAGGAGCGCTCTGTGATGAGATTTCGCGTCTGCCGCGCCCCCCGGCATCAGCCGGTGCGCGGCCGGCGATGCCGGGCGGGAGGCGTCTAGCTATGGATCGGGAGCCAGTCATGTCAACGTTTTCTTTGATTTTATCGATGCACAACTCTAAGACTATCGCCTTCTCCGGCAGCGATCGAACCCATGTCAGATACCCCGGCCGATCTCGCACAGTTGCGCCGACGCATCGACGGGATTGACGACAGGCTGCAGGACCTGCTGATCGAGCGCATAGACATTGTGATGCGGGTCGCGGCGCACAAGCGCAGCAACGCTCGCGTTGCCGCACATCAGCCGGCGCGCGAGGCGGAAATCCTGCGCCGCCTGGTGGCGCGCAACCAGGGCGGCTTGCCGCCGGCAACCTTGGTGCGGATGTGGCGCGAGCTGCTGGCCGCGACCACCCGGCTGCAGGGCGCCTTTACAATCGCGGTCTTCGCGCCGCCGGAGGCGCCGGGCTTGTGGGACATCGCGCGCGACCATTACGGCAGCCACACGCCGATGCTGGCTTATCGTTCGCCCAACCAGGTCATCCATGCGGTGAGCGAGGGCCAGGCCGCGATCGGCGTGCTGCCGATGCCGCAGGAGACTGAGGCGGAACCGTGGTGGCGGCATCTGCTGTCGACCGACGACAACGCGCCGCGTGTCATCGCCCGGCTGCCGTTCGGGGCGCGCGGCAACGCCCGCGTCGATGGCGCCGACGCGCTGGCGATCGGCCACGGCATCCAGCAGGAGACCGGCCGCGATCGTACGCTGGTCGCCACCGAAAACGCCCTCGACATCAGCCGCGGGCGCATGTTCGCGGCGCTGTCCGGGCTTGGCCTCGTGTGCACCTTCATCGCGTCCTGTGAGTAT
>DATLRS010000262.1:0-3692 GCA_035534535.1 Allostellaceae bacterium | reverse complement strand
TCCTCTTCGCCCTGTGGCTTGGGGCGGTGCGCGGCGAGCCTTTGGATGCCGCCGGGTTGGCTGCGGCGAAGGCCGTGATCGGCCCGCTCGACGCCCGCGTCATCGCGCCGTTGCGGCGGCTGCGGCGGCGTCTTAAAGGCTCGGCCGATGGCGACGTCGAGAGCGTGCGGCGCCGCATCGCCGCGCTGGAAATCGGTGCCGAACGCCAGGCGCAATACCGTCTGGCCGGCTGCCGCGCCGCAACGGTCGACGCCGCGCCCGCCGGCGACCGGCTCGCCGCGGCGATGGCCAACCTCGCTTCCTACCTCGGCGACGCGGACCGCCCGGCCGAAGCCGACCTGTTACGACGTTCGCTCGCAGCGATGATGCGTCGCGGATAGCGCCCTATTTGCGGCGCGGCCGGGCGCGCAGCGGCGGCGCATCCGCGCTCGCCGGCTCGCCCCAGCGCCGCACGGTTCCGGCATCGAGCCCGAACAGGTCGAGGATCCGCCCGAGGGTCTGGTCGATCATCTCCGCAAGGCTCTGCGGCTTGGCATAGAAGGCCGGCACCGGCGGAGCGATGATCGCGCCGATTTCCGACAATGCCGTCATCGTCCGCAAGTGGCCGGTGTGGAGCGGCGTCTCCCGCACCACGAGCACGAGGCGGCGGCGCTCCTTTAGCGTCACATCGGCGGCGCGGGTCAGCAGCGTCGTCGTCGCCCCGCTGGCGATCTCGGCCATGCTGCGCACCGAGCACGGCGCCACGATCATGCCGAGGGTCGGGAACGAGCCGGAAGAGATCGCCGCGGCGAGATCGTCGGCCCGGTGCACGACATCGGCGCGGGAGCGCAAATCGGCCGGCTTCAAATCGGTTTCGAGCGCCAGGGTGACTTCGGCCGAGCGGCTCATCACCAGATGGGTTTCGACCGCCAACGGCCGCAACAGCTCAAGCAGGCGCGCGCCGTAGATCGCCCCCGAGGCGCCGCTGATGCCGACGACGAGGCGCGCCGGCCCCGATTTTTGCCGCATTTCGGCCTCCCCCTTAAACCCGCAGGCTCACGGCCCGTGCCGACCGCAACCGGGCGGCCCATCCCGATGCCGGGCATGCAGGCGCTGGCCGGTGGGCCGTTCCGGCGCTACCATCGCCCGCTGTCACCGTCGACGAGGAGGACACAGCATGTCGATGCAAGATCACCTCGAAGCGCTCAAAGAGAAGCACGCTTCGCTCGACCGCGCCATCGATGAGGAGATCCACCGCCCGTTTCCCAACCAGGACACAATCACCGATCTGAAGCGCCAGAAGCTCCGCATCAAGGACGAAATCTACCAACTGGAGAAAGAATAGGCGCGTCCAGCCGCGCTCCTCGCTGAAAAAGCCGGAGAGGCAGCCCCTCCCCGGCTTTTTTGTCGCCTGCCCTCACTCCCACTCGATCGTGCCGGGCGGCTTTGAGGTGATGTCGTAGACGACCCGGTTGATGCCGCGCACCTCGTTGATGATGCGGGTGGCGGCGCGGCCCAATATCTCGTGGGGGAACGGGAAATAATCGGCGGTCATCCCGTCGGTCGAGGTGACGGCGCGCAATGCGCAGGCGAAATCGTAGGAGCGCGCGTCGCCCATGACGCCGACCGTGCGCACCGGCAGCAACACGGCAAAAGCCTGCCAGATCGCGTCATAGAGGCCGGCATTGCGAATTTCGTCGAGAAACACGGCATCGGCCTTGCGCAGAATTTCCAGCTTGTCGTGCGTCACCTCGCCCGGCATGCGGATCGCGAGGCCCGGTCCCGGAAACGGGTGGCGATCGACGAAATGCGGCGGCAGCCCCAATTCGCGGCCCAATTCGCGCACCTCGTCCTTGAACAGTTCGCGCAACGGCTCGACCAGCTTCAAATTCATGCGCTCGGGCAATCCGCCGACATTGTGGTGCGACTTGATCGTGACCGAGGGGCCGCCCAGGGCGCTGACCGACTCGATCACGTCGGGATAGAGCGTACCCTGCGCGAGAAACTCGACGCCGCCGATCTTGTGGGCTTCCGCATCGAACACGTCGATAAAGGTGGCGCCGATCGTCTTGCGCTTCGCTTCGGGATCGGCCACCCCGGCGAGCTTGTCGAGAAACAGCGCGCCGGCGTCGCGATGCACCAGCGCGATGTTGTAATGGTCGCGGAACAGGCCGACGACCTCGTCGGCTTCGCCAAGGCGCAGAAGCCCGGTATCGACAAAGATGCAGGTCACCTGGTCGCCGATCGCCTCGTGCAGGAGCGCCGCGGCGACCGCCGAGTCGACCCCGCCCGACAGGCCGCAGACGACACGACTGGCGCCAACCTGCCGGCGGATGCGCTCGATCGCCTGGCTGCGAAAGGCGGCCATCGTCCAGTCGCCGCGGCAGCAGCAGACATGATGCGTGAAATTGCGCAACAGCCGGCCGCCCTGCGGCGTGTGCGCCACTTCGGGGTGGAAGACGACACCGTAAAACCGCCGCTCGTCGTCGGCGATCGCGGCATAGGGGGCGCCCGCGCTCGATGCCACCGGGCGGAAGCCGGGCGGCAGGGCATCGACCCTGTCGCCGTGGCTCATCCACACTTGTTCATGCCCACCCGGCGGCCACAACCCCTCGAACAGCCGGCATTCGGCCAGGATGTCGAGCACGGCGCGGCCGAATTCCTGGTGATCGCTCAGCGTGACGCGGCCGCCCAACTGGGCGCACATCGTCTGCATGCCATAGCAGATCGCCAGCACCGGGACGCCGAGCGCAAACACGATGTCGGGGGCGCGCGGCGTCGTCGCCACCGTCACCGAGGCGGGGCCGCCCGACAGGATGATGCCGGCCGGCGCGAAGGCGCGGACCTGCGCCTCGCTCGCCGTGTAGGGGTGGATCTCGCAATAGACGCCGTTTTCGCGCACCCGGCGGGCGATCAGCTGCGTCACCTGGCTGCCGAAATCGAGGATCAGGATGCGGTCAGTCATGTTGGCGGTCATGTTGGCGGTCATGGGTGGCCTTGTATCCCAGCGTCCCCACGAATTGTCATTCCGGGGCGCGGCACGGCGGCGAACCCGGAAGCCATATTCCAGAGGCGGATGTTCATGGATTCCGGGTTCCTTCCCCCGGATCAACTCCGGGGTCAGGCCCCGGAATGACAGCGTCGATGGGGTGGCGTTCGAAGACGGCGACGAAGAAGCCGTCGGTGCCGTGCCGCGCCGGGGTGAGGCGCAGATAATCGTCGCCGCCCGGCGAGCGGCCGCCCAGTGTCTCTTCCCAGGCGCGCGCCATCGGATAGAGCGTGAAATCGGGGTGGGCGGCCAAAAAGGTTTCGGCCTGCGCCTCGTTTTCCTCGCGCAGCAGCGAGCAGGTGGCGTAGACGAGGCGCCCGCCGGGCTTCACCAGCCGGGCCGCGCTTTGCAGGATGTCGCGCTGGCGCGGCACCAGTTCGGCGAGGTCCTGCGGCGTCGAGCGCCATTTGCCGTCCGGGTTGCGCCGCCAGCTGCCGACGCCGAGGCAGGGCGCATCGACAAACACCCGGTCGAAACTCGCGGCATGGCGCTTGACCCACGGGTCGCGCTCGCTTGAGAGGGTGCGGCGCTCGACATTGCCGATGCCGGCGCGGCGCAGCCGCAGCCCGGCGCGTTCGAGCCGCCAGGCCGCCGTGTCGCAGGCGACGAGCTTGCCGCGGTTGCGCATCTGCGCCGCCAGCGCCAATGTCTTGCCGCCGGCGCC
>DATLRS010000261.1:0-13530 GCA_035534535.1 Allostellaceae bacterium | reverse complement strand
GCCGGATCGATCGTCGCGAGCGCCGCCACCCGCTCGCCGGGCAGGCTGGCGCGCTCGACATAGACCGCGCCGTCGAGCAGGCCGAGTTGTTCGAGGACCAGCCGCAACTTCGGGAAATGCCGCCCCAGCTTGATGATCACGGCGGCGTCGATATCGGCCAGCCGCGCCGCCAGCGCCGCCGCGGGGAGGCTCGCCGGAACCACAATCAGCGTTTCGTCGCGCTGCACGAGCGGCGTTGCAGCGGCGGCGGCGCAGGCGGTCAGCGACGACACCCCGGGCACCACCCTGACCTGATACCGCGTGGCAAGGCCGGTCAGGATTCCGGCGAAGCTGCCGTAAAACAGCGGATCGCCCTGGCACAGATAGGCAACGTCGTCGCCGGCGTCGAGGTAGCGGGCGAGGTCCGACGCCGCCCGCTGATAAACTGCGAGCGGCACCGGCCCGGGCCGCATCGGAAAGCGGATCGCGATCTCGCGCTGGCCGCGATCGAGCCACGCCGCGACGATCTGACGGGCAAAGCTGTCGCCGGTCTCGGGCGCCGGATAGGCGACGACCGCGGCCGTGCGCAACAGGCGCAGCGCCTTCAGCGTCACCAGCTCGGGGTCGCCGGGCCCGACGCCCAGCCCATAGAGGCGGCCGCTCGTCATGTCATCCCGGGGTCACGGTATAGAGGGTCAGCACCATAGACTTGCCGTTCGAATAGTCGATCCCCGAAACGCTGCCGAGCGGGCGCGCATGCAGACCGCGGGCGCTCAACGCGCGGGCAAACGACGCGCCTTCGCGGGCGCTGACCAGCGCCTCGCCGCCAGCCGCGAGCACGCCGGCGGCGCTGGACGGCGCCGTCAGATGGAGGTCGGTGCCGAGCAGAAAGACGAGGCTCGGCTCGCTATAGCCGACCGCCACCAGCGGTGCGCCGGCGGCTGGCGGATGGCGGGCGACCAGCCCGGCCGCCTCCCGGCTGAGCCACACCCGGTCCACCCCGGGCAGCACAAATGCGCCCGCCGGCACCGCAAAGGCGAGCGACAGTCCCGCGATCAGCGCGGCCGTCCCCTGCGGCCCCGGCCGGCGATACAACAGCGCCGCCGCCAGGGCGAGCAGCAGTACCGCGCCGATGACGCCGGCCGCCGCGATGTGGCCGCCGAAATGCAGCGGCAACCCCACCAGGAGGGCGGCGAGCGCCAGGCTGACCACCGCCCACAAGACCCGCACGGCGAGGTCGAGCCGCCCGGCCCAGCGCGCGGCCGGCAACCCGGCGCCATCAACCAGCGCGGCGGCCGTCAGCATCGCCAATGCCGGATAGAGCGGCAGCACGTAATGCGGCAGCTTGGTCGGCACCAGCTCGAGCACGACCCAGCCCGGCACCAGCCAGGCGATCAGAAAGCGCTCGGCAAGCGCCCGGCGCCGCCGCCACGCGCCGATGCCGGCCTGCGCCAGCAGCAGCGAGCCCGGCCAGAACGTGACGAGCGCGAAGAGCAGATAGGATAATGGCGGCGCGCCGTGCGATTCCTGCTCGCCGACGACCTTTGCCAGCAGGTCGCGGCCCAGCGAATCGGCTAGAAACCGGCCCTCGGTGACGCGCTCGATCGCGATCAGCCAGGGAGCGACGGCGATGACCAGCGCGGCCACGCCGGCCACCGGGCGCAACCCGCGCAGCCAGCCGACCTCGCGATCGGCAATCGACAAGGTCGCCGCGGTGACGATCGCCAGCGCCGGCCCCGGCGGCCCCTTGAGATAGACCGCGACGATCTCGGCGCTCCAGAACAGGACGGCGATCCAGGCAGCGACCGGCCGAGCGCTGCGGGCGCGCACATAGGCAAGGCCGAGCGCCCCCTGGGCTGCCGTGATCGCCGCCAACAGTGCCGCATCGGTCTTGGCGATATGCGCCTCGGCGACGAGGCCGAGGGCGCTCGCCAGCAGCACCGCCGCGACCATGGCAATGCGGCGGTGCTCGCTGTCGCCGCCCAACAGCACGGCGCCGAACGCGAAGGTCAGCAAGACCGAAGCGGTCGCGCCGGCGAGCGACGGCAGCCGATAGGGCCACATTGCGGTCGATGCCGGGGTGCTGAACGCCCCGACCGCGATCGCCTGCAGCCAGTAGATGCCGGCCGGCTTGCGGTTGCGCGCCTCATCCTGAAAGCGGATGCGCAGGAAATCGCCGGTTTCCAGCATCTGTCGCGTCGCCTGGGCAAACCGCGCCTCGTCGCGGTCAAGCGGTGGGATCGCGACGATCCCCGGCAGGTACAGCAAGAGGCAGAGGCCGACGAGCAGGGCGTAGGGCCGCGCCGCGACGAGCCGCCCGATCGACCAAGGCATCTCAGCCCGGCTTGGTGGCGGCGAATTGGGTGACCGGCAGCAGCGGCCGCCAGCCGAGCCGGGTACCGAGCGGCGCCGCGCGGGCGACCGCGAGGCGAGTCAACGCGCCACCGCACGCCGCCTGCCAGTCGAGAATGGTGCGCTCGCCCTGCGTGCTGACGACATTGGCGACGAGCCGGCCGCCCGGGCGCAATGCCGCCCACAGCGCCGACAACAGCCCCGCTTCCGCAATGCCGCCACCGATGAAGATGGCGTCGGGCGGGGCGAGCCCGGGGATCGCCGCGGCGGCCGGCCGGGCGACGATCTGCAGCTGTGGCACGCCGAGCGCTGCGGCGTTGCGCGCAATGATCGCGGCGCGGCCCGGCTCCTGCTCGACGGCAATTGCGGCGCCGCGCTCGCCGGCGCGCAGCCATTCGATCGCGATCGAGCCGCAGCCGGCGCCGATATCCCACAACAAGTCGCCCGGCAACGGCGCCAGATGGGCCAGCGTCACGGCGCGGATTTCGCGCTTGGTCAGCTGCCCGTCATGCTCGAACGCGTCGTCCGGCAAGCCCGCCAGCCGCGACAGCGCGCTGGTGCCCGCCATCCCTTCGCATTCGAGCGCGATCGTGTTGAGGTCGGCGCTTGGCCGCTCGCCCCAATCCTGCGCGGTGCCGCACCGCATCGCCTCGCGCACCCCGCCGAGATGCTCGAACACGGTCATGCGGCTCGGCCCCCAGCCGGTCATGGCGAGCAGCCGCGCCACCTCGCGCGGCGTCGTCCCGTTCTCCGACAGCAGCAGAAGACGCTGCCCCGGCGCCAGGTGCAGCCGCAGGCTGTCGAGCGGGCGGCCGTGCAGCGACAGCACCGTGCAATCGGCCAGCGGCCAGCCGAGCCGGGCGGCGGCCAGGCTGACGGCGCTCGGCTGCGGCACGATCGTCATCTCCTCGCGGCGAAAATGGTGCAGCAGCACGACCCCGACGCCGTACCATAGCGGATCGCCGCTGGCCAGCACCGCGAGCCTGGTACCGCGGCGCGCCGCGATGTCGGCGATCGTGGCGGCGAGCGGCTGGCGCCATGTCAGGCGCTCGGCGGTGCCCGGCGGCACCATCGCGAGATGACGCGCGCCGCCGACCAGCGTCTCGGCGGTCTCGACCAGGGCGCGCGCCGCCGGGGTGAGGCCGGCCAGCCCGTCGTCGCCGATGCCGACGAGGCTGAGCCACGCGGTCATGCTGCCCGCCCGCCGCTCAGTGCGTTGACCGCGGCGGCGGCGAGCGCGCTGCCCCCGCGCCGGCCGCGCAGCGTAACATAGGCGAGCCCGCCGCCAAATCCGACCAGTGCCTCTTTGGCCTCGGCGGCGCCGACGAACCCGACCGGGAAGCCGAGAACGACGGCCGGCCTTGGTGCGCCGTCCACGAGGAGTTCGAGCAGCCGAAACAACGCCGTCGGCGCATTGCCGATCGCCACCACGGCGCCGGCGAGATGAGGCAGCCACAGCTCGACCGCGGCGGCGCTGCGGGTCGTCTGTTGCGCCTGGGCGAGACGCGGGACAGCGGCCTCGCGCAAGGTGCAGATCACCCGATTGCCGGCCGGCAGACGCCCGCGCGCGATGCCGGCGTCGACCATCGCGCTGTCGACGAGGATCGTCGCGCCGCGCGCCAAGGCCCGCTCTCCGGCGACGGCGGCGCCGCGCGACCAGGCGAGATCGTCGAGTATCGCGACATCGCCGGCGGCATGCGCCAGCCGCATCGCCAGCGGCCGCAACGACGCCGGAAACCGCGCGAGATCGGCCTCGGCGCGCACCAGCGCAAACGACCGGCGATAGATCGCCGCCGGATCGCGCAGGTAGCCGTGCGCCCTCGGCGTCATATCTCGGCGCGCTTGGGCAGTTTTGAGCCGGGGTGACGTGCGGTAACCCCCAGGGTCCACGCTTCTTCCGTCTCGACCCGATGACGCTCAGCGGCGGTCAGCGACGGATCGCCGGCAAACAGGGGCGCGAGCGCGCTCTCGCGGTCGAGTTCGAAAAAATGTCGCGCGACCCCGCGGACCTGCGCCTTGTCCTTAGGCTGATCGACTGCCTGCCGCCAGCGATCCTTCCACAGCGACGGATAGACCTCGGCGAAGACAAGCCGTGCATCCAAGGGGGTACGCAGGCCGGTTTCAAATGGCCAGACCCGCGCAACCGCAGCCAGGCGAGGGTTGTCACGCAATGACCGCACCACGGGGATGCCGGTCAAGGCTTGGCCGCCAACCGAGCCATTATAGAACAGCTTCCAGCATGGCTGCGCCCCGGGCATGTAATCCCGCTCGTCGATTAATCGGCGCTCCCCCAGACCGTTCTTTTCGTGCTCGTGGTGAAAAGTCGTGCCTAGATAGGGGCCTACTTTGCTTGCAGGACAACCCCAGAACGGGAACGTGCCGCCCGATATGCGCCGGTTGAACCGGGCGGCTACAGCAAACCGATTGTTGCCGTTCTTGTCGTCGTCCTCGAGTTCCGCCGCGATTTCGTCCCAGACCGCACGCCACGGCGGAGTTCCCGTCAGGCCGAGCTTTTGCGCGAAGCCGGCCGGGTAGCCGAACGGGAAATCGAACCCGACCAGGACGCGTTGCCCGCCAGCCACCGAGTCTGCCAGAAGTTCTTCCAGGCGAATTTTGGCCTCGGCGCGAGTCGGCACATTGAACGGCTCGTCGCCATGCGCACAGATCCAGATGCTATCGGCTCTTCTTTTGGGAACGCTATTCGCGCTCCAATCGACGATCACGTAGGTGTCGAACAGCGGCGGCATGGCCGGTCAGTCGTGCTCGTGGTGATGATGACCGCCGCCGCCGATGCCGCGGACGTGATGGTGGTGGCCCTGCTGCGGGGCGCCGACCGCATCCTCGTAGCCGACGATGCGGGTGCGGTACTTGCACAATTGGCAGTTCATTTTCGCCTCGCCCGCCGCGCTCTCGGCGACGCGGTCGACAAAGGCGTCGATGACAAGCGGGTGGTCGCGCAGATACCCCGCCTTGACGAAACTGATCGCGGGAAACCGTGCGGCCACCTGGTCGGTCTGGTGGTAGATCCGCTTCACCAGAACGCCGGTGAACAAAAAATAGGGGAACACGACGATGCGCCGGAAGCCGAGCCGCACCGCGTGTTCCAGTGCAGCATCGACGCGCGGATGCGCGACGCCGCTAAACGCCACCTCGGCCCAGCCAAACCCCATCCCCTCCCACAACAGGCGCGCGATCTTGGCGATGTTGGAATTGGCGTCGGGATCGTTGGTGCCGCGCCCGACGACGACCAGCAGCGTCTCCGCGCGCCCGTCCGGTATCGCCGCTGCGATCCGCTCGGCCGCCGCGCCGAGCAGCTTGTCGTCGATTCCGAGGTCGCGCGCGAGGCGGACATCGACCCCCGGATGAGCCGCCATGAAGCTGTTCATCTCCCACGGCAGATCGTTCTTGACGTGGCTGGCGGCGAACAGCATCCCGGGGATCGCGACGATATGACGGGCGCCGCGCGCCGCCAGCGCGGCAAGGGCCTCGCCGATCGTCGGCCGGGCGAATTCGAGATAGCCGGCCGCGAAATCCCCCCCGGGCGCGAGGCTCGCGAGGCGGGCGCGCAAGGCCGCAGCGGCCTCGGCGAATTCGCCGACCGCATCGGGATCGCGGCTGCCATGCCCGCACAGCAGCACCGCGGTCTCACTCATGGCCGGCTCTCCTCACGGTTGATTACGACCGCAACGCGGCCGAGATTGGCGGCATCATGATCCTGCCGCACCCGCACGACCCGCTCCTGCTGCTGCTCGCCGGTCTCGCGATCGACGCGGCGTTCGGCGATATGCGGGCGGTCTTCGCCCTTGTGCCGCACCCGGTCGTGCTGGCCGGCCGCGCCATCACCTATTTCGAGCGCAAGCTCAACCGCGAGAACCGCAGCGAGCGCAGCCGCCGCGAGCGCGGCATCCTCGCCGTCATCGTGCTGGTTGCCGCCGCCGCCGCGATCGGCTGGGCGTTTGATCTGGTGTGCCGCGGCAGCTTTGCCGGGGGCGTCGCCGAGGCCCTGGCGATCGCGGTCCTCATCGCACAGCGCAGCCTCTACCAGCATGTCGCCGCGGTCGGCGGTGCGCTGCAAGCGGGCGGGCTGCCGGCCGGACGGCAGGCGGTACGGCATATCGTCGGGCGCGACCCGGCGAGCCTCGATGACCATGGCGTCGCCCGCGCCGCGATCGAAAGCCTCGCCGAAAATTTCTCCGACGGCGTTGTGGCGCCGGTCTTCTGGTATCTGCTGCTGGGGCTGCCGGGCCTGTTCGCCTACAAGATGGCGAACACGCTCGACAGCATGATCGGCCACCGCTCGCCGCGCTACCGCAGCTTCGGCTGGGCGGCGGCGCGCTTCGACGATCTGCTGAACCTGGCGCCGGCGCCGCTCAGCGGCCTGTTGTTGAGCGGTGCGGCGCTGTTCACCGGCGGCGAGGCGTTGCCCGGACGCGCCCTCGCGGTGATGCTGCGCGACGGGCGCAAGCACCATTCGCCCAACGCCGGCTGGCCGGAAGCGGCGATCGCCGGGGCGCTCGGCCTGGCGCTCGCCGGACCGCGCCAATACGCCGAGGGTGAGGTGCGCGACCCGTGGCTCGGCGACGGCACGGCGCGCGCCCGGCCCTCTGACATCGCCCGCGCCCTGCGCCTCTACAGCCTCGCCTGCCTGCTGCTGGCCGGTCTCGTCCTGGGGATGTGGCTGGCCGCGCATGTCACGCCGCCCGGCTGAGGCGGGGCGAGCGTGCAGCGGCCAGCAGCGCCGCAAGATCGAGATGCCGTGCGAGATGGTCGGCGAGGCCGTCGAGCACGCTTTCGATCATTGCGTCATAGGCGATCGTGCCACCCGCCGCGCCGAGCCGGGCGAGCAACGCTTGGCGGAACGGGTCGCTGGCAAAGAGGCCGTGCAGATAGCAGCCGGCGACCCGCCCGTCGGCGCTGACCGCGCCGTCATGCCGCTCGCCGAGATCGAGCATCGGCCGGGCGAGGCCGGGCCCGCTCGTTGTGCCGAGATGCATCTCATAGCCGCGCACCGGCGTGCCGCTGGCGAATTCGACGCCGGCCATCGCGGCGAGCCGCTTGTCGCCGCCGAGCACGGTATCGACATCGAGGAGCGCCAGCCCGGCCGCTCCGCCCGGCATGCCCTCGCAGCCCTCGGGGTCGGCGATGTGACGCCCCAGCATCTGATAGCCGCCGCACAGGCCGATGATGTGCCCGCCCTGGCGGCGATATGCGAGGAGGTCGATGTCCCAGCCTTCGTGCCGCAGGAACGCGAGATCGGCCAGGGTCGCCTTCGATCCCGGCAGGATCACCAGCGCGGCATCGCGCGGCAACGGCCGGCCGGGCCGGACCATGATCAGCTCGACCGCCGGCTCGGCGGCGAGCGGGTCGAGATCGTCGAAATTGGCGATCCGCGGCATGAGGGGCACGGCGATGCGCAGAATACCGGGCGCGCCTCGCCCCTCATCCCGGCCCTCTCCCCGCGTGCGGGAAGAGGGAGGGACCCGCGCAGCGGGAGGGTGAGGGGCCAACGCCATCGAATCCTCGGCCGGCAGCGACGCCGCCGCCGCGAAATACGGCACCACACCAAAGCAGCCGAGGCCGGTGCGCGCGCCGATCGCCGCGATGCCGCCCTCGAACAGGCGCGGGTCGCCGCGGAACTTGTTGACGATATAGCCCGCCAGCCGGGCGCGCTCGCCCGGCGCCAACAGCGCGTGCGTGCCGACCAGCTGGGCGATGACGCCGCCGCGTTCGATGTCGCCGATCAGCGCGACCGGCACGTCGACAGCCTCGGCAAAGCCCATGTTCGCGATGTCGCCCTCTCGCAGATTGATTTCGGCCGGGCTGCCGGCGCCTTCGACGAGGACAAGATCGGCCGTCGCGGCGAGCCGATCGAAGGCGGCGAGCACGGCCGGCAGCAGCGAGGGGGCCAGCTCGCGGTACTGGCGCGCCGAGACGGTGCCGTGTACCTCGCCGCCCAGCACGAGCTGCGCCATGCCGTCCGATTGCGGCTTCAGCAATACCGGGTTCATGTCGCGGCTCGGGGGCAGGAAGCAGGCGCGCGCCTGCAGGGCCTGCGCCCGGCCGATCTCGCCGCCATCGGCGGCCACGGCAGCGTTGTTCGACATGTTCTGCGGCTTGAACGGGCGCACCCTGAGGCCCTGCCGGGTGAAGGCGCGCGCCAGGCCGGCGACGAGCAGCGACTTGCCGACGTCGGAGCCGGTGCCCTGCAGCATCAAGGCGCGGGTCATCAGAATTCGATCCCCGCCTGCGCCTTGACCCCGGCACGGAACGGGTGCTTGACGAGGCTCATCTCGGTGACGAGATCGGCGGCCTCGATCAGTTCGGGCGGGGCGTTGCGGCCGGTCACCACGACATGCAGGTCGCGCGGCTTGGCCTGCAGCGCCGCGACCACCTCCGCGACCGGCAGATAGGCGTAGCGCAGCACGATGTTGAGTTCGTCGAGCAGCACCAGCCGGTAGGAGGGGTCGGCGATCATCGCCTGCGCCATCTCCCACGCGGCGCGCGCCGCGGCGATGTCGCGGGCGCGGTCCTGCGTGTCCCAGGTGAACCCTTCGCCCATCGCGCGGCATGTCACGAGGTCCGGGAAGCGGGCCAGCACGGTGCGCTCGCCGGTCGACCAGGCTCCCTTGACGAACTGGACGATGCCGACCCGCATGCCGTGGCCGAGGCAGCGCAAGACCATCCCGAAAGCGGCGGTCGATTTGCCCTTGCCGGCGCCGGTATGAACGATCACGAGGCCCCGTTCCTCGGTCTTGGTGGCCAGCACCTTGCGGCGTGCGCTCTGGCGCCGCTCCATCTTTTCGCGATGCAGCCGGTTGATCTCGTCCTCGCTGGGCGCCGGGGCACTCGCCGGGTCAGTCATCACGCATGACCTCCGCGCGGATGCTGTTGCGCGTCGGCCGCCACAGCCCGCGCTCGATCGCCTCGCGAAAGCGGCTGCGGGTTTCGGCGAGCGCCGCCGGATTGTGCGTCGCCATGAAATCCAGCACCGCGGCGTCGCCAAGGTAAGCTTCGTAGAGCAGCTCGAAATGCGCATCGTCGACGGCGCGCGCGGTGGCGGCGAAGGCGAACAGGTAGTCGACGGTGGCGGCGATCTCGGCGGCGCCCTTGTAGCCGTGCCGCATGACGCCCTCGATCCAGCGCGGGTTGGCGGCGCGGCCGCGCACGATGCGGCCCAGTTCCTCGCGCAGCGTGCGAATGCGCGGCCGGTCGGGCTGCGAGTGGTCGTTGTGATAGACCGCCGGCATGCGGCCCGACAGATGCCGCACCGCGAGCGCCAGCCCGCCCTCGAACTGGTAGTAATCGTCGCTGTCGAGGAGGTCGTGCTCGCGGTTGTCCTGGTTGTGTAAGACCGCGTCGGCCGCGGCGAGGCGCGCCTCCAGGAGGCTGCGTTCGGGCCGCGCCGCGCCGCCGGCGCCATAGGCCCATTGGCTCCAGCCGAGATAGGCGTCGGCGAGGTCGCCGTCATCCTGCCAGACGCCCTCGTCGATCGGGGTTTGCAGCCCGGCGCCGTAGGCCCCCGGCTTGGAGCCGAACACCCGGTAGCCGGCGCGCAACGCCGCCTCGTCCGGCGCGACGCCGTCGGCTTCGAGTGCCTGCCGGTCGGCGGCGACGCGCGCCGCCAGCGGGTTCGCCTCGGGCGGCTCGTCGAGCGCGGCGACGGCGCGCACCGCGCTGTCGAACAAATCGATAAGGCCGGGAAAGGCGTCGCGGAAGAACCCGGAGATGCGCAGCGTCACATCGACCCGCGGCCGGTCGAGCACCGCGGCCGGCAGGATTTCGAAGCCGGTGACCCGGCCGGAGGCGGTTTCCCACAGCGGGCGCGCGCCGATCAGCGCCAGCGCCTGGGCGATGTCGTCGCCGCCGGTGCGCATGTTCGCCGTGCCCCAGGCCGACAGGGCCAGGCGCAGCGGGTAGTTGCCGTGCTCCTGGGCATAGCGCTCGACCAGCAGCGCGGCCGAATGCCAGCCCAGTTGCCAAGCCGCCGCGGTCGGCACCGCGCGGGTGTCAATCGAATAGAAATTACGCCCGGTCGGCAAGACATCGGGCCGGCCGCGGCTCGGCGCGCCGCTCGGCCCCGGCAGCACGGCGCGGCCGTCGAGGCCGGCCAGCAGCGCCGCCATCTCAGCCTCGCCGCACGCGATGACCGCCGGGCGCAGCACCCGCTCGATCCAGCCGAGCACGGCGCGTGTCTTACGCCATGCCGCGGCCGGCGCGGCCGTGCCGGCGATCAGCCGCAGCGCCAGCGCCTCCAGCCGCTCGACCGTGTCGCCGGCCGTGCGCCAGGGCGGATCGAGCGCGGGGTCGTCCCCTCGCCGCCCTTCAGGGGGGAGAGGGAGGGACCCACGCCGCAGGCGTGGGAGGGTGAGGCGGGTATCGGCCAGCGCCCTGGAATCCCCCACCTCACCCCGGCCCTGTCCGCCCCCGACGGCACAGAGGGAGGTTGCCAGTCGGTCCGGCCGCGGCCCGCTCCACGCCGCGGCGAAGTCGAGCATCAAGGGGTCGACGCCGAGGCCGAGATCGGCGGCGAGCGCCCGCAGCAGCGATTCGTCGCCGTCACTCGCACCGCGCCGCGCCCGCGCGATCGCCAGCAGCAGTGATTCGAGCCGCGCCCCGTCGGGGCTTGCGCCCAGCACATGCAGCCCGTCGCGGATCTGCAATTCCTTCAGCTCGCACAAGAACCCGTCGAGCTTTTGCAGGGCGGCAGCGGTCGGCTCGGCGGCGGCGATGCCGCAATCGCGGTCGATGCCGGCGGCGCGCGACCGCGCCAAGATGTCGGCGGCGAGCGGCCCGACGCGGCGCGGGTCGCCGCGCGCCGCCTCGTAATATTCGTCGATCAGCCGCTCCAATTCGGCCTGCGGGCCATAGCTACCGGCGCGGGTGAGCGGCGGCGTCAGATGGTCGATGATAACGGCCTGGGCGCGCCGCTTTGCCTGGCTGCCCTCGCCGGGATCGTTGACGATGAACGGATAGAGATGCGGCAGCGGCCCCAGCACCGCCTCGGGGAAGCATTCGGCCGACAAGGCCAGCGCCTTGCCGGGCAGCCATTCCAGCGTGCCGTGTTTGCCGAGATCGATCACCGCATCGGCGCGGAAGCTGTCGGCGAGCCACGCATAGGCCGCGAAATAGGAGTGCGGCGGCACCAAGGCCGGGTCGTGATAGGTCGCTTTCGGGTCGAGATTGTAGCCGCGGGCCGGCTGGATCAGCACCGCAATGTTGCCGCTCCACAGGCCGGCAATCGCGAAATGGCCGCAATCGACCCGCCCCGGACGAAAGAACGGGTCGCGCTCGGCCGCGCCCCAGCGCGCCGCGACGCGCTGCTGTACCGGCTGCGGCAGGGTCGAGAAGAAGACCGAATAATCGGCAAAGGACAGGGTCTCTTCGGCCGCCGCCCAGGGCCGCGCATTGGTCGGCCCGGCCAGCAGCCGCGCCATCAGCCCGGCCGCGTCGTCCGGCAACTCGTCGGTCGAGTAGCCGGCCTCGCGCAGCGCGCGCAGGATCGCGATCGCCGATTGCGGCGTATCGAGCCCGACCCCGTTGCCGATGCGGCCGTCGCGGTTCGGATAATTGGCCAGCACGATCGCGACCCGCCGCTCGGCCGGCGGCTTCGCGCGCAGCCGCGCCCAGTTGCGGGCAAGGTCGGCGACGAAGGCGACCCGGTCGGCGACCGGCCGGTAGCCGACGAGATCGGCCTCGGTCTCCGGGTCGCGGCCATTTGGAAGTTCACTGGGCGGCTCCTTGAACGACACGGCGCGCGCCAGGATGCGGCCGTCGATCTCGGGCAACGCCACATTCATCGCCAGGTCGCGCGGCCCGAGCCCTTGCGTGCCGTCGCGCCATGCCGCCTCGTCGCCGCCGGCGAAGATGACCTGCAAGACCGGGCAATCGGCGCGCAGCGGATCCGTGCCGCCACTCGCCGCCACCGAAAACCCGGTGGCATTAAGGATGACCGATGGCGGATGCTCGGCGAAGATGTCGGCGAGCAGGCTGGCGGCCTCGGGCTCCTTGAGGCTGTGCACGAAAACCGGCAAAGGCCGCAGCCGGCGCGCCGTCAGCGCCCGCACCAGCGCATCGACCGGTGCCGTGTTGCCGGATTGCACCAAGGCCCGGTAGAACACGATCGGCACCACGCCACCCTGGTTCGATCCAGCGGCGCCAAGCCACTCGCCGGCTATGTCGGCAAGGCTCGGCCACGCCCGCCCCGGCCAATACAGCCCGGCGCGCAACAAGGGCGCCGGCTCGGCCCAGCGTTGCCCCTCACCCTCCCGCTTCGCGGGTCCCTCCCTCTCCCCGCTTGCGGGGAGAGGGTCGGGGTGAGGGGCATCCTCGATCAGCGTCGCGGCATAGCGCAGGAAATTGTCGGCATTGCCGGCGCCGCCTTCGGCCAGATAGCGCCACAGCCGCCGGCACGCCTCGCCCGGTGCGGTCGAGAGCCGCGCCAGTTCCGGGTCCGGCCGGTCGTCGCCGGACAAGAGAACCAGCGGGATGGCGTGCGCGGCGCAGGTCTCGACCAGGCGCTCGACGCCATAGGGCCAATAGGCGCTGCCGCCCAGCAGCCGCGCGATCACCAGGCGGCCGCGGGCGACCTGATCCATGTAGAGATCGACCGAGAAATTGTGCCCGAGGCGCAATGCCGGGGCGAGCCTGAGGCTCGGCGCGGCGGGGTCGGTCGCACGCCGGCGCGCCTGCGCCGCCGCCAGCAGGGCGATGTCGGTGTCGGCGCTCGCCAGCACGACAATGTCGCCCGGGCTCTGCGCCAGATCGACCGCCGCCGACCCGTCGGCGATGAGGCCGGGCTCGGTGGCAAGCAGGTGCACCTCAGCCCGCCGCCATCAGGGCGGCGCGGATCATGGCGCGGTCGATCCCCTTCTGGCCGATCACGACGAGGCGGCTGGCGCGGTGCTCGCCCGCGAGCCAGGCGCGATCGAAATGCGTATCCACGCGGTCGCCGACCGCCTGCACGACCTGCCGGCGGTCGCGCCCCGGCAGGTCGAGGAAGCCCTTGACCCGCAGCACGTCATGCGCCCGGATCAGCGCGGCGAGACGGGCTCGGAACGTGGCGGGATCGGCCACCGGGCCGCGCTCGACGACAAAGCTCTCGAAATCGTCGTGGTCGTGCTCGCTCTCGAAATCGTGACACGACGGGCGGGCGGCGAGATCGTCCTCGGCCGAGGCGGCGAGGCCGAGCGCGACGGCCGG
>DATLRS010000260.1:0-21797 GCA_035534535.1 Allostellaceae bacterium | reverse complement strand
ACCCGTTGCCAGCCGGGCGGCACGCTGCCGAACAGCGACCATGCGGTCTGCGACAGCCGATCGGTCTCGCAGTAGCGGCTGCCGAGAAGAAAGACCAGCGTTTCTTCCGGCAGGTGCTCGACCGCGTGTTGCGCGCCATCTGCGGCGACGATGTCGGGCGTACCGGGATCGGCAACGATCTGGTCGGACGAGATCGTCAGGGCGCCGGCGGGCGCCAGGATGCGAGTGCAGATGTTGCCGAACCCGTCGCGGTAGTCGGCGGCCGGGATGGGCGGATCGAAGACGATGCGATGCGGTGTCAGCAGGTCGGCCTGCCGCGAGGGATGCACGCCGAGCACCAGCAGCATCGGCGTCGGCTGCGGACAGTCATAGCGGATCTCGTATCCGATGCGGATCTTCACCGATCGCACGCTCCCATCGTGAGGCGCCGCCCGAAAATCCGCGCGGGTTACGCGACCTCGCCCGATCGTCGAACGTCAACCGTGTCGGGTTCCTCCGATACTGCATCCGAGGTGACGCTGACCGTCACATCCATGCCGAGGAAGTCGGAGGGGAACCCGTTCCAGGTGCCGGACAGCGGCACCGCATGGCGTGCGTCGCGCACCACCGCAACGCGGATCAGGTCGCGGTTGCCGACGACGCCGTTGGTCGGGTCGTACTCGACCCAGCCGGCCCCCGGTAGGTAGACTTCCAGCCAGGCATGGGTGGCGCCGCCGCCAATCCATCCGTCGCCATCGCCCCGGCCATCGCCCCGGCCATCGCCCCGGCCATCGCCAACCGGCTCGGGGACGTACAGGTATCCCGAGACGAACCGAGCCGCCAGGCCGAGCGAGCGCACCGCCTCGATCATCAGCACCGCGAAATCGCGGCAACTGCCGCTGCCGAGCTTCAGCGTCTCAATCGGGTCTTGCGTGCCGATCTCGTGCCGCGACGCGTAGCTGAAGCGCTCCTTGATCGCGTGGGTCATCGCCGCCAGCAACTCGCGCGTGCCGGTCGGCCCTTGCCGCCGCAGGAACTGGCGGGCCCAGCGGTCGATGTCGCGGTCGGGGTCGAGAAACTGGCGTTCGATCGAGCGCAGCAGGTCCGGGCTTTCTTCCGACCCGTAGAAGAAGGGATAGGTGCTGGCGTAATCCTCGATCTGGAATTCGAGCGCGTTGGTCGGCGTGTGATCGAGGCGAATGGTGCTGTCGAAGCAAAGCTCGGCGGCCCGGCCCGAAAACCGCGCGATCGCGACGCAATTCCCAAAGACGTCGTGCACCCAGCGCAGCGCCGCCGGCTCGGGCGTGATCACCAGCCGCGCCTCGATCAGCTTCTGGTCATAGCTGTCGCGCGGCCGCAGCATCATGCGATGTTCGCCAAACGACACCGGCTGGCGGTAGTGGTAGGCCGTGATGTGGCGGACGGTGAGAAGCCGCATTTTTCCAGCGCCGAAGATGCTCTCCATTATCGGCTGTGGGTCTGCATTTGCGAGGAATATCCGAGATCGCCGCCATCCGCCGCGGGCCGATCGCCGAAAAACGTCGTCGACGCGATCCTTGAGGGATTTTTTGCGCGTGGTTGCTCGGCGCTCGGCGCAGGGGCGAGCCGGCCGCGCAGACGCTCGTTATCGGGATCGCGCAACAGGTCGCGATAGCTGGCCTGGGGCTCGTCGCCATCGAGCAGAAAGCCGCCCATTTTTCGTCCACGCCGGTAAAGCTGCCAACTGATCACGCAAATATCGTGCCAGAAATCACCTTGGCAGGCGGATTGTGGCGGCGGCAAACGGACCCCGCCGGGCTCGCGCCGGTTGCGCCGCCGCCGTCGGGGGCTCGCCGGCACGGTCCAGGCGCGGTGCTGCGGTTCGCCCCGCTGTCTCGGCGGCTCCGAGGATGCGATAATGATCGGGCTGTAGGGAGGGAAGCGATGGTCGAAATTGCGCGGCGGCAGGTCGGCCGCACCGGGCTGCGGGTCACCGAGCTCGGTCTCGGCTGTGCGACATTGGGCGGCAGCCGCATCGAGGTGGCGCGCCGGACAGCCGAGGAAATCGTCGCTGCCGCGTGGGATGCCGGGGTTCGCTATGTCGACACCGCGCCGTTCTACGGCGTCGGCCAGGCCGAGCGCTGCGTCGGCGATGCGCTGCGCGACCGGCCGCGTGACGAGTGGGTGCTGTCGACCAAGGTCGGCCGCCTGCTGCGCCCGAACCCGACCGGCCTGCATGCCGACGGCCGCCATCATCCGCTGCCGTTCGATCCGGTCTACGACTATTCGTATGACGGCATCATGCGCTCGGTCGAGGACAGCCTGCAGCGGCTCGGGTTGGGGCGCATCGACATCCTTTATGTGCACGACATCGGCGCCTACCAGCACGGCGCCGAAGCCCACCGCGCGCTGATGGGCACGTTGCGCGAGAGCGGCTATCGGGCGCTCGAAAGCCTGCGCGGCGGTGGCGCGGTCCGGGCGATCGGGATCGGTGTCAACGAGCGCGAGGTGCTTCTCGAAGCAATGGAATGGGGCCAGTGGGACGCCTTCCTGCTGGCGGGCCGCTATACGCTGCTCGAACAGGCGCCACTCGACGATCTGCTGCCCAAATGCGTTGCCGCCGGCACCTCGATTGTCGTCGGCGGGCCGCTCAATTCCGGCATCCTCGCCGGCCGCGACACGTGGAATTACAACCCGGCCCCGCCCGCCATCATCGAGCGGGTCAAGGCGATCGCGGCGGTGTGCGATGCGCATGCCGTGCCGCTGCCGGCTGCCGCGCTGCAGTTCCCGCTTGCCCATCCGGCCGTTGCCGCCATCATACCGGGGCCGCGCAACGCCGACGAATTCCGCGCCAATCTCGACCTGCTGCGGCATCCGATCCCGGCGGCGCTATGGGCCGATCTGCGCCAGGCCGGGCTGCTTCATGCCGCGGCGCCAGTGCCGCGCTAGGGGCGGCCGAACCAGAGGGGGAATGCGCATGGCCATGGACCAGGCGACGATCGAATTGCTGGCGCGGCGCGCCGGGCTCGACAAGGCGCTCGCGGCGTTTCCCGAGGATGTCGCGGCCGCCGCCGCACAGGCGGGCGACGTGGTCGAGCGGATGAAAGCGCCGACCGACCCGCGCGCCGAGCCGTGGCCGCCGATGCGCGCGGGAAACGGGCGATGACCGACCTGCACTGGATGACGGCGGCGCAGGCCGCGCAGGCGATCGCCGATCGCAAGCTGTCGCCGGTCGAGCTGACGCGGGTGCTGCTGGATCGGATCGCCCGGCTCGAGCCGAGGCTGCATGCTTTCATCCGGCTCGACGCCGAGGCGGCGATGGCTGCTGCCCGGGCGGCCGAGGCCGAGATCATGGCCGGCCGGCCGCGCGGCAAGCTGCACGGTGTGCCGGTCGGCATCAAGGACATCATCGATGTCGCCGGCCTGCCGACAACCTGCCATTCGAAGATTCTGATGGGCCATGTCGCGGCGGCCGACGCGGCGTGCGTGGCAAAGCTGCGCGGTGCCGGCGCGATCGTGCTGGGCAAATTGTCGACGCATGAATTTGCGATCGGTGGCCCGAGCTTCGACCTGCCGTGGCCGCCGGCCCGCAACCCCTGGAACCCGGACCATCACCCGGGCGGCTCCTCCTCGGGGGCGGGCGCCGGCGTCGCCGGCGGGCTGTTCCCGCTGGCCTTGGGCAGCGACACCGGCGGCAGCGTGCGCAACCCGGCCAGTGCCTGCGGCATTGTCGGGTTGAAGCCGACCTATGGGCTGGTATCGCGCCGCGGGGTGTTTCCGCTGTCTTTCACGCTCGACCATGTCGGGCCCTTGACCCGCACCGTCGCCGACAACGCGCTGCTGCTCGAGGTCATCGCCGGCCACGACCCGTTCGATCCCGGCAGCGCCGCCGCGCCCCCCGGACAGTATGCGAGCCGGCTCGGGCGCGGCGTGCGCGGGCTGCGCATCGGCTTCATCCGGCATTTCCACGAGACCGACCTGCCGGCCGATCCGGAAGTGGCAGCCGGGCTGGAGCAGGTCGCGCACAGCCTGCGCCAGGAAGGCGCCGAGATCCGCGATGTGTCGCTGCCGAGCCTGGGCGAGTTCGGCGCGGTCAACCGGGTGATCCTGCAGAGCGAGGCGTGGGCGATCCACGGCCCCTGGCTGCGCGAGCGGCCCGGCGACTACGGCCGGCTGGCGCGCCGCCGCCTGCTGCCGGGCGCGTTTATTGCCGCCGGCGATTATGTGCAGGCGCAGCGCCGGCGGCTCGAGATGATCGCGGCCGTCGAGGCGGCGCTATGCGAGGTCGATGTGCTGCTGTGCGCCAGCGCGATGGACCCGCCGAGCCGCATCGAGGATGCCCAGGAAACCGAGCGCACCTACCCGCGGCAGGCGCGGACGCCGTTCAACGTGACCGGCCACCCGGCACTGGCGATGATGACGGGGCTGTCGTCGGCCGCCCTGCCGTTGTCGGTGCAGTTCGTCGGCCGCTATTTTGGCGAGGCGAGCTTGTTCCAGGTTGCCGCGGCCTGGGAGCGCGCGGGCGGCACCGCCGCCAGACACCCGCCGATCTAAGGGGGACGCAATGCCCGTCGATCCGCAAATCCAGGCCCTGCTGGACAAAGGCGCCGGCATCCCGGCGACGCATACCCTGCCGGTCGCCGTGGCGCGGGCGCAATCCGAGGCGCGCATCGCGTTGATGGCGCCGCCGGCAGCGATCGCCGCAGTGCGCGAGCAGACCATTGACGGGCCGGGCGGTGGGCTGCGCCTGCGCCTCTACACGCCGCACGGCACCGGACCCTTCCCGCTGCTGGTGTTCTTTCACGGCAGCGGCTTTGTGCTGTGCAGCCTCGATACGCATGACGGGATGTGCCGCAACCTCTGCGCCGGCGCGGCGTGCGTCGTTGTGTCGGTCGATTACCGGCTGGCGCCGGAGCACAAATTCCCGGCCGGGCCGGATGATTGCCTGCACGCGACCCGCTGGGCGGCGGCGCACGCCGCCGAACTGGGCGCCGACCCGACCCGCATTGCGGTCGCCGGCGACAGCGCCGGCGCCAACCTGGCGGCGGTCACCGCGCTGCGGCTGCGCGACGAAGGCGGCGCGGCACTGTGCGGCCAGCTGCTGCTCTACCCGGTGACCGATTACCACACGCCCGGGACGCCGTCCTATCGCGAGAACGCCGAGGGCTACGGCCTCACTCTCGAAACGATGAAATGGTTCTGGGCCCACTACCTGAACGACCCCGCGGAAGGCGTCCACCCGCACGCCGCACCGCTGCGCGCACCGCTGCTCTCGGGGCTGCCGCCAGCCTTCGTCATCACCGCCGAATACGACCCGTTGCGTGACGAGGGCGAACGCTATGTCGAGAAGCTGCGGCAGGCCGGCGTCGCGGCCGAATTGTCGCGCTATGACGGGGTCAACCACGGTTTCATGTTCTGGGCCGGGGTCGTCGACAAGGCCGGCGCGGCGATGAGCGAAGCCTGCGCGTGGCTGCGCCGCGTCTTTGCCGGCCGCCCGGCTAGCACCACCATCGCAGCGGGCGCACCCTTGCCTGCTCCAAAGCGGTAGCGGCCGGCGCGCTGTTCTGAAACACTATGCGCCGCGGGCGACCCGGGCTGCGGGTTCCGCTTCGGACATCGTCGGGGAGTGGGGGCATGGGCAAGCTCGAGGGGAAGGTCGCGCTGGTCACCGGATCGGGGCGCAATATCGGCCGGGCGACGGTGCTGAAGCTGGCCGGCGAAGGCGCGCATGTTGTGGTCAACGCGCGCTCCAATCAGCAGGAGGCTGAGGCCGTCGCGCGCGAGGCCCGCGATCTCGGGGTCAAGGCCGTGCCCGTTCTCGCCGACATCGGCAAAAAAGCCGAGGTCGAGGCGCTGGCCGCCACGGCGCTGTCCGAGTTCGGCCGGGTCGATATCCTGATCAACAATGCCGCGATCCGGCCGCACAAGCCGTTCACCGAAACGACCGACGCGGATTGGGAGCTGATCCGCGGCGTGGTTCTCGACGGCGCGCTCTACCTGACGCGCGCGCTGATCGAGCCAATGGTCAAGAACCAATACGGGCGCATTCTGTTCTTCGTCGGCGACGGCTCGATTTCCGCCAGCGGCAGCGGCCGCACGCATTTATCGGCGGCCAAGATGGGGCTGATCGGCATGGCGCGCGGGCTCGCCTCCGAATTCGCGCCGCAGAACATCCGGGTTAATGTCGTGTCGCCGGGCAGCATCAATACGCGGCGCGACAATCCCGAGTGGTATCACGGTCAGCTGCCGAACGCCGCCGGCGTCCCGCTCGGCCGGCAAGGCCACGTCGACGAGATCGCCGCGACCTGCCTGTTCCTCGTCAGCGAGGATGGCGGCTTTATCACCGGCCAGACGATCCACGTCAATGGCGGGGCGCACTATTACTGATCTGCGACTGCTCTGCCGGGTACAGCAACGCAACGGCTGCTGGCGCTGCCCGTCAGCTTCGCTCGGTTCTCCAAGGGACGCAGCAACAAGGCGATAGTGGCCGTCGGTGGCGATCCCGAGGGTTGGACGGCGGGGCAACGGCCCGGCATCGGCTGGCGCGCGGCCACAGGGAGGAAGACATGCCGTTCATCGCGTCGAATGGCCTCACCGAGGCCGGCACCAGCAAGACCATCGCGGTGGGCGGGATGCCGGGGGGCATCAATGTGCACTACCACGATGTGGGCGAGGGCGAGCCGGTGCTGTTCCTCCACTCATACGGTCCCGGCACCACCGCGTGGATCACTTTTCACAAGGCGGTCGGCCAGCTGTCAACGCACTTCCGCTGCATCCTGATGGACCTGCCGAACTTCAGCAAGACCGGCCCGATCGTCTACCGCGAGGGGGTGCACGCCGTCCAGGCGCGTACTGCGGTCGCCCTGCTCGACGCCCTCGGCATCGCGCGGGCGCACTGGGTCGGCAATTCGCAGGGCGGGCAGTCGGCGATGGTGGCGGCGATCGCGTATCCCGAGCGGGTCGGCAAGTTCGTCATGGGCGGCTCGCATATCGGCACCGGCGGCGATCGCTATCTGCTGGCCAATCGCCCGTCGGAGGGCAGCCGGGCCACCGCCCAGGCCCTGGCCGACCCGAGCCGCGACAACATCCGGCGCTACCTCACCGTGCACATTGACGATGCGAGCCTGGTGAGCGACGAACTGGTCGACTACATCCACCGGGCGCACACCTGGTCGCCCGAGTTCATCGCCGCGCGGCGGCAATCGGTGAGCCTGCCGCACGACTACACGCAAGACCTCGCCGGCATCCAGGCGCCAGTCCTTTTGATCCACGGGCGCTATGACCGGATGGTGGCCTTCGAGGTCTCGATCGCGATCCTCAACCACATTGCCGATTCGCGCCTCGTGCTGCTCAACAATTGCGGCCACTGGCCGCCGTTCGAGAAGCCGGCCGAGTGGACCGCGCAGGTCCTCGCATTTCTGCAAGGCTATTGAGGAGGTGTGGTCGGCCGAGCCTTGCTGCGCAACGGCATGGCCGGCCGGCCGTGGATTTCGCCTCGCCGCGGCAAGCTCGACTTAACTGTGCGCCCGGATGAACTCGGCGACCCGTGGATAGGTCTCGGTCTGCCAGCGGCGACCGTGAAAGACGCCATAATGGCCGACTTTGGGCTGCAGATGGTGGGCTCTTTTGGCCGGCGCGAGGTTGCGGCACAGGCGATGCGCCGCGACGGTCTGGCCGACCGCGCAGATGTCGTCGCGCTCGCCCTCGACGGTCATCAGGGCGGTCTTTTCGATGGCGCCGGGATCGACCAACTCGCCGCGCACCCGGAAGCGGTCATGCGCCAGATCGTGGCCCTGAAACACGCGCTCGACGGTCTGCAGATAGAAATCCGCCGAGAGGTCCATGACCGCGCTGTATTCGTCATAAAAGGCGCGGGTTGCTGCGGCGGCGCCGTCATCGCCCTCGGCGAGCTGGCGGAACATCCGCCAATGCGCCTCGACATGGCGATCGAGGTTCATGCTGATGAACCCCGCCAGCTGCAAAAATCCGGGATAGACGCGGCGGAAGGCGCCGGGAAAGCGCGCCGGCACGGTGGTGATCACCATGTTCTCGAACCACGCGAGCGAATGCGACTCGGCAAACCGGTTGACCTCGGTCGGGTTGGCTTCCGGGTCAATCGGCCCGCCCATCAGCACCATCGAGCGCGGCTGGCAGGGATCGTTCGCCGCCGCCATCAGCGCTACCGCCGCCAGCACCGGCACCGAGGGCTGGCATACCGCGAGGACGTGACAGCCCGGCCCCAGCCGGCGCATGAAATCGATCACCAGCTCGATCATGCCGTCGAGCTCGAACTTGCCATCACAGAGCGGCACGTTGCGGGCGTTGACCCAGTCGGTCAGGTAGACGTCATGGTCGGGGAGCGCCGTCGCGACCGTGCCGCGCAACAGCGTCGCGAAATGCCCGGACAACGGCGCGACGACCAGCAGCTTTGGCTGCTCGGGCGCGCTCGCCTTGCGGAAATGCAACAGCCGGCAGAACGGATGCAGCGCTGCCGCCTCTTCGCTGACCGCGGTCTCCACCCCGTCGACCATCACCCGGTCGATGCCGTAGGCCGGGCGCTCATGCGAGATGCGGGTGTCGGAGAACAGGCTCAATGCCGCGCTGGCGTTGCGCACCAGCGGCAGATCGTCGATCCCCCACCACGGCTGATGCAGCAGGTTGCGCGCGGCGTCCGCGAACAGCCGCAGCGGGGCCAGGACATCGCATTGTGCTTGATAAGCGTCGTAGAGCATTGGCCCTCGTTGCTGAGGCGCACCGCGTGACCGGGAGCGCAGCACGACCGGTTTAGGCTGGATCCCGTCTGGTTGCTATATGGTAACACCCGTGCGACAGCAGAACCGCGTCGGCGCCGCGGCAGCCATGCCGCAGCCGCACGATCGGAGCCTAAATCGGCCGTAAATACAACAAGATAAAACGCCCGGCTCGGGCCGGCTCAGCGCGGCGGCGCGGCGACGCCGCCACGCAGCTCGTGCACGACGACGCCCAGCCGGCGCGGCGGCGGCGCCAGCCACAGCGGATGGGCAAGGCTCGTCGCCACGTCGTTCTCTCCGGCCTGCCAGTGATCCAGCACCGCCCCACCCGAGAAATCCGCCATCTTGGCGGCGAGGCCGTCGGCATTGCCTTCGTGCACGAGGTGCAGGATCGTCATCGTCGCCTCGCTCGCCTCGGCGAGGCATTTGCGGATGTCGGCGTCGCGGCGCAGGGCCTGCGGCACCCGCTCACCCAACAGCGCGATCATCCGGCGCAGATCGTGGTTGCGGCGCAACGCCGCGATCTCGCGCACCGAGCGGCTGGCGCCGCCGCGCCCGCCCGGCAGCGGATCGTAGCCGTCGATCACCAAGCACAGCGTATCGGCCGGGCGCGCGTCGTCGAGCGCGGCGACCGAGACCGCGCTGCCGCCATAGCGCTGGCCGTCGATCACGGTCTCGGGCAGGCCCGGCAAGGCCGTGCTCGCCAACACATGATCGGGCCCGAGCACATGGCGGTCATTGTCGAAATAGCTCTCGGCGCCGGTCACCAGGTTGACCGCGCCGAGCACGACGCGCACCGAGCCCGAGTTGATCCGGTCGAAATCGACCGCGCTGGCGACCAGCGCGCGCAATTCGCCGGGCCGTATCATGGCGGCCTGGCGGGCCGCGCCGTCCGCGCGATGATCCTGACCCGGCATGCCGCCCTCCAGCCACGCCCGCAGTTTCCGGCGCATCCCGCGCTCGCCGCGCGCTGCGAGGCGGCGCCCAAGCTCCTGCCAGAACTGGCGCAGCCGGAAGATGCGCTCATGCGGCAAATTGCCGGCGATGATTGCGCCGTTGATCGCGCCGATCGCCGTCCCGGCGATCCAGTTGGGCCGCACGCCGCTGTTTTCGAGCGCCGCATAGGCGCCCGCCTGGTAGGCGCCGAGCGCACCGCCACCCGACAGAACCAGCGCGATCCGGTCGAAACGGGCGAGGCTCTTGTCCGATCGCGCGCGCGCCAAACTCCGCTCCCTGCGCTCGCCGCCAGTCGCAACGACGACGAACGGTGGTTGGTTCACCCGGTGCCGGTCATCAATGCGGGGCACGAATTGCCCGCGAGGGAGCTCATCATAAGGGGTCGCGACCGAGCGTCCAGTGCCGAAACGCGCGAGCCGTCATTTCTCTGCCGGCGTCGGTACGGGGCTCAGAGATTTCAGGTAGACCGCGATCGCCCGCCGGTCGGCCGGGCGCAGCCGCGCCGTGTCGCGGACGATCTCGGCCATCGCGCCGCCGACCGAATGGAATTCGGGCGTATGTCCGTCGGTCAGCAGGCCGATGATGTCGCCAACCGACCAGTAGCCGATCCCGGTCGCGCCATCGGGGGTGATGTTCGGCACCTTCTTGCCGTCGGGACCAGCCGGCGCGCCCGCGAGAAAGCGCCGCCGGTCGGGGGCGCCCAACGCCGTGCGCGGGGTGTGGCAGTCGCCGCAGCGGGCGATCGCGGCGACAAGATAGGCGCCGCGGTTCCACACCGCGTCATGGGAAGGGTCGGGCTGCCAGGGGCCGGGCAGCGGCGTCGCGACGACCGCGATCGCGGCCCGGGCGCGCGCCCATGCCGAGGTCGCGCCGGAGCCCGCCAGACCGGGCCGCGACACCGGCCGCAAGCTGTCGAGAAACGCCTTGATGGCGGCGAGATCGCGCGCGCTGAGCCGGTTGTAAAAGGGGAACGGAAAGGCCGGGAGGTAATGCGTGTCGTCGGGCGCGATGCCCCAGCGCATCGCCCGCGCGAAATCGGCGGCGCTCCAGCCGCCAATGCCGGTTGCGCGGTCGCCTGTCAGGTTGGGGGTGGTGATGACGCCAAACGCGGTGACCAGAGAACGCCCGCCGGCATAGGGCTTGCCGCCATGCGCTGCATCGGTGTGGCATTGGTCGCACCCGGCCGCCGCCGCAAGATAGGCACCGCGCGCGACGGCAGCCTCGTCGGCCGCCGCCGGCGCGGTCGCCGACCCGGCGAGGATTGCCGCCAGAAGCAGGCAGAGGCCGACGGTGACCCGTCGCAAGCGTGCGTCAGGACCGCTTCTTTTTTTCGCGGAACGGCACGTGACAGCCGCCGCAACCATTTCCGGCGTCGTACCAGCCACCCTTGATCATCCCGGCAAACGCGGTGGTGATCGCAGCCTTGTTGCCGCCCTGAAGCGCCGCGTCGAGCGCTTTCGCCTTGGTGACGGCGTTCTTTGCCGCGGCGGTGAACTTGCCCGGTTCGGTCCAGATGGCCGGTTTGGCGGCGGATTTGCCGGGAAACTCGACCATGCCGGTGCCCTTCGGGAACAACCCGGGGATCGCCTCGACACTCTTGACCAGATCGGCGCCGGCCGCCTGCGCGGCCGCCAGATCGGCCCGGCCGTCGAGAAAGGCCTTGATCGCACCAAGATCCTTGCCTTGCCCCTTCATGTGCGCCTGGCGCTGTTCGACGACGGCCGCGCCCTCCACCGCCCGCGCGACGCCGGAATAAAGCCCGATGACCAGCACCGCCACCGCCAACGCGAGCCGATTTGTCGCCGACCGCTGTTGCGCCCCGAACATCGTTCTCCCTCCGCGTTTGCCGAGATTACGCGCGGTCGGCGAAAATCATCCCTGCGCCTCCAGTTGCGCGGTCGTTCGTGATCTAGGTGATCGGCGTCTCGATGTGGGTTTTGAACCCCGGGCGCTCGCGCAGCCGGTCGTACCACGCGCGCAGATTGGCCAGCGCCGGCCGCTCGATCGGAAAGGCGAGCCAGCGATAGATCTGGGTGCCGAGGACGATCTCGGCGAGGCTCAAATTGGCGCCGGCGAGGTAGGGCCGGTCGGCGAGCGCGTCGTCGACGATCGCCCAGGCGGTCAGCGCGCGGCGCCGCGCCGCCTCGATCGCAGCCGGGTCGCGCGCCTCGGGGCTGGTGCGCACAAGCCCGAACAACAGCTGCCCCATCGGCGGCCCGACGACGGCGAGCTGCCAATCCATCCAGCGTTCGACATGGGTGCGGGCGGGCGGGTCGCGCGGGTAGAGGCGCTCGCCATTGCGGGTGGCCGCCAGATAGCGGCAGATCGTGTTCGACTCCCACATGATCAGTTCGCCGTCCTGGACCGTCGGCACCAGCCCGTTCGGGTTCATCTTGAGGTAGTCGCGATCGCGGTTGCCGCCGAACGGGCCGCCGAGATCGAGCCGCTCGAACGGAATGTCGAGTTCGGCGCAGCACCACAGCACCTTCTGCACGTTCGACGAACTGGCGCGTCCCCAAATCTTCAGCATCGGCAGCTTCCTTTCGCTAGAAGCGGACCATGGAGACTCAGATCGCGAACGAGCGCAACCGCGACGCGCCGACCCTCCCAGGGTGTATGCTCACCGGCCGGCACAGCAGATCGGCAGGGACCGATGAACCGCTTCGCAATCGCACTCGTCGCCTTCGCCTTCGCCTTTGCGCCCGCCATGGCCAGTCAGCCGGGGCTGGTCGTGACCAAGAACTGGAAGCTGATGGACCAGTGTGCGCAGGCCGCGCGGGCCGCCTTTCCCGATTACACCGCCGAGGCCAACGCCAAGCGCGAGGCCAAGCTGAAGGAATGCCTGGAGAGCAAGAACCTGCCGCCGAACTAGCGCTACGCCGGACTAGCGGTCCGCCGGACTAGCGGTACGCCGAACTAGCCACACGCCGACCGGGCCGGCCGCAGCGCGGCCTTGTCGCGCGGCGAGCGCCGGTCTAGCGTCGGCCGGTCAGACCCCAGCGGAGAACCCCCGATGATCGTCGAAATGCGCACTTATACCTTGCAGCCCGGCACGGTCGCGACCGCCGAGGAGCGGTTCGGGCAGGCCTTGCCGAACCGCACGAAACTGTCGCCGCTCGCCGCCTTCTGGCACACCGAGGTCGGCCCGCTCAACCGCATCATCCATGTCTGGCCGTATGACAGCTTTGCCGAGCGCACCCGCATCCGCGCCGAATCGCAAAAGGTCGAGGGCTGGCCGCCCAACATCCGCGAATTCGTCGTCGAGCAGAAGAGCCAGATCTTCATCCCGGCGCCGTTCTCGCCGAAACTCGAGCCGCGTCAGCTTGGCGGCATCTACGAGATCCGCATGTACACGATGCGGCCCGGCACGATCCCGGCGCAGATCGAGCGCTGGGCGACGGCGATCGATGCGCGCACAAAGCTGTCGCCGCTGGCGTTCGCCGGCCATTCCGAACTGGGCGAGCTAAACCTTTGGTGCCACATCTGGGCCTACAAGGACGCCGCGACGCGCTTCGAGATCCGCGAAAAGGCCCGCCGCGACGGCATCTGGCCGCCCAAAGGCGGGCAGCCCGGCGCCCTGCTGATCCAGGAAAACATGCTGGCCGTGCCGGCCTCGTTCTCGCCGCTCAGGTAGGGCAAAAGACGCCGTCATTCCGGGGCGCCGCCGGTCGCTCGGCCCCCGGAATGACGAATTTCGCGTTGAGTCCCGGCAGGGCGGAGAGGACGCTATACGTCCGCCCTCAAACCTCGCCGCCCAGCGCGCGGTAGCGCAGCAGGTGGTCGGCCAGGACGCAGGCCAGCATTGCCTCGCCCACCGGCACGGCGCGGATGCCGACGCAGGGGTCGTGGCGGCCATGCATCTCGATCTCGACCTCGTTGCCGGCGGCATCGACCGTGCGCATCGGGCGGAGGATCGAACTGGTCGGCTTGACCGCGAAGCGCACGACGATGTCCTGGCCGGTGGAGATGCCGCCCAGGATGCCGCCGGCATTGTTCGACAGAAACGCGACCTCGCCGCCGACCATCCGCATCTCGTCGGAATTGGTTTCGCCCGACAGCGCGGCGGCGGCAAACCCGGCGCCGATCTCGACGCCCTTGACGGCGTTGATCGTCATCATCGCGCGCGCCAGATCGCCGTCGAGCTTGTCGTAGACCGGTTCGCCAAGCCCCGCCGGCACGCCCTCGGCCACCAGTTCGATGACGGCGCCGGCCGACGAGCCGGATTTGCGCACGCCGTCGAGATAGTCGGCCCAGCGCGCCGCCATCGCCCGGTCGGGGCACCAGAACGGGTTGTCCGCGACGGCGTTCCAGTCCCACGCGGCGCGGTCGATCTTGTGCGGCCCGATCTGTATCAGCGCGCCGCGGATCACGATGCCGGGGCCGAGCACCTGGCGCGCCACCGCGCCGGCGGCGACCCGCGAAGCGGTCTCGCGGGCCGAGGCGCGCCCGCCGCCGCGGTAATCGCGCACGCCGTATTTCTTCCAGTAGGCGTAATCGGCATGGCCCGGGCGGAAGCGGTCAGCGATGTTGCGGTAGTCGCGCGAGCGCTGGTCGACATTCTCGATCATCAGCTGGATCGGCGTGCCGGTGGTCTCGCCCTCGAAGACGCCGGAGAGGATCTTGACCTGGTCGGGTTCCTGGCGCTGCGTCGTATAGCGCGACTGGCCCGGCCGGCGCTTGTCGAGCCATTGCTGGATGTCGGGCTCGGCGAGCGGCAGGCGCGGCGGCACGCCATCGACGACGACGCCGATCGCCGGCCCGTGGCTTTCCCCCCAGGTCGTGAAACGGAACAGCGTCCCGAAACTGTTGCCGGCCATTCGGCTACCTCACACCAGCGAAATGTCGGGGGCGTCGACCGCCTTCATGCCGACGACGTGATAGCCGCAATCGACGTGGTGTATTTCGCCTGAGACCCCGGACGACAGATCGCTCAGCAGATAGACCCCGGCGCCGCCGACATCCTCGATCGTCACGTTGCGTTTCAACGGCGAATTGTACTGGTTCCATTTGAGGATGTAGCGGAAATCGCCGATCCCCGAGGCGGCCAGTGTCTTGATCGGTCCGGCAGAGATCGCGTTGACCCGGATGTTGTCGCCGCCGAGATCGACGGCGAGGTACTTGACGCTGGCTTCGAGCGCCGCCTTGGCGATGCCCATAACGTTGTAGTGCGGCATGACCCGCTCGGCGCCGGCATAGGTCAGCGTCAGGAGACTGCCGCCTTGTGTCATCAGCGGCGCCGCCCGCCGGCACACATCGGTGAACGAGAAGCACGAAATGTCGAGGGTACGCAGGAAATTCGCCCGGCTGGTGCTGAGGTATTTGCCGGTCAGCTCGTTCTTGTCGGAAAACGCGATCGCGTGCACCACGAAGTCGAGCCGGCCCCAGCACTCGGCAATAGAGGCGAACAGCGCATCGAGGCTCGCCTCGTCGGTGACGTCGGCCTCGATGACGACATCGCTGTCGACGCTGGCGGCGAGCGGCCGCACCCGGCGGCCCAGCGCGTCGCCCTGATAGGTGAAGGCGAGGCGCGCGCCCTGCGCATGCGCCGCCTGGGCGATGCCCCAGGCCAGCGAGCGCTCATTGGCGACCCCCATGACGAGCCCCTGCTTTCCGGCCATCACGCCCATGGCGCTTCCTCCGCCTCGGCTCCGGCCGCGACGGAGCCGCGTTCCGGGCAGATCATCCTAGCACGGCTCAGACCCCGAAGGTGAACCGGCTGCCGGTGTTGGTCAGCACGGTCTGCTGCGGCATCTCGCGCAGCGCCGCGGCGATGAAGCCCTTGCCGGTGCAGTGCATCGGCACCAGCACGTCGGGCGCCAGCGCCTTCAGCTCCGCCACCGTGTGCTCGATGTAATCGTTCGGCGCGACGCCGAGATGAAAGCCGCCGAGGACGGCGTGCAGTTTGTCGACGCCGGACACCGCCATCGCCGATTTGACCGTGTTGACGATGCCGGAGTGGCCGCACGACGAAATCACCACCAGCCCGCGGCCCTGCACGACATAGCAGGTCGCGTGCTCGTCGGGATGCTTGTCCGGCACCAGCCGGCCGCGGCGCTCCTCCTCGGAGAAGTGGTCGGCCGGGGTCGGCTCGACCAGCGTGTTGGGCAGCACGTGCTCGAACGAGGTGCGCGCGATCGGGCCGCTGCTGAACGCGCCGCCGAACGTATGGGCGTGGTCGCAGCACACCATCTCGACATGCGCGGCCTGCAGCGCCGCATCATCGAGCGCGCCCATCGAGACCGGTTGCTCGCCATCGCGGCCCCGGTTCCACTTCTCGCGGAAGGTCAAATTGCCGCCGGTATAGAGTTTCAGATCGTCGCGCATCCGGGCCCGGTGCTGCTGCACGAACCCGACCATCCCGCCGTAATGGTCGCGATGCGAATGGCTGAGAATGAGCCCGTCGAGTTTGTCCGCTTCGATCCCGAGCAGGTCGAAATTGCGATTGACGATTTCCGGGGTGAAGCCGAAATCGAGGAGATACTGGTGCTTCTCGCCGGCCCTCGCGGAGGCGAGGTGCAGGGACAGGCCCCATTCACAGGCCAGCGTCGAAGTCTCGTGGCCCGGGATGCGGGAGACGTGCTCGATCGCGACATGCGGATGGGTCGCCTTCGGCATGAACAGATCGAAATACGAATCGACGACGAGCCGCACCGACAGCGAATCGACGGTCGGCGCCTGGAATGGCCGAGAGACGCTTAGGGCCATGCTTTCCCCCTTTTGGTTGCTCGGCCGAGGCTCGTCGCTTCCGGCGAGGAGGTCAAGCCAAGTTGCGGATCATTTGACAAGCGCCGAACGGCGGATCGATGCTTTGATCCCGCAAGGTACGACAGGCCAGCGTCCCATGAGCCTCGACATCACCCCGCTGCACCCGCATATCGGCGCCGAAATCGGTGGGGTCGATGTCAGCCGGCCGCTCGATGCGGCAACGCTGGCGGCACTATGGCAGGCGATCGACCGGCACGCCGTGCTGGTGTTCCGCGACCAGCAGATCACCGATGAACAGCTGCGCGATTTCGCGGCGCGGTTTGGCGATCTGGAGATCGGCCGATCGGCGGCGCGCGGTGGCCGGCGGCGCCTGCAATTTCCCGAGATCGGCGACATCTCCAACCTCGACGAAGCGGGCCATCTGCGCGCCCGCGACGACAAGCGGCGGCTCGACAGCCTCGGCAACCGGCTGTGGCACACCGACGCCTCGTATATGCCGGTGCCGGTGGTGCTCGGCATGCTGTTTGCGGTGACGGTGCCGCCGGCCTCGCCGTTCGGCGCCGGCGAGACCGAATTCGCCGACATGCGCGCCGCCTATGACGCGCTGAGCGAGGCGCAGCAGGCGGCGCTCGACGGGCTCGTCGTGCTGCACGACGTCTTCTGGTCGCGCGGCCAGATCGGCTTCACCGAGTTTCCGCCGGGTGAGCGCGAGCAATATCCGCCGTCGCCGCAGCGCCTGGTTCGCCGCCATCCGGGCTCCGGGCGCAAGGCGCTCTACCTCTCGGCGCACGCCTCGCACATCGTCGGCTGGCCGGTGCCCGAGGGGCGCCTCCTGCTCAACGATCTGAGCGAGCACGCGACGCGGCGCGAGTTCGTCTACAGCCATCGCTGGCGGCAGGGCGATCTCGTGATCTGGGACAACCGCGACACGATGCATCGCGGCCGGCCGCACGACGAGAGCTACCCGCGCGATTTGCGCCGGGCGACAACGCTCGATGTCGGCTCGACGCTCGACGAGGCGGCTTGAGGCAGCGCCGCCGCCGCGGGGTCGAGCAGCGCGGGGTCGTCGTTCCTGACATTGCCGACGCGCGGGCCGATCGGATAGGGGTGCATCAATTCGGCCGGGTAGGGCGCGAGCAAGGCCAGCAGCTCGCCGGGGCCGGCCTCTTCCTCGCCGAGCCAGCGCGGCCACGCCCCTCGCGGCAGGATCACCGGCATGCGGTCGTGGATCGGCGCGCACAATGCGTTGGGCAAGCCGGTGACGATCGTAAAGCTGCGCACGATGCTGTCGTCGGCCGGGTTCTTCCAGCGCTCCCACAGCCCAGCGAAGGCGAAGAGGCCGCCATCAGCCGGCACGATCGCGTAGGGCTGGGTGCGGCCGCCCTGTTTCTGCCATTCGTAAAACGCGTCGGCCGGCACCAGGCAGCGGCGGCGAGCGAAGGCGTCCTTGAAGATGTTGTTGGTCGCTACGGTCTCGCGCCGCGCGTTGATGCATTTGGGACCGGACGACAGATCCTTCGCCCACACAGGCACCAGCCCCCAGCGCAAGAGATCGAGCGAGCGGGCGCGAGTCTGCGGGTTGAAGCGCACCACGGCGAGGCTGTCGGTCGGCGCGGCGTTGTAGCGCGGCGCCATGTTCGGCACCGGGTTCGCCGTCTCGAACAGCACCTGGATGTCGCCGAGCGGCGTCTTCTGGACGAACCGGCCGCACATGCGCCTTTATCCAATCCGCAAATTTAACAACCGCATTCCCGGCGAAAGCCGGGACGTCCGGTGCGCCGCGGGCTGACGGGTGGATTCCGGCTTTCGCCGGGAATGCGGTTCACTGTGTGCTCCACCTAACCCACTGTTGACCGGCCGGTCCACCCCTCACCCTGCCCTCTCCCCGCAAGCGGGGCGAGGGTTCACGAGGTGCGCCCCGCTGCTCCCTCGCCCCGCTTGCGGGGAGAGGGTTGGGGTGAGGGGCTGATTGCCGCCGGCCGAGCAATCCTGTGACAATCTCTGAATTGCTGCTTAGAGGCCCGGCGGGTGGCGCTCGTGCCAGGCGGTGGCCGCTTCATAGGCCCAGCCGATGCGCAACGCCGTCGCCTCGTCATAGGGGCGGCAGATGATCTGCAGGGACAGCGGCAGCCCGGTCTGGGTGAAGCCGTTCGGCACCGCCAGCGCGCACAATTCCAGCAGGTTGACGGGCCGGGTGAAATGCGCCGGGGTCGTCGCCTGGTCGACCGACTCGACACGGATCGCGGCGGTCCGCGTCGTCGGCGTCAGCAGCGCGTCGATGCCGTCGAGCGCGGCAAGGAACCGCCGCTTCAGCGCGTCGCGCTCGGCCAGCGCGGCGAGATAGTCGCGCGCGCTGATGCCGCGGCCGAGCTGGATGCGCGGCCGCACCGCCTCGTCGATCGGCAGGGACGGGTCGTCGACGAGGTCGCCGACCAGCTGATAGGATTCCGAGCCGATGATCCGCCCGACCGTCGTCGTCGCATCGGCAAAGCGGCACGGCAGCGCGACATCGACGATCTCGGCGCCGAGCCGGCCCAATGTTTCCAGCGCCACATCGTAGGCGGCGAGCACCTCGGCGGCGCAGCCCTCGCGCTCGGTCGCGGGCATCCGCGCCAGCCGCAGCCCGCGCACCCCGCGCTTCAGCCCCGGCAGCGGATCGCTCGGCGGCGGCGCGGCGAGGGTGCGCGGATCGCGCGGGTCGGGCCCGGCCATGACGCTGTAGAGCAGCGCTGCATCCTCGACCGAGCGGGCCAGCGGGCCGGGCGTGTCGAGCGAGGGGGCGAGCGGCAGAATGCCGTAGGTGCTGACCCGGCCGATCGTCGTCTTGAGGCCGGCCAGGCCGCACCACGAGGCCGGCAGGCGCACCGAGCCGCCGGTGTCGGTGCCGATGCCCCACGGCGCGAGGCCCGCGGCGACCGCGACCCCGGTGCCGCTGCTCGACCCGCCGGGGGTGCGGTGCGCCTGGGGATCCCACGGGTTCCACGGCGTGCCGAGGTGCTGGTTGGTGCCCCAGCCGCCCATCGCGAACTCGACCGTGTGGGTCTTGCCGAGGACGATCATGCCCTGGGCAATCAGGCGGCGCGCCAGCGTCGCGGTCGCCGGCGAGCGGCGCTCGCGCCACACCATCGAGCCGCCGGTCGTCACCCGGCCCTCGAGGTCGATGAGGTCCTTCAAGGCGATCGGCACGCCGTGCAGCGGCCCGACCATATGGCCCGAGCGGATCGCCCTGTCGGCGCCTTCGGCAGCGAGACGCGCGTCATCGGCGTAGACGGCGATATAGGCGTGCAGCCGGGCATCATGCGCGGCGATGCGCGCGAGCAGCGCCTCGACGATCGTCACCGGCGACAGATGCCGCGCGGCAATCTCGGCGGCGAGGCGGTGCACCGGCAGGAGGCTCGGATCGGTGTTGCTGGCGGGCATCTGGCTTACCTCGGGTCAAGCCGGCGATAGATTCCGGGCGAGCCGACATCGTGCCGCATGAACGGGCGGATGCGGTTGCTCCACGGGTTGCCGTCGCGCGCCTTGGCCCAGGGTTCGCTCTCCGACACGGTGGCGTTGGCAAATTCGTAAAGCGTCAGATATTTCGGCTGGCCGTCGACCGCGACAAACCGGCGGGCGCCGAGGCAGCCCGGCACCGCCATGTAGGGTGGCAGGTAGGCGGTGTTGTACCAGGCGTTGAACTCTTCCTCGACCATTTGCGGGATGTCGATGCGGCCCATCTGCAGAAACGGCGCCGGCCCGGCGGTCTGCTCGATCGGGTTGGAGTGCACCGGGAAGATCTGGCGGTAGCCATTGAGCAGGTAGTTGCGGCCGATCGTGCCGCCGGAATACTGCACCCGCCGCGCCGACGGCCGGAACCGCGCGCCATCGAGAAAGGCCGGGCTCCGCAGCACCTCGGGCGCCTCCAATTCGTAGAGCGCCAGGTATTTCGGGCCGCCCTTCAGCGCGACGTAGCGCCCGGCGCTCAAAAACCCCGGCACCGCCAACAGGTGGGCGATGTGCTCTTCGTCGTACCAGCGGTGATATTCAGCCTCGAATTCCGGGTCGATATCGGCCCACACCATCAACAGCCCGGTGCCGCGCGTCTTGGCCATCGCTTGCCCCTCTGGTTGAGCCCCGCTTCGCGCGACCATTTAACACCGCCAGCGCGGCCGAGGCGAGGCTGTCGCCAACCCCGTGCGACGGATTAGGATGGGCAGCCGGGACGGCGGGGCTGCCATGCCGTGCCGCCTTTTCGATCCCGGTAACGCAGCCTAAGGAAGACACCATGCCGGCAACCAACGATTTGCCCGAAGTGCTGGAACTCGGCGAGGCCGAGCGCGTCGCCACGGGATTTATCTTTACCGAAGGGCCGCTGTGGCATCCGGCGGGCTATTGGTATTTCGTCGATATTCGCCAGAACAAGCTGTTTCGCCTGACGCTGGGCCAGGCGCCGGAAGTCGTCAGGAGCACCATCGGCGGCAACGGCACGACCTTCGACTTGCAGGGCCGTCTGGTCGTCTGCGAGGGGGATGACCGGCGGCTCACCCGGATGGGCGACGACGGCACGGTCGAATCACTGGTGGACAATTACAGAGGCGGGCGTTTCAACCGCCCCAACGACGTGATTTGCCACTCGAACGGCTGTCTTTATTTCACTGATCCGGACAAGCGCCGGCCCTATCACGAGCGCGAGATCCCGGGCCCGGCGGGCGATGACAACCTGTGGGACGGCGCCTGCGTCTATCGTTTGGCGCCGGACGGCGGCCTGAGCGTGCTCGCGCTTTGCGAATACCCGAACGGTCTCGCGCTGGCGCCGGACGAGCGCACAATGTATGTGGCGAACACGCGCTCGTCGCAATACATCCACGCGATCAGCCTCGATCCGGCCGGCCACATGGTGGGGCGCAGCATCTTTGCCGATATGAACGAAGGCACCGAGCCGGGCATCCCCGACGGCCTGAAGGTTGACAGCATCGGCCGGGTCTATTGCACCGGGCCGGGGGGCATCTGGGTCTTCGCGCCCGACGGCAAGCGCATCGGCATTATCAGGTGGCCGGAGCAGGCGGTGAATTTTGCGTTTGGCGGGCCGGACCTGCGGACGTTGCTGTGCTGCGCGCATACCTCGGTTTACACGCTGCGCGTGAAGGTGCCGGGCAATCCGCATCCCTGGTACCGGTTGCACAAGGGTTGAGTTTGCCGCTGCTTCACGAAGCCGCTGCAACCCCGTAAATATGTCGAACGAACTCGCCAGGCCAACGGAGCAACCATGACCCAGGATGCCCAGGGACATCAGCTGTCGGGCGCGACGCCCACCGCCATCGCTGCCTACGATCAAGCGGTGCGGGCGTTCAACCTCGTGCATGGCGACGCCATCGGCCTGTTCGACGCGGCACGCGCGGCCGCGCCCGATTTTGCGATGGCGCATCTGGGAAAAGCCTGGGTGTT
>DATLRS010000259.1:0-3160 GCA_035534535.1 Allostellaceae bacterium | reverse complement strand
GATCTTGGCGATCAGCGGGTCGTAGAACGGCGTCACCGCGTCGCCCTGGCATACCCCGCTATCGACCCGGACGGCGTCGCCTTGCGGCAGGTGCAGCCGGTGCAGCGTGCCGCTCGCCGGCAGGAAGCCGCGCGCCGGGTTCTCGGCATAGAGCCGCACCTCGATCGCATGCCCGCGCAGCGCGATCTCCGCCTGCCGTAGCGGCAACGCCCCGCCGGCGGCGACATGCAGCTGCCACGCGACGAGGTCGAGCCCGGTCACCGCCTCGGTCACCGGATGCTCGACCTGGAGCCGCGTGTTCATCTCCATGAAATAGAAGGCGTCGTCCTGCATGATGAACTCGACCGTGCCGGCCCCGACATAGTCGACGGCGCGTGCCGCGGCGACCGCCGCCTCGCCGATCGACGCGCGGCGCGCCGGATCGAGCCCCGGCGCCGGCGCCTCCTCGACGATTTTCTGGTAGCGCCGCTGGATCGAGCAGTCGCGCTCGTAGAGGTGCACGACATTGCCGAAACTGTCGCCGAACACCTGCACCTCAATGTGGCGCGGGTGGTCGAGATAGCGCTCGACCAGCATGCGGTCGTCGCCGAAGCCGCCCTTTGCCTCGCGCCGCGCGCCCTCGAGGGCACGGGCGAACTCGCCGGCCGAGCGCACGATCCGCATGCCGCGCCCGCCGCCGCCGGCAGAGGCCTTGAGGATGACCGGAAAGCCGATCCGCTCGGCCTCGGCGAGGAGCCGGCCGTCGTCCTGGTCGGCGCCGTGATAGCCCGGCACGACCGGCACCCCATGCGCCGCCATCAGCGCCTTGGCCGCCGCTTTGGAGCCCATCGCGCGGATCGCCGCCGGCGAGGGGCCGATAAAGACGAGGCCGGCGGCGGCGCAGGCTTCGGCGAAATCGGCGTTCTCCGACAGGAAGCCGTAGCCGGGATGCACCGCCTGGGCGCCGCTGGCCTCGGCCGCCGCGATGATCCGCGCCGCGTCGAGATAGCTGTGGCGCGCCGGCGCCGGGCCGATCAGCCGCGCCTCGTCGGCCTCGCGCACATGCAGCGCCGCGGCATCGGCCTCGGAATAGACCGCGACCGTCGCGATCCCCATCCGTCGCGCCGTCCGGATGACGCGGCAGGCGATCTCGCCGCGATTGGCGATCAGGATTTTGGAGAACACGTTCTGCCGTATCCGAAGTGTGGTTATAAACCGGACGAAGATTGGTTGCTCGCGGGATTATAGATTACCGACGCGTCGCTAATAATTGATAGATCTACGAAGCCGATAAGAAGGTTATCCGGCTTGTCAAGCCAGCGCATGCTCATACCGACGTCGCTCTCGTGTTTTTCGATGGGTGGCCCGTACTTGCCGATCAGAGCGTTGATTAAATCTACTTTCTTTGTATAATCCTCCAAATGCAATTCCACGAACTTCAGGCCGCCCAATTTAGGAAAATAAAACAAATCCTTAAACCTCAAGTTTCCCGAAACATAATCCATTGAAAGTAAGGGGAGATTATCTCCACGCCGCCAGTTAGCCCGTTCGTCTGCGGTTGTCGAGTGCGCGCCGGTGGCGGCTGAAACTTGCGATACCGCCATGCCCCACTTTGTATTCTGCCAGTCTGCCAGAGCTAAAGTAGGTAATAGGGGTAATAGGACCAGCACAAGCACATGTCGTACCATAGGGGTGTCCCGCGTGAGATAGTTGCAACGTAGCCGGCTAGTCGGTGATTACATACGGAAGACGCCGAAATGCGTCGGCTCGACCGGCACGTTTAGCGCGGCGGAGATCGACAGCGCCAATACCAGCCTCGTCTCGGCCGGGTCGATGATGCCGTCGTCCCAGAGGCGCGCGCTGGCGTAATAGGGGTGGCCCTGGGTTTCGTACTGGGCGCGGATCGGGGCCTTGAATTGCGCCTCTTCCTCGGGCGTCCATTCCTGGCCGCGCGCCTCCATGCCGTCGCGGCGCACCGTCGCCAGGACTGCGGCGGCCTGCTCGCCACCCATCACCGAGATCCGCGCATTCGGCCACATCCACAGAAACCGCGGGCCGTAGGCACGGCCGCACATGCCGTAATTGCCGGCCCCGAAACTGCCGCCGATGATGATTGTGAATTTCGGCACCGCGGCGGTCGCCACCGCCGTCACCATCTTGGCGCCGTCCTTGGCGATGCCGGCGTTCTCGTATTTGCGACCGACCATGAAGCCGGTGATGTTCTGCAGGAAAATCAGGGGGATGCCGCGCTGGGCGCACAATTCGATGAAATGCGCGCCTTTGAGCGCGCTCTCGGAAAAGAGGATGCCGTTATTGGCCAGGATGCCGACCGGATAGCCCCAGATCCGCGCAAAGCCGCAGACCAGCGTTGCCCCGTAGAGCTGCTTGAACTCGTCGAGTTCGCTGCCGTCGACGATGCGGGCGATGATGTCGCGCACGTCATAGGGCCGGCGCACGTCGGTCGGAATGATCCCGTAGATGTCGTCGCTCGGGTAGATCGGTTCGCGCGGCGCCGCGACATCCAGCGTCGTGTGCTTTGTCCGATTGAGATTGCCGACGATATGCCGGGCGATGCCGATGGCGTGGCGGTCATCGAGAGCGAGATGGTCGGTGACCCCGGAGATGCGGCTGTGCACGTCGGCGCCGCCGAGATCCTCGGCGCTGACGATTTCGCCGGTGGCCGCCTTTACCAAGGGCGGGCCGCCGAGAAAGATCGTGCCTTCGCCGCGCACGATGATGCTCTCGTCGCTCATCGCCGGGACATAGGCGCCGCCCGCCGTGCACGAGCCCATGACGATCGCGATCTGCGGCACGCCCTGCGCCGATAGTTGCGCCTGGTTATAGAAGATGCGGCCGAAATGCTCGCGGTCGGGAAACACCTCGGCCTGCTCGGGCAGGTAGGCGCCGCCCGAATCGACGAGGTAGAGGCACGGCAGCCGGTTGTCGCGCGCGATCTCCTGCGCGCGCAGATGCTTTTTGACGGTCATCGGGAAATAGGTGCCGCCCTTGACCGTCGCGTCATTGGCGACGACGACGCATTCGCGCCCCGCGATGCGCCCGATGCCGGTGACGATGCCGGCCGCCGGCACCGCGCCGTCATACATGCCCCAGGCGGCAAAGGCCGACAGTTCGAGAAACGGCGAACCCGGATCGAGCAAGAGGCGGATGCGCTCGCGCGCCA
>DATLRS010000258.1:0-5430 GCA_035534535.1 Allostellaceae bacterium | reverse complement strand
GTCAGATGCACGAACATCACCCGCTCGCGGCCCAGTTCGTTGCCGAGCTGGCGGATCGCTTCGAGAAACGGCAGGCTCTCGATGTCGCCGACCGTGCCGCCGATCTCGCACAACACGAAATCCTCGTCGGCGAGGTCGGCGGTGATGAATTCCTTGATCGCGTCCGTGACGTGCGGGATCACCTGCACCGTCGCGCCGAGATATTCGCCGCGCCGCTCGCGGCCGATCACGGTCGAATAGATCCGGCCCGTGGTGACGCTGTCGCTCTTGCGGGCGGCGACGCCGACATAGCGCTCGTAATGGCCGAGATCGAGGTCGGTCTCGGCGCCGTCGTCGGTGACGTAGACTTCCCCGTGCTGGTAGGGGCTCATCGTGCCGGGATCGACGTTGTGATAGGGGTCGAGCTTGCGCAGCCGCACCCGGAAGCCGCGCGCCTGCAGCAGCGCCCCCAGCGCCGCCGAGCACAGACCCTTGCCGAGAGAGGAGACCACGCCGCCGGTGATGAAGATGAACCGCGTCATGGAGCTTCAGTCTATAGCAAGCGCGTCGCGCATCCCACGGGAAACTGACCCGCAATGTCGCCGCGATTGGCTCACCGCGAGGGCGGCGCCGGCGCGGCCGGAACGGCGGGCAGAACCGGCGCGTTCGGCGGCGGGCCCTGGTCGATGATCGAAGTCGGCGCTCGCCCGGTATTGCCGAGCACGACGAGCAGGATGCTGGTGGCAAAAAACAATGCCGCCAGGATCGCCGTGGTGCGGGTCAACAGATTGGCTGTCGAGCGCCCGGTCATGAACCCGGACATGCCGCCGCCGCCCATGCCGAGCGCGCCGCCCTCGCTCTTCTGCAACAGCACGACGCCGACCAGCGTGATCGCGATCAGCACGTGAACGACAAACAGCACAATGATCATCGGCTTGGCGGCGTCGCGACGATTGCGGGAAACGCTGTCTTATGTAGGCGTTTCCGATCGCGCTGGCTAGCAGCGCCGGCCGCGCCGCGACAACTCACCCGAGCACCCCTACCGGCACGCCCGGGCGATCGCCCAGAAATCCTCGGCCTTCAGGCTGGCGCCGCCGACCAGCGCGCCGTCAACTTCGGCGAGCGCCAGGATCTCGGCGGCATTCTTCGGATTGACCGAACCGCCATAGAGAATCCGCGTGCCGGCCGGGATGCGGCCGCGGATCGCGGCATGGATGGCGACGATGTCGGCGCTCGTCGGAACCAGCCCGGTGCCGATCGCCCAGATCGGCTCGTAGGCGACGATCAGCCGGGCGGCGTCGGCGCCATCGGCATTCGAGCCAGTGGGGATCGAGCCAGTGGGGATCGAGCCGGTGGGGATCGAGCCGGCGATTTGTGCGGCGACGATTTCCACCGCCCGGCCCGCCGCGCGCTCGGCGCCGGTTTCGCCGACGCAGAGGATTGCGACCAGCCCGGCCCGCCACGCCGCCGCGATCTTGGCGCGGACGTCCGCATCGCTCTCGCCGCAGCCCTGGCGCCGTTCGGAATGGCCGAGGATGACATGGCTGCAACCGGCGTCTTTCAGCATCTCGGCGCTGATCGAGCCGGTGAAGGCGCCCGAGGGGGCCGCGTGGCAATCCTCGCCGCCGAGCGCGATCGCGCTGCCGGCAAGCGCCTCGCCGACCGCGGCCAGCAGCGTCGCCGGCGGGCATATGAGGAGATCGCACGCATGCGGCTCGGCCGCCCGCGCGGCGAGCGCGCGGGCCAGGGAAATGCCGTCGGCACGCAGCCCGTTCATCTTCCAGTTGCCGGCGACCAGGCGTTTGCGTTCAGGCATCCTCGTTCCTCCCGCGCCATTGGCGCGGCGCAGCGGGCGAATGTTGCGGCCTCGCCGAGCCATCTCTATGTTCGGCGCCTACGATCACACCGGGGCTCGCGGCGGTCAACCGGCCGGCCGGCACCAGCCGCTCGGACCCCAACAGGTGAGCTGTTCGCGCCATGATGCAAGCGATTCGGACCCGCGCCGGCTCTATCATCGTCAAGGCGCTGTTCGTGCTGTTGATCGTCTCGTTCGGTTTCTGGGGCATCTACACGCGCTCGCCGTTCTCCCAGTCGCAATCGGCCGACACCGTCGTCGCCACGGTCGGCGACCGGGACATCACCGTCGCCGAAATGCAGAAGGCGGTGCAGCCGGCGCTGGAGCGCTTGCGCAAGCAATTCGGCGCGTCGGTCGACGCACAACAAATGAAGCAGCTGGGGATCCTCGACACGATCCTCGGCCAGCTGATCGACCGCAGCCTGCTCGACCAGCAAGCCAGCCACCTCGGGCTGGAGGTCTCCGACGCGGTGATCCGCAGCACGATCTACGACAACCCGGCCTTTCGCGGCCCCGACGGCAGGTTCGACCGCCAGCGGTTCGAGCAGGTGCTGATGATGAACCAGCTCACCGAGGACCAGCTGGTGGCGCAGCTGCGCAGCGATATCCCGCGCGGCGACCTGCTGCAGGCGCTTGTTGCCGGGGTCACCGTGTCGCATCCGGTGGTCGCCGCGCTCTACCGCTATCGCAGCGAAAAGCGGCTCGCCGACATTGTCGCCTTCCCGGCGGCGGCGGTGACCAGCATCGGCCAGCCGAGCGAGGCCGCGCTGAAGAAGTTCTACGAGGATCACAAGGACCTGTTCCAGGCCCCCGAATTTCGCGGCTTCACGCTGGCCAGCCTCGCTCCCGCCGACCTCAAGGAGCCCGGCACCATCCCGGACGACAAGCTGCGCAAGGAATACGACCAGCGGCAGGACGAGTTTGTGACGCCCGAGCAGCGTGAGATCCAGCAGATCCTGGCGCCCTCCGAAGCCAAGGCCAAGGAAGCCGCGGCGGCGCTCAAGGCCGGCAAGGATTGGAAGACGGTGGCGACGACGATCGCCGGGCAGGACCCCGACACGATCGATCTCGGCCTGCTGTCGCGCAAGCAGATCCCGCACGAACTCGGCGACATCGCCTTCGCGCTGCCGCTCAACCAGCCGAGCCAGCCGATCAAGAGCCCACTCGGCTGGCACATCCTGCGTGTCGTCAAGATCACGCCGGGGACGACAGAGAGCTTCGCGCAGGTCAAGCCCAAGCTGATCGCCGACCTGAAACTGCAGGACGCGGTGGGCCGTCTCGACAAGATCGGCAACGCCGCCGACGACGCGCTGGCCGGCGGCGCCAACCTCGCCGATATCGCCAAGAAATACGGGCTCAAGCTGACGAGTGCCCCGGCGATCGACGAGAGCGGCGCCGCCCCCGACGGCAAGCGGGTGCCGCTGCCCTTTGCGCCCGCGGAGATCCTCAAGACCGTGTTCGCGACCAACCAGGGCGAGACCAGCCGGGTCACCGATACCCGCGACGGCGCGATCTTTGCCGTGCGGGTCGACAAGATCACCGCACCTCAGACCCGCCCGCTTGCCGCGGTCAGGGACAAGGCGATCGTCCTTTGGCAGGCCGAACAGAAGGCGGTGGCGGCGCAGAAGGAGGCCGAAGCGCTCGCCGCTGCGGTCAAGCCCGGCCTGCCGCTGGCCAAGGCGGCAAGCGACAAGCGGCTGACGCTGCTCGCCACGACGCCGCTGTCGCGCGTTCCGCAGCCGGGGCAGAGCGTGCCGCCGGCGCTCGTCGCCAAGCTGTTCGCGGCAAAACCGGGCGACGTCGTCACGACCAGCGATGCGACCGCCGCCTATACGGCACAGCTCAAGACGATCGAGACCCCGCCGACGGTTCCCGAGGCGGCCGCGCAAGGGCTGTCGGACCAGCTCGCCGGCGATGTAAAACTCGACCTCGCCGAGGAATTCACGGCCTCGCTGCGCCGGCGCTTCCCGGTCGAGGTCAAGCGCGACGCGCTTGACCGGATGTTCTAACCGCCCGCCACGGCCGGCTCGCACAATAGCGCCAGCGCGCTCTCGATGATCGGCATGCCGATCTCGCCGGGCGAGGTCATGATCGATTCGGGGTGGAACTGCACCGCCGCGATCGGCAGGGAAGTGTGCTCGATCGCCATGACGACCCGGTCGTCCTCGGTCTCCGCCGCGACCGACAACACCGCGGGCAGACGGCTGCGCACGGCGTATAGCGAGTGATAGCGGCCGATCGTGAAGCGCTGCGGCAGACCCTGTAGCAGCCGGCTCGGCAGGGCGCGCACCACCGACCGCTTGCCATGCATCGGCACGTCGAGGACGTCGAGCGCGCCGCCGAAATATTCGACGATGCCCTGCAGCCCGAGGCACACGCCGAAGATCGGAATATGCCGTTCGAGCAGCAAATCGAGCGTCTCGCGCATCGCGAAATCCTGCGGCCGGCCCGGCCCCGGCGACAAGACGACGAGATCGGGACGGCGTCCGCCCTGAAGCTGCGCCCGCGCGAAATCGTGGCGCAGCGTCGCCACCTCGGCGCCGGTCGCGCGCATGTAGCCGGCCAGCGTGTGCACGAACGAATCCTCGTGGTCGATCAAGAGCACGCTGCGGCCGCGCGCCATCGCCGGCCGGGCGGGGGGACGGGCGCTGCCGCCGCCGGCGCCGCGGATGGCGCTGAACAACGCCGCCGCCTTGAGCCTGGTCTCGGCTTCCTCGGCATCGGGATCGCTGTCGAACAACAGCGTCGCCCCGGCGCGCACCTCGCCGACCCCGTCCTTCATGCGGATCGTTCGCAATGTCAGCCCGGTATTCATGTTGCCGTCAAACGTGATGCGGCCGATCGCGCCGCCATACCAGCGGCGTGCCGAACGCTCCTCCTCCTCGATAAAGCGGATCGCCCACAGTTTCGGCGCGCCGGTCACCGTCACCGCCCAGGCGTGGCTGAGAAACCCGTCGAGGGCGTCGAATTCGGGCCGCAACTCGCCCTCGACATGATCGACCGTGTGGATAAGCCGCGAATACATCTCGATCTGGCGTCGCCCGATGACGCGCACGCTGCCGGCGACGCAGACCCGCGACTTGTCGTTGCGGTCGACATCGGTGCACATCGTCAGTTCGCTGTCGTCCTTTTTGGAGTTGAGCAGTTCGAGGATGCGGTCGGAATCCTCGATCGCGTCGCGACCGCGCGCGATCGTGCCGCTGATCGGGCAGGTCTCGATGCGCCGACCCTCCACCCGCACGTACATTTCGGGCGAGGCGGCGACCAGGAACTCGCCGTCGCCGAGATTGATCATCGCGCCGTAGGGCGCCGGGTTGGCGCGGCGCAGCCGGTGAAACACGGTGCTCGGCGGGTCGGCGCAGGTCGCGGCGAAGAGCTGGCCAGGCACCACCTCGAACAGATCGCCGCGGACGAACGACTCCTTGGCGCGGCGCACCAGCGCGGCATATTCGCCGGGGCCGTGGTCGCTTTCGGGCGGCGGCGGCGCGGCCGGGTCGAGGCGATAGGGCGCCGGCGCCGTCAGGCGCGGCAGGCCCGCGGTCGAACGCCCGGCCACCGTAAACTCATAGCGGTAGAGCGCCGCCTGCTGGCGCATA
>DATLRS010000257.1:0-8733 GCA_035534535.1 Allostellaceae bacterium | reverse complement strand
GCCCGCTGGGAGAAGGAGACGCTCAGCCACGGGCTCTATCAGATCGTCGTCACCGAGATCCCCTATCAGGTGCCCAAGGGCCGCCTGATCGAGAAGATCGCGGCCCTGCTCGACGAGAAGAAATTGCCGCTGCTCGCCGATATCCGCGACGAATCGACAAGCGACGTGCGTCTCGTCATCGAGCCGAAGACGCGCAACGTCGATGCCGAAATCCTGATGGAGCAGCTGTTCCGGCTGACCGAACTGGAAGTCCGGGTGCCGCTCAATCTCAACGTCATCGATCCCGCCGGGGTGCCGCGGGTGATGAACTTGAAGGAGGCGCTGCAGGCCTTTCTCGATCATCGCCGCGAGGTCCTGCAGCGCCGCAGCCGGCATCGCCTGGCTGCCGTGGCGCGCCGCATGGAAGTGCTGCGCGGCTTCGTCATCGTCTATGTCAACCTCGACGAGGTGATCCGCATCATCCGCGAGGCCGACGAGCCGAAGGCCGAGATGATGGCGCGCTGGGGCCTCAGCGACGTGCAGGTCGAGGCGATCCTCAACATGCGGCTGCGCACGCTGCGCCGCCTCGAAGAAATCGCGATGAAACGGGAGCTGGAGGAGTTGGCCGGCGAGGCCGGCGGGCTGGAGGCATTGCTCGCCAGCGACGCGCGGCAATGGCGCGCGCTCGCCGAGGAAGTCGCGGCGACGCAGCGGGAATTTGGCGGCGACACGGCGCTCGGCCGCCGCCGCACCCTCATCGGCGCCGCGCCCAGCCCGGTCGAGATCCCGCCGGCGGCGCTCGTCGAGCGCGAGCCGGTGACCGTGCTGTGTTCGCAAAAAGGCTGGATCCGCGTCGTCAAGGGGCACGGGATCGCCGCCGCCGATCAGAAATACAAGGAAGGCGACGGGCCGCGCTTTGCGGTGCCGGCGGAAACCACCGACCGGCTCGTGATTTTCGGCAGCAACGGCCGGTTCTATACGCTCGGCACCGACCGCCTGCCGGGCGGGCGCGGCCAGGGCGAGCCGTTACGGCTAATGATCGATCTGCCGAACGAGCATGATGTGGTGGCGCTGTTCCCGCACCGGCCGGGGCTGCGCCTGCTGGTCGCGTCGGATGACGGACGCGGCTTTATTGTCGATGGCGAGGAGGCGCTGGCGCAGACCCGTGCCGGCAAGCAGGTCCTCACCCCGGCAGCGGGAGCGCGCGCCGCGATCTGCGTGCCGGCCGACGGCGACACGGCCGCTTTTGTCGGTGACAACCGCCGCCTGCTGATCGTCGATCTCGCCGAGATCCCGGAGGTGGCGCGCGGTCGCGGCGTCATCCTGCAACGCTACCGCTCGGGCGGGCTGGCCGACGCGAAAGTGCTGCGGCTGGCGGAGGGGCTGTCCTGGCGGCAGGGCGAGAGCCGCACCCGCACCGAAATAGACCTGACGCCGTGGCGCGGTGCGCGTGGCGGCGCCGGCCACGCCGTACCGCAGGGCTTCCCGCGCTCCGGCCGCTTCGGGTGAGGCGCGGCTTCATTGCGGCAGCGGCCCTGGCCGCGGCGCTCGCCGCGCTCATGACGCCCGCGATTGCCACCGATGCCGGGCCGGCGCCCTGCCGGATCGAGCGGCAGGCGCAATTGCAACTGATCGGCGACCCGAGCCAGATGGTCGTTGCGGCAGCGATCGACGGCTCCCCGGTCGCGATGATCGTCGATACCGGCGCGCAATGGACCGCCGTCACGCCGCAGACGGTCAAGCGCCTGCACATGCCTCCCGACTCGTGGAATGGCGGGCTGCACCGCGGCGTCGGCTCGTTCAGCAACAGCATCAACGCGGTGGCCCGCAGCGTCGAGATCGGCGGCATCAGGCTCGAGGGGCGCAGCCTTTCGGTCATCCCCTTGGCCTTCGGGGTCGATGTCGGGCTGCCGTTTGCCGGCCTGCTCGGGGCGGATTTCCTCTACCGCTTCGATCTCGACATCGATCTGCCGCACCGCACGCTGACGCTCTATCGCAATGGCGGGTGCCGCACCGGCGCGCCGCCCTGGGATGTCGCCGCCGTCGCCATCCCGCTCGTCAGATCCGCGCCCAACCGGCTGACATTGCCCGTCAGCGTCGACGGCCACCCGTTTCACGCGATCCTCGATACCGGCGCCGGCGGCTCGCTGATCACCCGGCCGAACGCCTTGCGCGCCGGCGTCTCGGCCGAGACGCTGGAGCACGATCCGGTCATTCTCGGCCGCGGCGCGGGACCCCAGGAGTTCGCCGCCCGCACGCATATCTTCGCCGAAATCCGGATCGGTCCGGAACGCCTCCGGAATTTTGCGATGACGGTCGGCGGCACGACGCTGGGCGGTGGCGACATGCTGCTCGGTCTCGATTATCTGAGGAGCCGGCGCGTCTGGCTATCCTATGCGACGCGGCAGATGTTTGTCGCGGCGCCGGCGCGCGGCGGCTGAGCCCGATCGGACGGCCTCAATATCAGAGGGCCTCAATGCACTTTGACGACGCGCTCGGTGATGAAGCGATCGAGGCATGACAGCCAGTAGTCGCGGATCGCGTCGCGCTCCAGAAACGGGTCGTGTTTGGAGTCGCGCAGCTCAACCAGCGTGCAATCCGGCAGGAGATGCGCCACCCGGCGCTGCGCCCCACGCGACACCACGACTTCTCGCCCCGGCCGGCCGAGCAGGATCGGGGTGGCGATGTCGCCGAGAAATTCCGGCTTGGACAGGCGGGCGATCAGCGCCAGCGCGCTGTCGACCCAGCCATAGGTCGCCTCGTCATGGCGCAGCGCCGGTTCCACCGAAAACCACGCGTGGCGCAGCCGGCAGCGCTCGGCATCGGTGCTGACGCGGCTGCGCTCGGGCGAGGGGATCCGGTCGGGCCGCCATTTGCCGGCGCCCGGGATGAAGCAGAAGCCGAGCCCGGCCGCCCGCGCCGGCCGGGTGAGGCAGCGAACCAGCGTCGGCGGCACCCGTCCGGTGCGCAACCCGACCATCGGCGACGACAATACCGCCGCCGCAAACAGCTGCGGATGCCGCTTGAGGCAGAGCAGTGCGATCGCCCCGCCCATCGAGTGCGCCACCAGCAGACGCGGCAGACGGCCGGGCAACTGGGCCGCGGCGAAGGCGGCGAGATCCTCGGCGTCGCGGTCGAAGTCGCGGGCGCGCGGCCGGGTCGGCAGGCGGCGCGGTCGGGTCGAGCCGCCCTGGCCGCGCCAATCGAGGCACCACACCGCGACGCCGCGCCCCGCCAGGTCGCGCACTGTCTCCAGCTGCTTTTCGATGAATTCGCCAAAGCCGCCGACCAGCACGCACTCGGCGCGCGCGTTGCGGATCGGCAGATGGCCCCAGCGCAGCACCGCGCCGTCAGCGGCGACAAAGCTGCCCCAGACGAAGCCGGGCGGCGGCAGGAAGCGCTCGGGCAACGCCGGATGGCGGGTCGATCCGCCGGATGGCGGAGCGGCCGAAAGGTTGTCGGGCAACCGCAGTCTCCCATTTATGCTAGCTGGCGCATCTGCAAGCTGGCGCGGCGCCGGCCGCGAATGGCGCCGGTGCATCGCCACCTATTAGCGGATAAAGATGGCCAAGCTGCGACGCCGTCAGCGGCAAATCGCCGCGAGCGGACAGCGGCGCCGTCGGCAGCGTATCATGTCGCCGGGATGGCAAGCGAGGAAACCTACGATACGCCGGTCCTGATCGTCGGCGGCGGGCCGGTCGGGCTGACGCTGGCGATCGATCTCGCCTGGCGCGGCATTGCCGTGACGCTCGTCGAACGGCGCCCGCGCAGCGCCTTGCCGCCGCCCAAATGCAATCACACCGCGGCGCGCTCGATGGAGATTTTCCGCCGGCTCGGCGTCGCGCGGCAGGTGCGCGACGCCGGGCTGCCGCCGGATTATCCCAACGATGTTGCCTACCGCACGGCGTTTCTCGGGATCGAGCTGGCGCGCATCCCGATCCCCTGCGGGCGCGACCGCTATACCGCGACCGGCGGCCCCGACACGTGGTGGCCGACCCCCGAGCCGCCGCACCGCATCAACCAGATCTACCTCGAACCGGTGCTGAGCGAGCATGCCGCCGCGCTGCCGGGCGTCAGCTTTCTGAGCGGCACGGCGCTCGAGGAGTTTGTTAGCAACGATGGTGGGGTGGTCGCGACACTGCGCGATCTCGCCAGCGGCACGACCCGGCGCCTCACCTGCCGCTATCTCGTCGGTTGCGATGGCGGCCATTCGCTCGTGCGCAAGCGGATCGGCGCGCGGCTCGCCGGCACCGCGATCGTGCAGCGGGTGCAATCGACCTTCATCCGCGCGCCGCAGCTCCTGGCGATGCTGCGCGGCACGCCGGCCTGGGTCAATTTCGCGCTCAACCCACGCCGTAGCGGCAATGTCATGGCGATCGACGGGCGCGAGAAATGGATCGTGTTCAACTATCTGAACCAGGACGAGGAGAGCTTCGAGGCGGTCGAACGCGACGGCGCGATCCGCACGATCCTCGGCGTCGGCCCCGATTTTTCCTATGAGGTGATCAGCCGCGAGGACTGGATCGGCCGCCGCCTTGTCGCCGACAGGTTCCGCGACGGCAGGGTATTCATCTGCGGCGACGCGGCGCATCTGTGGGTGCCCTATGCCGGCTATGGGATGAATGCCGGCATCGCCGACGCCGCCAACCTCGCCTGGCTGCTCGCCGCCTGTTTGAAGGGCTGGGCGCCGCCGGCGATCCTCGACGCCTACGAGCGCGAGCGGCTGCCGATCACCGAGCAGGTCTCGCATTTTGCGATGAACCATGCGCAGGCGATGGCGCGGCAGCGCGCCGCCGTGCCGCCGGAGATCGAGCAGCCGGGCGCCGCGGGCGATGCCGTACGCGCCGCGGTGGGCCGCGCCGCCTATGACCTCAACGTCCGACAATATTGCTGCGGCGGGCTCAATTTCGGCTATTTCTACGAGGATTCGCCGATCATCGCCTATGACGGCGAGGCGGCGCCGGGCTACACGATGGACACCTTCACGCCATCAACCGTGCCGGGCTGCCGCACCCCGCATTTGTGGCTCGCGGACGGGCGCTCGCTCTATGACGCGCTCGGCCCCGACTATACGCTGCTGCGACGCGACCGCGGCCTCGACGTCACGCCGCTGCTGGCGGCGGCGGCAACCCGCCGGGTGCCGCTCGCGGTGCTCGATCTCGAAGCCGATGAGGCCGCCTCGCTCTATGACCGCGAGCTGGTGCTGTCACGTCCCGACCAGCATATCGCGTGGCGCGGCGACAGGCTGCCCGCCGATCCGCTGGCGCTGATCGACCGGATCCGCGGCGCGGCATAGCGGGTCTGCGCCTACACCACGTGTTCCGGGGTGAGCGCGCAGACGTCGCCGCTGTCGGCCACCTCGATCTGCAGCGTCGCGTGGTGGATGGCGAAGCGCTCGTCGAGTTCGTGCGCGAAGCGGGTCAGCGCGGCATCGCCCGGATGGCCGCCCGGCATCACCAGGTGGCAGGTCAGCGCCGTCTCGGTCGTGCTCATCCCCCAGATATGCAGGTCGTGGATCGCCGCGACCCCGGGCAGGGCGGCGAGATGGGCGCGCACCGCCCGGGCGTCGATCGCGGCGGGGACGGCATCGAGCGCCAGACCCATCGCCTCCTTGATCAGGCCCCAGGTGGCGTAGACGACGATCGCCGAAACGGCGAGGCCGACCGCCGGGTCGAGCCAGGCCAACCCGGTCAGCGCGATCGCGATGCCCGCTGCGACGACGCCGGCGGCGATCAGCGCATCGGCTGCCATGTGCACAAAGGCGCTGCGCAGGTTGAGGTCGCGCCGGCCGCGCACAAACATCAGCGCCGTCGCGCCGTTGACGAGGATGCCGAGCGCCGCCACCCAGGCGACCGTGCCACCCGCCACCGCCACCGGGTGCGCCAGCCGCCACAGCGCCTCCCAGGCGATGCCGCCGGTCACGACGAGCAGGATCACCGCGTTGCCGAGCGCCGCGAGGATCGAACTCGACCGCAGGCCATAGGTAAAGCGCTGGCTCGGCCGGCGCCGGCTCAATAGCGCCGCGCCCCACGACAGCCCGAGCCCCAGCACGTCGCCGAGATTGTGTCCGGCATCGGCCAACAGCGCCAGCGAGCCGAGGACAAGGCCCAGCGCCGCCTCGACCAGAACATAGGCGAGGTTGAGGCCGATGCCGATCGCGAAGGCGCGGCCGTAATCGGGGGCGCCATGATGGCCAGCGTGAAGCCCGGCAGCGTGATGCCCGGCGGCGTGATGCCCGGCGGCGTGATGCCCGGCGGCGTGATGATCGTGCAGGCTGTGTTGCGCCACGCGGCGGCCCTCTCGGCGGCGAAGCTGTCGCGATCGTAGCGGAAACGGCGCGGCGACAGGAGTCTCGCGTCCAATTCTTGACATCGCCGCCCGGGCGCGCGTCACTGCCGGCCAACGCCTGGAACGAATGGGAGCCGCACGATGCTCGACGCCTATATGTACACCGGTCTGCGCAGCCCCTTTGGACGCCACGCCGGGGCGCTGGCGCGGCTGCGGCCCGACGACATGCTCGCCGGGGTCATCGCCCGGGTGGTCGCCGAAAGCGGCTTCGCGCCCGGCACGATCGAGGATGTCGTCGTCGGCTGCGCCAACCAGGGCGGCGAGGACAGCCGCTGCGTCGCGCGCCACGCCGCGCTGGTCGCCGGCCTGCCGATCGAGATCCCGGGCTCCGTGCTGCAGCGCAATTGCGGCTCGGGGCTCAACGCGATCGCGGTGGCGGCGCAGGCGATCACCTGCGGCGAGGGCGATGTGTTCGTCGCCGGCGGGGTCGAGAGCATGAGCCGGGCGCCGTTTGTCATGGGCAAGGCCGAGGCGCCGTTCAGCCGCGACGCGCGGGTCTTCGATTCGACGATCGGCGCGCGCTTTCCCAATCCGAAAGTCGAGGGCCGCTACGGCGCCGACACGATGCCCGAGACCGCCGACAACCTGGCGCGCGACTTCCAGATCACCCGCGAAGCCGCCGACGTCTTCGCCGAGGGGTCACAGAAGAAATATGCCGCCGCCAAGGCCGCAGGGTTCTATGCCGGCGAGATCATCGCGGTCGAGGTGCCGGGCGGCCGCGCCGGCCCGGTCAGCGTCGCCGAGGACGAGCATCCGCGGCCGCAGAGCAATCTCGAGGCGCTCGCCAAATTGCGCCCGCTCTTCAAGGACGGGGTCACCACCGCCGGCAACGCCTCGGGCATCAATGACGGCGCAGTGGCGATGATCGTCGCCAGCCGCAAGGCGGGCGAATCCGCCGGGGCCGCGCCGATCGTGCGCATCCTGTCGACCGGGGTCGCCGGGGTCGAGCCGCGCATCATGGGCTTCGGCCCGGTGCCGGCGGCAAAAAAGGCGCTGGAGCGCGCCGGCCTCTCGCTCAAGGACATCGACGTCATCGAGATCAACGAGGCGTTTGCTTCCCAGGTCCTGGCCTGCCTGCGCGGGCTCGGGGTCGCGTTCGACGACAGCCGGGTCAACCCCAATGGCGGCGCCATCGCGATCGGCCATCCGCTGGGCGCCTCGGGGCCGCGCATCGCGCTGACCGCGGCGCGCCAGTTGCAGCGCACCGGCGGGCGTTATGCCCTCATCGCGATGTGCGTCGGGGTCGGCCAGGGCATCGCCGCGGTGCTCGAACGGGTATAGCGGCCACCGCATCGTCCGGGCCCGGCCAGGGTTCCCGCCGGGCCATCGCCTTTGCCGGTAGCGGCCAGCCGCGGCACAGGCGCCAGGCGAGCAGCAGTACGAGCACGATCGATTGCGCCGCCAGATGGGCGATGCGCGCGGTCACCGCGAACAGGGCGGCCGCGGTCATCGAAGCGCCGGCAGCGACCAGGACGGCCGACCAGGTCCATTCGACCACCCCGAGATTGCCGGGCGTGATCGGCACCAGGGAGAGCCACTGCAGCAACGGGAAGGCCAGCATGGTCGGGACCGCGTCGGCCGACATCCCGAGCGCGCCGAGCACGACCACGATCCGCAACAGGTTTGCGACATAGCGCAGGATGCTGAGAAGGATCAGCCGGGCGAAAACCGACGGCGAGAGTTCGCCCGCGCGCCCGGCGGCGCCGGCGTATCGGGCGACGGCGCGATACAGCCGGTTGCTGGCAGGCGTGCGCGCCAGCAATCGCGCCGCGATGACCAGGAGCCCGGTGAGCCGCATCGCCGCAACGATGCCGGCTGCGCCCGCCAGCGCGATCAGCAGCACCCAGCCGCCCGGTCCCGGGCGCAGCAGCAGCCCGAGCAGCCCGACCGCCGATGCGATGCCCAGCACGACCGCATCGAACAATTGTTCATAGGCGGTCGCGCCGAGATTGGCGCCGGGGCTGCGACCGATGCCCCATCGCCCGGCCAGCGAGCGGGTCAACGCGACGCCGAGTTGCACCGGCATCACCTGGCCCAGGATCGCGCCGAGCGTCGTCGTCAGCATGGCGTCGACAAAGCGCGGGTGGGCCGCGCAATCGGGGGCAAACGCGCGCATCACCAACAGCCATTTGAGTGTCCCGCAGGCCACTACGGCGGCGGTCAGCGCCGTCAACCAAACCAGCGCCGGTCCGGCCAGGCGGCCGATCGACTGCGCCACCGCCGGCCACGTCAAGCCGCCGCGGGCGGCGAACAGATAGAGCAGCACCAGCGCGACCAGCGCCAGCGCCGCGACCCTGGCGGCTCGCTTCATGATCGCCGGTGCGCCGCGCGCAACCATTGCGCCGGCAGCGGCTTGCCGATCAGCCGGGCCAGCGCGTCCAGTTCGCCCGCCGCCTCCTGGCGGAC
>DATLRS010000256.1:0-2052 GCA_035534535.1 Allostellaceae bacterium | reverse complement strand
GCCATAGGCCTCGGGGACGAACATCGCATTGAGGCCGAGCCCGTTGATCGCCTTGATATTCTCCCACGGAAAGAGGGCGCTGCGGTCGTATTGCGCGGCGCGCGGCGCGATCTCATCGCGCGCCATCGCCGTGACGCTGTCCAACAGCAGCCGCTCCTCCGGCGACAGCGGCGGCAACGCGTCGAGGCGGTTGAAGAGCGCGGTCACCGCGCGATCCTGGCGATCGTCCGGCCCCCAAATCTGTCATTCCGGGGCGCCGCGCAGCGGCGAACCCGGAATCCATATTCCAGAGGCCCGTGTTCCTGGGTTCCGGGTTCGCGCCCTGCGGTCGCGCCCCGGAATGACGATCGCCTTGGGTTTGGCGCCTCACCCATCCTTGAACACCGGTTTGCGCTTTTCGACGAAGGCGGTCATGCCTTCGGTGGCGTCGGCGGTCTGGAAGGCGAGGGTCGAGAGGTCGGCCTCGATCTTGAGGCCATCATGCAGCGGCAGGTCGTGGGCGCGGCGGATCGCGTCGCGTGCCAGGCACAGGACCGGCAGGCTGTAGCCGGTCATCTCGCGGGCGAAGACCTGCCCCGCCTCGACTAGATCGCCGTCGATGATGCGGTTGATCATGCCGATGCGCTCGGCTTCGGCGGCGTCGAGAGTGCGCCCGGTCAGGATCATTTCGGTGGCGCGCGCCTCGCCGACCAGGCGCGGCAGGCGCTGCGTGCCGCCATAGCCCGGTATCAGACCCAGCTTGATCTCGGGAAAGCCCAGTTGGGCGCCGGGCGCCGCCAGGCGGAAGGTGCAGGCCAGCGCCAGTTCCAGCCCGCCGCCAAAGGCATAGCCGTTGATGAGGGCGATCGACGGGATCGGCAGCTGGTCGAGCTTGGCCAGCACCAATTGCCCGAGCGTCGCCCCGGAGCGCTGCTCGACCAGTGTGCGGCCCATCAATTCCTTGATGTCGGCACCGGCGGAAAAGGCGCGGTCGCCGGCGCCGGTGACGAGCAGCGCGCGCGCATCGCTGTCGGCGATCGAATCGAGCTGCCGGCTCAAATCGTGCAACAGGCCAAAGCTCAACGCATTGAGCGCCTCCGGCCGGTCGAGCGTGATCAGCGCCAATTCGTCGATGCGGCTCATATGGATCGCCATGCTTCAGCCCTCCCCGCCGGCCTCTGGGGTCCAGCGCACCGGCACCGGCCGGATGCGCCCCGAGCGCGCCCATTCGACGAGTTCGCGCTTCAGTATCTTGCCGCTCGCGGTCAACGGATAGGCGGTCATCGCAATGAAATACTCGGGCATGTCGTAGCGCGACAGCCCGCTTGCGTGCAGATGGGCAAGCAATTCCTGCGCCTCGGCGCCGGCGCCCTCGTGAAAGATGACCGACAGGCAGACCTTTTCGCCGAGCCGGTGATCGGCGACCGCGAAGGCGGCGACGCGCGCCACCGCCGGATGGCGCAGCGCCAGATCCTCGATCTTGGCCGGGTGGATGTTGTGGCCGCCGCGGATGATCAGATCCTTTTTGCGGCCGGCGATTTCGAGGCAGCCGCGTTCGTCGAGCCGGCCGAGATCGCCCGACATGAACCAGCCGCCGCGATTGAACGAACCCTCGGTGGCCTCCTGATTGTCGAAATAGCCGAGCGTGAGGCACGCGCCGCGCCCCCCGATCTCGCCGATTTCGCCTGGGAGCGCTTCGATGTCGGGGTTGTCCTGGTCCCAGATGCGGATCTCGTAGGCCCGGCAGGCGCGCCCGCAGGTCGCGACGATCGTTGCCGCCGGGTCGCTCGGCAAGGTGTATTGGTGCGAGCCGTTCTCGGTCATGCCGTAGACGTTTTGCGGCGTGACGCCACGATCGAGAAATTCCTGCGCCACCTCGCGCGGGATCGGCGAGCCGGCCATGTAGAACACCGTGACCTGGCCGAGCTTGTCGAGGCCGCGGCGGCGCATTTCGCCGAGGATGTCCATCGCATGGGTCGGCACGCCCATCACGTAGCTGGCGCGCGACGCGATGATCCAGTCGAGCGGCGTCATGCGCCCATTCTTGCCATCGGGCGGCGGCGCATTGACCAC
>DATLRS010000255.1:0-4092 GCA_035534535.1 Allostellaceae bacterium | reverse complement strand
GCGTAGAGGCCGCCGACGTGGCGGTCGACGGCGAAGACGATGCCGCGATCGTCGACGAACACGTCGTTGATCTGGCAGGCGCCGGTCGGCGCGCCCTCGACCTGCGGGCAGAAATAGCCGACTTCCTTCGGCTGGTACGGGTTGGAGAGGTCGTAAGCCCTGAGGCCGCCGGCGAAAAACGTGCCGAGCACGATGTTCTCCGACTTCCAGCAGCCCTCCTTCGGCAGGTTTTCCCACAGATTGTGCGCTCCGAAGCGGCCGCCGCGGCGCTTGAAGACCTCGACCGGCGGCATCGGGCAGGTCGCGATCGGCACCGGGTTTTCTTCGGTGCGGTTGTCGACGATCCACACCAGCTTCGGCCAGTCGGAGCTGTCGTTGCGGGTGCATTCGTCGGAGACGACCAGGAGGTCGCGCGAAAAGAACGGCACGACGGTATGGGTGAACCCCCAATTGGGCGGGTGGTAATCCCAGCGCGAGATCATCTTGGGGTGCGCCTTGTCGGCGATGTCGAGGATGATGAGGCCGCCGTCGATGTAACCCATGTAAACGCGGTCCGGCCGCTCGGGATAGACGTTGGTGTTGTGCGGCCGGAAGCCGCCATCGGTCTCGCCGGGATGGCGCTTCGGCGGCGCGACGTTGTCGCCCTGCTGCGTGCCGGGCAGCCACCAGCGCCCGATTTCGACCGGCTTTGACGGGTTCTTCACGTCGAAGCTCTGATAGAACTGGTCGTCCTTCGGATGGGTCGGCTTCGAATCCGCCGATCCCGCACTCATGTGGATGTATTCGCCGTCGGAAAACCACAGCTGATGCACGCCGCGCGAGGTCGGCCCGGAGCGGTCGACAAACGCAATGCTGCGCGGGTTTTCCGGCACCGAGATGTCGAACAGTTCGAACCCGGCCGGCTGCAGCCCGACCTTTGTCGTCTGGTAGGCGATCGCCATGATGTCGCCGACCGTCTCCAGCGAATTGGAGCGCATATGCGATTGCGGCAGATCGGCGCGGGCGACGATTTTCGGCGCGCGCGGGTCGGTCACATCGACCGCCGTGAAGTTCTTCGGTGCGCTCTCATGGGCGAGCCACAGGATGCGGCGGCCATCCTTGGCGAGCTGCAGCGACATGCCTTCGCCCATGCCGCCAAAGCCGTCGAGCGCGTTGTGCGCCAACAGCTTGAAATTCCACATCAGCGTGTCGTCGGTCTGGCTCGGCATGGGTTGGCCTCGTGGCGCGGGGTTGCTGAGATCGTTCGAGCGGGCGGGCGGCCGGTCAGGCCGGCCCGAGCGCGATGGTGTAATTCGTGACGCCGCAACGATAGCCGCGCCGACACCGGGAAGTCTAGGATGCCGGCGACGGCTCACCGGCAGCCGTCTTTCCCCCGATCGAGCGCAGGGCACCGCATGGACCTCGTCATACAGAACGCCCGGCTGATCGACCGCCCGGGCGACGGGATGCTGGATATCGCGGTCGCCGACGGCCGCATCGCGGCGATCGGCCGCGACCTTGCGGCGCCGGCGAGCTACGACGCCGGCGGGCGCCTCGCCTGCGCCGGGCTGGTCGAAACGCACATCCATCTCGACAAGTCGCGCATCGCCGATCGCGTGCCGCCGCCGGCCGGCCGCCGGGTCAACCCGGTGACGATGACCGCGCCGCTCAAAAAGGACTTCACGGTCGAGGACGTGCGCGCCCGCGCCGAGGCGACGTTGCGCGAATGTCTCGTCAATGGCACGACGCGGATGCGCACCCAGCTCGAAATCGATCCCGCCGTCGGTCTGCGCAGCTTTGACGCCGTAGAGGCGCTGGCGGCGGATTATCGCTGGGCGATCGACTTGGAAATCTGCGTCTTTCCGCAGGATGGGCTGACCAATTACCCCGGCACCGAGGAATTGCTGGTCGAGGCGCTGAAGCGTGGCGCGCCGGTGCTCGGCGGGGCGCCGCGCTACGACAGCGACCCGGCGGCGCAGATCGAGCGGGTGTTCGCGCTGGCCCGCGAGTATGACGTCGACCTCGATCTGCATCTCGATGTCGGCGACAGCCCCGACCAGATGCTGATCTATCAAGTGCTCGACTTGACCGAGCGCTACCGGCGCGGCGGGCGTGTCGTCGCCGGCCACATGGCGAAGCTGTCATTGCTGCCGCCGGAAGAGGTTGCGGCGCTGGCGCACCGCCTCGCGGATGCCGGCATCGCGGTGACCGTCTTGCCGGCGACCGACCTCTATCTGATGGGGCGCGAGCGCGACCATGGCGTCGTGCGCGGCGTCGCTGACGCCAATCTGCTGGCGAGGAACGGCGTCACCTGCTCGCTGTCGAGCAACAACGTGCTGAACGCGGCGACGCCCTATGGCGACTGCTCGCTGATCCGCATGGCCAACCTGCACGCCAATGTGCTGCAGATCGCGGCGCCCGACGACTTGCGCGAGTTGTTCCTGATGCTGACCGAGCGCTCGGCGCGGCTCCTCAACCTCAAGGATTACGGCCTCGTGCCGGGCAACCCGGCCGACATCGTCATCATCGACGCCGCCACCCCGGAGCAGGCGATCGCCGAAATCCGCCCGCCGCTCGCCGTCTGGAAGCGCGGCCGCCGGAGCGTCATCCGCCACCCGCCAGAGCTTTTGCGGCCGGCCTAACGCAGATTCCGGTCAAAATTGATCGCCTCTCAATTCGTCATCCCCGGGCTTGTCCCGGGGATCCACGTGGATGGCCGGGACAAGCCCGGCCATGACGAAGGTGGAGGTGATTCAACCTGATTGGAACTTGCTCTAGCGCACCCGTTCGTCGGGGCCGATCAGGTTGAGGGGCGTCGCGCCCAGGATGGCGCGGCGGCAGTTGCGCACGGCGCGGCGCAGATATTCGTCGCGCCAGGCGCCGCCGCCGGTTGAATTGTGCGGCGAGCCGATGAAATTCGGCAGATCGAGAAACGGGTGGCCCATCGCGAAGCGGCCGTGTCGCACCGGCTCGACCCACCACGCGTCGATGCCGGCGAAAAACCGCGGATGCGCCTTGAGATGCGCGTAGAGCGCCGCCTCGTCGGCGATCTCGCCGCGCGCGACATTGACGAGAATCGCATCCTCCTTCATCAGCCCCAGCTCGCGCGCCCCGATCAGCCCGGCCGTGCCGGCGGTCAGCGCGGCGCTGATCACCAGCACGTCGGCGGCGCGCAGCATCTCGTCGAGCCGCTCGGTCGTCGCAATCCAGTCGGTCGGCGCGTCGCTGCTGCCGCGGCGGTTGATCGCGTGGATCTGCATCCCGAAGGCGCGCATCAGATGCGCCGTCGCGACCCCGACGCTGCCGAACCCGAGAATGCCGCACACCCCGCCGCGCAGGATCTTGTTGGCGTTGCGCTGATTGAATTCGCCGCGCTTCATGTTGGCGTGCTCGACGAACAGGCGCTTGGCGGCGGCCAGCGCCAGCGCGAGGATGTGCTCCGACATCGGCTCGGCCCCACCGCCTTTGTTGGCGGCGACCGGCAGTTCCGGCGGCAGATCTCGGATCGGCACCCAGTCGACGCCGGCGGCGGTGAATTGCAAGAGCCGCGCGCCGCGGATCAGGGCGATTTCGTCCGGGCGCAGCTCCTTCGAGGTGTCGTGCGCCAAGAGGGCGCCGGCGTTGCGCAGCGCTGCGGCGCGCTCGCCCGGCGCCAGATCGGTCAGGTAGATCGCCTCGGCCGCGCCGGCCAATTCCTCGGCGACGATGGCGCGGCTGCGCGGCGTCAGCTCATAGGTTATCACCAGCTTCCCTGCCGACATCCGCACTCTCCGATCCCGCCCGATCTGCGCCGGCGCACTATAGCGATTTGCGCTAGGCTGCGCCGATGCAACCAAAACGCCAATCCTCACGCTCCGCGCTGCGCCAGGGCGATCGCCGAGGGTGCGGCGTTTGACGAAATCCGGCTGACCCTGACCCTGACTTGGCGCTGAGGCTTACTCGGCAGCGGCGGTCGCCGCGGGCTGCCGCCGCGCCGCGGCGCGGTCGCCGATCCAGGCGATCAGCGCGGTCACCACCATGACGATGACGCTGGCGCGGAACACCCATTGCGGCGCGCCGTGGTCCATGATGTAGCCGAACATCAACGGCCCGATCGTGCCGGCGATGTTAAAC
>DATLRS010000254.1:0-6472 GCA_035534535.1 Allostellaceae bacterium | reverse complement strand
TGCTGACCGCCTACCGCCGCGCGGCAAACATCGTTGAAATTGAACAGAACCTCGATGGCCGGCGGTACGACGATGATGAATACGATCCTCGAGGAATTGAGGGCGAGGAGAGGGACCTGTTCATCTCTCTCAACCGAGCCGCCGACAACGTGCGCGACCTCGTCAGCAACGCCAAGTTCGAAGAGGCGATGGCGGCATTGGCTACTCTCCGCCAGCCGGTGGATGAATTTTTTGCTCGCGTGACCGTTAATACTGATGACCCGGCGTTGCGCGAAAACCGCTTGCGGCTGTTGTCGCGCATCCGGGCGGTGATGAACCAAGTCGCCGATTTCTCACAGATCGAGGGTTGACGGTCATGGTTTGGTGTCGGCTTTTGGATCGGCGCTGTGCGTCCTTCGAGGCCTCGCTGCGCGAGGCGCCTCAGGATAAGGATCGTTCCTGATGCCATCATCGACTCACCCTCATCCTGAGGAGCGCCCGGAGGGCGCGTCTCGAAGGACGCCGGACGCCTCTGCAGGGATACCCTTGAACAGCGATCCGATGACGACCGGTGGGACGAAATGGGTCTATCGCTTTGGCCGCGGCAGCGCCGAGGGGCGCGGCGAGATGCGTGCGTTGCTGGGCGGCAAGGGTGCGGGGCTGGCCGAGATGAGCAATCTCGGGTTGCCGGTGCCCCCCGGCTTTACGATCACCACCGAGGTGTGCACGCATTTCTATGATCGCGGCCACAGCTACCCGCCCGAATTGAAATCCGAGGTTGCCGCCGCGCTCGCCGCGGTCGAAGAGGCGATCGGCGCGCGCTTTGGCGACGCGCAGCGGCCGCTGTTGGTGTCGGTGCGCTCGGGGGCGCGCGCCTCGATGCCGGGGATGATGGACACGGTCCTCAATCTCGGCCTCAACGACGCGACCGTGGTGGGCCTCGCCCGCCAGAGCGGCGACGAGCGTTTCGCTTATGACAGCTATCGCCGCTTTCTGCAGATGTACGGCCAGGTCGTGCTCGGCATCAAGCATCACCATTTCGAACAGCTGATCGAGGACCACAAGAACGAAGTCGGCGCCGTGCTCGACACCGAGCTTGCCGCCGCCGATTGGCAGACGATCACCGCCGGCTTCAAGGACGTGGTCGCGGCCGAAAGCGGCAAGCCCTTCCCGCAGGACCCCGAGGCGCAGCTGTGGGGCGCAATCGCGGCGGTGTTCGGCTCGTGGATGAACACCCGCGCCCTGACCTACCGCCGGCTGCACAACATCCCCGCCGATTGGGGCACCGCCGTCAACATCCAGGCGATGGTGTTCGGCAATATGGGCGAGGATTGCGCGACCGGCGTCGCCTTCACCCGCAACCCCGCGACCGGCGCCAACGAGTTCTATGGCGAATACCTCGTCAACGCGCAGGGCGAGGATGTCGTCGCCGGCACCCGCACCCCGCAGCACCTGACGATCGCCGGCAAGCGCGCCAACAACTCGCCGCTGCCGGCGATGGAAGAGGTGATGCCGGCGGTCTTTGCCGACCTCGCGAAGGTGCGCCGCATCCTCGAAGACCACTACCGCGACATGCAGGACATCGAGTTCACCGTCGAGCGCGGCAAATTGTGGATGCTGCAGACCCGCACCGGCAAGCGCACCGCGCCGGCGGCGCTCAAGATCGCGGTGTCATTGGTGGCCGAAGGGCGGATCAGCCGCAACGAGGCGATCGCCCGCATCGAGCCGGATTCGCTCGACCAGTTGCTGCACCCGATGCTCGATCCCGCCGCGAAGACCACGGTGCTGGCCCGCGGGCTGCCGGCATCGCCCGGCGCCGCCTCGGGCACGATGGTGCTTTCCGCCGACGCGGCCGAGGCGGCAGCCAGCCGCGACGAGGCGGTGATCCTGGTGCGCATCGAAACCAGCCCCGAGGATATCCACGGCATGCACGCCGCCCGCGGCATCCTGACGACCCGCGGCGGCATGACCAGCCACGCCGCCGTCGTCGCGCGCGGCATGGGACGGCCCTGCGTCACCGGCGCCGGCGATCTGCGTATCGACTATGCGAGCGGCACGATGGCGGTGCGCAACCACATCTTCCACGCCGGCGATCTGATCACGATCAACGGCTCGACCGGCGAGGTCATGGCCGGCGAGGTGGCGACGATCCAGCCGGTGCTGTCGGGCGACTTCGCGACGCTGATGGGCTGGGCCGACAGCCTGCGCACCTTGAAGGTGCGCGCCAATGCCGAAACCGCGCTCGACGCGCGCGCCGCGCGCAGCTTCGGCGCCGAGGGGATCGGGCTGTCGCGCACCGAGCACATGTTCTTCCACGCCGACCGCATCGGCGCGATGCGCGAGATGATCATGGCCGAGGACGAGCGTGGCCGGCGCACCGCCCTTGCCAAGCTGTTGCCGATGCAGCGCGCCGATTTCACCGAGATTTTCCGGATCATGCGCGGCCTGCCGGTGACGATCCGCCTGCTCGACCCGCCGCTGCACGAATTCCTGCCGCGGTCCGCGGCCGAGTTCGACGAGCTGGCACAGCTCACCGGCAGGAGCGTCGCCGAGATTCGCCACCGCACCCACGCCTTGCACGAAACCAACCCGATGCTGGGACACCGCGGCTGCCGGCTCGGCATCACCTACCCCGAAATATACGAGATCCAGGCGGTGGCGATCTTCGAGGCGGCCGTGGCGGTGACGCAGGAGACCGGCGAGGCGGTCGAGCCCGAGATCATGCTGCCGCTGATCGCGACGCGGCGCGAATTCGACATCCTGAAGGAGGTCGTCGACCGCGCCGCCGGCGAGGTCAGCACCAGGGCCGGGATCAAGGTTCCCTATATGGTCGGCACGATGATCGAATTGCCGCGCGCTGCGCTGCTGGCCGGCGAGATCGCCGAAAGCGCCGAATTTTTCAGCTTTGGCACCAATGATCTGACGCAGACCGTGTACGGCATCTCGCGCGACGACGCGGCGAGCTTTATCGGCGCCTATCAGAAGCTCGGGATTTTCGAGCACGACCCGTTCGTCACGCTCGACATCGCCGGGGTCGGCGAGATGGTGAGGCTCGCCGCCGAGCGCGGCCGCGCCGCCCGGCCTGGTTTGAAACTCGGCATCTGCGGCGAGCATGGCGGCGACCCCGCCTCCATTCACTTCTGCCGTCGGCTCGGGCTCGATTACGTGTCGTGCTCGCCGTACCGGGTGCCGATCGCCCGCCTCGCCGCGGCGCAAGCCGAACTGGCCGAGGAAGCGGGCGCCACGACGGCCTGACCTGCTTATTCGCCGTCCGCGGCGAGGCGCATCCAGTCCGGCCGCAGCGGGGTCAGCGTCGCGGCGTCGGCCGCCAAGGCGCAACTCGTCGCGACACAGTCAAGCCGCAACAGCGCCAGGCCCAGCCCGTCGCCGGCCGAGCGCATCTCGCCGGCGTCCTTGCCGTCGAGCGTCACCATCGTGCCCGGCGGCGGCGCGGTGCCGTCGATGCGCACCGGGAACAGCCGCTTCTTGATGAGGCCGCGATATTTGGTGCGCGCCGTCAATTCCTGGCCGATATAGCAGCCTTTCTGCCAGTCGACGCCATTGAGTTCGTCGAAGCCGGCTTCGAGCAGGATCGACTTTTCCGGTACCAGATCGCGGCTGCCGTCGGGGATGCCGAGGGCGAGGCGGTGGCGGTCGTAATCGGCGATCTCAGCTTCGCGCAGTCCTGCGCCGGCGAGCGCCGCCGGCAGATCCTCGCGCGGCAGGATGGCGCGGCCGCCGAGCGCGGCGAGCCGCGGATCGGTCAGCACGACGCCGCCGCCATCGGGCCGCGCCGCCCCCGGCGTCTCCGGCAGGCCGAGCGCGGCGAGCGCGCCATCGCCGAAGGCCGCGGCGACCGCCAGTTCCGGGCGCTCGGCGATCTCGACCTTGGCGCGCAGCCGGTACAACGACAGCCGCCGCTTCAGATCAGCGAGCCGCGCCGCTTCCGCGTCGAGCCAGATCGCTTCGCCCTCTTCCACCATGATGAAATCGTGCAGATATTTACCCTGCGCGGTCAGCAAGGCGGCGTAAACGGCGCGCTGCTGCGACACCTTCTCGATATCGTTCGAGACCAGTCCCTGCAAAAAGAGACGGCGGTCCGGTCCGGACACGGCGAGAATGCCACGCTCTGCGAGGAGGACGAAATTCGCCTGCGCCATTGCCATCATCAAAATCAGTGATACTAGACGTAGAGGTGGAGACCGGCGGGTTGCTTGGCAAGCCGGCCGGCGCAAGTGAGGACGCCGGGATCGGGAATATGCGCAGCCTGGCTTCCCGCTACCGCGACCTACGCAACCAGCTGAAAATGCTACGATCCGCCGAATTCCGGGCGGCGCTGCGGGGCGTCTCGCTGCCGTTCGACCGCCCGGCGCTGGAGATCGAAACCGCCGCGAGCCCGGAACAATCCTCGCAGATGTTTGCGCGCATTCGCGACGCGTGGAGCGAATTGGGCGCCCGGCGGCCGCATCATTCGGTCCTGACGACCGACCAATTCCGCCCCGGTAATTTTGCCGCGAACGGCGAGCGCTTTTGGGCGAGCGGCGAATTGGAGGTACAATTCATCGTCGCGGCATTGGCGCGCCACGGGTTTGGCGAACCCGACGGCATGACCTGCGTCGAATACGGCAGCGGCGTCGGCCGCGTCACGCTGCCGCTGGCGGCGCGGTTTGCCGTCGTGCATGCCTATGAAATGTCGCCCACGCACTTGCGGTTGGCCCAACAGCGCGCCGCCGCGCTGGCCACCGGCAACATCGATTTCCATGCCTGCGCCGATGGCCTGCCGGTTCGGCTGGCGCCCTGCGATCTGTTCTATTCGCGCCTTGTCCTGCAGCACAATCCGCCGCCCCTGATCCGCGCGCTGATCGCACTGGCATTGGCGGCGCTCAATCCCGGCGGATTCGCGATCTTCGGGGTGCCGACCTACCTCGAACATTACCGCTTTCGCACCGGCGAATACCTGCTGAGGCCGCGCGCCGTCGCGGCCGAGATGCACTGCATTCCGCAGGAGGAGGTGTTTGCCCTGATCGCCGAGGCCGGGTGCGCAACCGTCGAGGTGCGCGAAGAGCGCGAGCTGGCCCGCAGCGGCGAACGGCTGTCGAATATCTTCGTTGTCAAGCGCCCGCCCGGTGGCTGAGTTGCGCCAACCGGAGACCGTCCTCGTCTACCGCGACCGCATCGTGCCGCGCTCGGAAGCGCATTTCCTGCGCCGGCTCTATATCGGCTTCGAGCGTCTGGCGCCGGTCTGGGTCGGGCGGTGGCGCGATGACGGGCTGGCCGATCTCGGCGCCGAGCCGCTCTTGCTCGGCCGAGGCGGCGCGCGCGGCGCGGTTGCGCGCGCCCTCTTCAAGCAGCTCGGGATCCTGCCGCGATACCCCGATCTGCGCGCCCTGCACGCGCGGCTGGTGCATGCCCATTTCGGCCGCGGCGGCGCGCTCGCCCTGCCGATCGCGCGGGCGCTCAAGATCCCGCTGGTCGTGACCTTCCACGGCGGCGATGCCACCAAGAACACGCATTACCGGCGGCGCCTCGTCCCGACGGTGTTCCAGCGCCGCCTTGCCGCCTTGCAGCGCGAGGCGGCGTTGTTCATCTGCGTCTCGGATTTCATCCGCGACCAGTTGCTGGCCCGCGGTTTTCCGGCGGATAAGCTGCTCGTCCACCGCTACGGGGTCGAACTCGACGATGCGGGCGACGCCGTGGACACCCACGAGCCAGCGATCCTCTTCGCCGGGCGCTTTGTCGAGAAGAAGGGGATTCTTCAGCTGATCGAGGCGATGCAGCGGCTCGCCGCCCAGGGTACGCGCGCCCCGCTGGTGCTGATCGGCGACGGACCGATCGCCGGCGACCTGAAACGCAAAGCGGCCGCGCTCGGCAACGTCGAATTTCCCGGCTGGCTGCCCAACGCTGAGCTGCGCCGGCGCATGCGCGGCGCGCTGGCGGTGTGCGTGCCGAGCCTGCACGGCGCGGATGGCGACGCGGAGGGGCTGCCGAACGTCGTGATCGAGGCGATGGCCGCGGGAGCGCCGGTTGTCGGGTCGCGCCATGCCGGCATCGTCGAGGCGATCGAGCATGGCCGCACCGGGCTGCTCGTCCCCGAGGGCGACCCGCAGGCGTTGGCCGACGCGCTCGGACAGTTGATCGCGCAACCCGAACTGCGCCGGCGTCTCGGCGCCGCCGCGCGCCTCGTCGCCGCCGAGCGCTTTGACGCGGTCAAGCAATCGCGGCGCCTCGAAGCGATCTTGCTGCGCGTCGCCGCGGGGAACCGGTGATTTCCCGCCGGTCGCGCCGCTCCATCACCTCTTTGACTGGAACGAGACCCCATAAGCCCGGGGTCCGCAAGCCCGTGTTCCTCGAATCCGGGTCCACGAGCTGGCGCCCGTGCCCCGGAATGACAAAGGTTCAGGCTATTTCAAAGGTTCAGGCTATTTCAGCGTGCGGCCCCACATCGCGAACATCTTGTCCCAGGTCTCCTCGGCGGCGAGCGTGTTGTAGATCG
>DATLRS010000253.1:0-8636 GCA_035534535.1 Allostellaceae bacterium | reverse complement strand
TGGCGTCCCCTACCGGATTCGAACCGGTGTTGCCGCCGTGAGAGGGCGGCGTCCTAGGCCTCTAGACGAAGGGGACCGCGGGTCGGATCGTCGGTCGCTTAGATAGCCGCTCCGGGCGGTGCGATCAAGCGCTGGCGCGCGCCGGTTCGCCGCTTGCTCAATCGCTCCGGGGGCGCGGCTATTCGCGAAAATTGACGTATTGCAGCGGCTGCTCGATCTTCACCGTGCGAACCAGCGCGATCACCGCCTGCAGATCGTCGCGCTTTTTGGCGGTGACGCGCAATTCGGCGCCCTGCACCGCGGCCTGCACCTTGAGCTTGCTGTCCTTGATCTCGCGCAGCAACTGGCGGGCCAGCGCGGCCTCGATCCCCTGGCGCAACTGGATTGTCTGGCGCACCGCATTGCCGCTGGCCTTTTCCGGCTTGCCATAGTCGAGGGCGCCGGGCTCGACCTTGCGCCGGGTCAGGTGAACCTTGAGCAGCTCGTGCATCTGCTTGAGCTTCAGTTCGTCATCGGCGTGCAGCGCGATCTCGCCTTCCTGGCGCGCGATCGTGCATTTGCTGCCCTTGAAATCGAAGCGCGTCGCGATCTCGCGGGTGATGCCGGCGATGGCGTTGTCGACCTCGGCAAGGTCGAGCCGGGAAACAATGTCAAAGCTCGGCACGGCATGATCCTTGGCGCGGTGGCGGTGGCGGTGGCTAGGGTCGGGGTGCAGGCGCGATATGGGGTGCCGCGGCCGGCGATGACAGGGTGCCGCCACGCGCGATCAGGTCGCGGCAAAGGCGCGCGCCGTCGCGGTCAGGGCCGCCGCCGCGGCGATCGGCGGCGTCCAGCCGAGGAGCGCCCGCGTCGCGCCGTCGTCGACCTGCAGCGACAAGCTCAGCGGCGCGACCAGCCGCCCCAGCCCGGGCAGGAATCGCAGCGCGGCCACCACCGAACCCGGTATTGCAAACAGCCGCGCCGGACGGCCCTGCCCTTCGGCCAGCAGGCGCACCAGCGCCGCGGTCGACAGGTCGGTACCGTCCGCCGCAAGCAGCACCTGCCCGGCGGCGCCCGGGTGCTGCACCGCGATCGTCATCAGATCGACGAGGTTGTCGCGGAAGATCAGGCTGCGGCGATTGTCGCATGCCGCGAACGGCAGCGGCAGGCCGCTACCGGCGAGCCGCAGCAGCAGGCGGAAATTGCCGCCGACCGCCGGACCGTAGACCAGCGGCGCTCGCACGATCACGACGGCAAGCCCGGTCTCGGCGGCGACGCCTTCGAGGGCGCGCTCGGTGGCGAGCTTCGCCCTGCCATAGGCATCAGCGGGGCATGCCGGGTCGCTGGCGCGCAGCCGTTGGCCGCCCGCGGTGGCATCGCCCATCGCCTTGATCGAGCTCAGGTAAATCAGCCGGCGCACGCCGGCCTGGGCGGCGCCGCGGGCGAGGCTGGCGGCGGCGGCGGGCTCGGCCGCAAAGCCCGCCGGGGCGGCACGGCGATGGGCGCGCTGCGCCAGGTGGATGACCGCGTCGACACCACGCAGCTCGCCTCTCCAGTCGCGGTCCGGCCCGATATCGCCCAGCACCCGCGGTTCGATCCCGGCGATCGCGATGGCTGGCGCAACCGGAGCGCGGCGCAGCCCGGCGATCACCCGATGGCCGCGGGCCGCCAGCGCCGGGCACAAGGCGCGGCCGATGAACCCGCCCGCCCCGGTCACCAGGATCACCCCGGCAGTCAAATTTTTCCCAGCAGGGACGCGAGCGCCAAGCCGACGTTGCCGGCAATCGTCTGGCGAAAGACGCCGCAGCGCAGGATGCCGACGCAGCGCGGCAGGACCCAGCGCTCGCGCGCCTTGACGAAACCCCAAAAAATTTCGCGGCATTCGGGAGTGAAATAGGGAAGCATCTGTTCGAGCGCCGCGATGTGCCGAACGTTCCACGCCGTGAACCGTCCCCAAAAGGCCGCTCGCAGGCGGATCAGTCTAGCCCGCAATCCCATATTCGATCCCACGAGGTTGCGTTCGTGCTGGCGATAACGGATTGCCGGGACACGATCATAGAACACGATGCCACCGCAGGCCGACACCACCAAGTAAAGCCACCAATCATGGGAAATAATCTTGACGTCTGCACCGGCGAACTGGATCAGTCTCCGTGCCGGCTCATTAAATACCATCGTGTTCGCCCCGGCGACGCTTTGCACCAGGGCGTTGGCAAAAACGGGCGGCTTGTTGAACAGCGGTGAGAGCCCGATCTCGGTGCCATCCTCTGCCACCAGCCGGGTCCGACCACAGTACAGCGCCGGGACCGTCGGCGGGACGGTTGCCAGCCAGCCGATCGCTCTGGAGAGCTTATCCACTTCCCACACGTCGTCCTGGTCGCAGAAGGCATAATAATCAGCGGTAATTTCTGCCCGGCAAACCAGAGAAAGGAAGTTCGCCGAAAATCCGGAGGCTGGGCCTCGCCGCAGGGCGACCTTTTTATCGCCCCAGCGCTTGGCGTAATCACCCACGATAGCCTCGGTTAGATCGGTCGAACCATCGTCCGATATCCAAAGTTGCCAATTGCGATGGGTTTGGCGGGCGATCGATTCCAGTTGCTCGGCTAGAAATTCTTCACCGTTCAGCGAGCCCAGCAGGATGGCGACTTTCGGCAACCGGCTCGCTTGCTGCCCGTCCTCGAGTTTCCCGCTGATGTTGGTCACTCCCGCACCATCGCATTGCTACCCCCTGAGCGCCATCTTCGCATCGCCGGCCGCTCAGGCAGGGGCCCGCATTTTGCCGCTGGGCGCACCGGCGGCGCGGGCCGGGTCTTCCGATCGAACGCACGGGAAGCCGGTCGAGCGCGGGTTCGGCGGCGACGCGGGAGTGGCCCGGCAAACCCAGGCACTGTATCAAATGCCGTCGCGGGGAAAGGGGGCAATACGTCATGATTCGGATTTGGCTGGCGATCGCCGGGCTGGGCGGGGCCGCCTCGGTGGTGGCGGGAGCGCTTGCCGCTCATCTCGCGGCCGACGCGAAAGCCGCCGAGCTGCTGCATACCGGCGCGTTCTACGGCATGGTTCACGCGGGGGTGCTGGTCGCGCTGATCGGGCTGGCGCAAGGCCGCGAGCCGCGGCGCGGCGCCGCGGTCGTCGCCGGCATAAGCTTTGCCCTCGGCATCATCCTGTTCAGCGGCAGCCTCTTTGCGCTGGCCGCCAGCGGCGCGCGCTGGCTTGGCTGGGTAACGCCGTTCGGCGGCACCGCGCTGATCGTCGGCTGGCTCTCCCTCGCGCTCATCGCGCTGCGCCGGCGATGAACGCCCCAAAGGCTCAGGCGGGCGTTCAGGCGGGCGTTCAGGCGGGCGGCGCTTTGTGCAACACTCGCCCCGAACAATCTGGCGAGCGCCCGCTATGACGACGCTGCTCTACACCCACCCGGCCTGTCTCGAACACGATCCCGGCCAGTATCATCCCGAATCGCCGGCCCGTCTGCGTGCCGTGTTGCAGGCGCTCGCCGCGCCCGAGTTTGCCGGGCTCGACCGCCGCGAAGCGCCCGAGGCGGCCGTCGACGACATCGCCCGGGTCCATCCGCGGCGCTTCATCGAGCGGATACTGGACGCGGTGCCGGCAACGGGACATGTCGGCATCGACGCCGACACGGTCCTCTGTCCGGCCTCGGGCCGGGCCGCACTGCGCGCCGCCGGGGCGGTCGTCGCGGCGGTCGATGCGGTCGTGGCGGGCGAGGCCGACAACGCCTTCTGCGCGGTGCGCCCGCCCGGCCATCACGCCGAGCCGGCGCGCGCGATGGGTTTCTGCCTGTTCAACAACGTCGCGATCGGGGCGCTCAGGGCACGCGCGGCGCATGGCCTGGCGCGCATCGCGGTCGTCGATTTCGACGTGCACCACGGCAACGGCACGCAGGCGCGCTTTTACGACGATGCCGGCCTGTTCTACGCCTCGACCCACCAATCGCCGCTCTACCCGGGCACCGGCGCCCGCAGCGAGACCGGGATCGCCGGCAACATCGTCAACGTGCCGCTGCCGGCATCGGCCGGGTCGCACCAGTTCCGCCTCGGGTTCACCCGCGAGATTCTGCCGGCGCTCGATGCGTTCCGGCCCGAGATGGTGCTGATCTCGGCCGGGTTCGACGCTCATAAAAGCGACCCGCTGGCGCAGCTGCTGCTCGACGAATCGGATTACACCTGGGTCACCGAGCAGCTCATCGAGATCGCCCGGCGCCATGCCGGCGGCCGGGTGGTGTCGACCCTCGAAGGCGGCTATGATCTGGTCGCCCTTGCCGCCAGCGCGGCGGCCCACCTCCGGGCGCTCACGGCGATTTGAGCAAAGCTGTTGCAATTGCGCAACGACACGCGCTATTCGCGCCCGACGAGATGAAACGAGCACCACATCCGCTAGTTCATTGTATTGAGGGGGCGGCGCAAATGAGCGATCCGACCGCAGCCGCCGATGTTGGTTCCATGAGTTTCGAAGATGCGCTGGCCGAATTGGAGCAGATCGTGCGGCGGCTGGAAGCCGGCCAGGTCAAACTCGACGAAGCGATCCAATGCTATGAACGGGGTGCCCAGCTGAAACGGCATTGCGAGCACAAGCTCAACGAAGCGCAGCAGCGCGTCGATCGCATCGTCATCGGCCCCGATGGGACCGCAGCCGCCGAGCCGGCCAAGCTCGACTGAGACCGCACCCGCAATGAGATTGGCGCGATTAACGCTCTCTTCTCGCCCCCGCTCGCGCGGTAATGGCGGTTCAACGGGTCGAGGGACACCGTGACCGAAAACCTGTGGCCCGATGGCGTGACGGTGAGCGATGCAACGGCAATCGCGACCAGGATGACCGATGCGCTGATCGAACGGCTGCTCGCGGCGCCGACCGGCCTCGAGGCGCGCGTCTACGAGGCGATGCGCTATTCGGCGCTGGCTCCGGGAAAGCGGCTGCGGCCGCTGCTGGTTTTGGCCGCGGCGCGGCTCTTTGGCGTGGCGCGCCGCAGCGCGCTGCAGGTTGCGGCGGCGGTCGAGATGGTGCACGCCTATTCGCTGATCCACGACGATCTGCCGGCGATGGACGACAGCGATCTGCGCCGCGGCCGGCCGACCTGCCACAAGCGGTTTGACGAGGCGACCGCGATATTGGCGGGCGACGGGCTGCTGACGATGGCCTTCGAGGTGCTGGCCCATCCCGACACGCATGGCGACCCGGCGGTGCGCTGCGAGCTCGTCGCAGCGCTGGCGAGCGCGGCCGGCAGCGCCGGCATGGTGGGCGGCCAGATGATCGACCTGATCGCCGAGCGGCAGGCGCTCGACATCGCCGCGATCACCCGGTTGCAGCGCATGAAGACCGGGGCGCTGATCGCGTTTTCCTGCGAGGCGGGAGGCATTCTCGGCAAGGCGGTGGGCGACTTGCGCACCACGCTGCGCGGTTATGCCCATGATCTCGGCCTCGCCTTCCAGATCGCCGACGATCTGCTCGATGTCGAGGGCGATGCGGCCGAGACCGGCAAGCCGGTCGGCGCCGACGTCGCGGCCGGCAAAGCCACTTTCGTCTCGATCCTCGGAGCGTCGCGCGCCCGGGCCCAGGCCGAGCTTCTGGTCGACCAGGCGGTCGCCCATCTTGATTTGTTTGAAGAACGCGCGGAACTTTTACGACAAGTCGCGCGATTCGTCATCAACCGCCGCACCTGAGGAGTCCCGCTTTGGATCAAAAGCCCGTCCACATCTCCAACCGGACGCCGCTCCTCGATCGGATCAGCGTGCCCGCCGACCTGCGGCAGTTGCCGGAATCCGATCTGCGGCAGGTCGCCGACGAACTGCGCGCCGAATTGATCGACGCCGTGTCGATCACCGGCGGCCATTTCGGCGCCGGGCTCGGGGTGGTCGAACTCACCGTGGCGCTGCATTACGTGTTCGATACGCCGCACGACCGGCTGATCTGGGATGTCGGCCACCAAGCCTATCCGCACAAGATCCTGACCGGAAGGCGCGACCGCATCCGCACGATCCGCCAGGGCGGCGGCCTCAGCGGCTTCACCAAGCGGTCGGAGAGCGAATTCGACCCGTTCGGCGCGGCCCACAGCTCGACCTCGATCTCGGCCGGGCTCGGCATGGCGGTGGCGCGCGACTTCAAGGGCGAGAAACGCAATGTCGTCGCGGTGATCGGCGACGGCGCGATGAGCGCCGGCATGGCCTATGAGGCGATGAACAATGCCGGCTCGATGGATGCGCGCCTGTTCGTGATCCTCAACGACAACGACATGTCGATCGCCCCGCCGGTCGGCGCGATGAGCGCCTACCTCTCGCGCGTCCTGTCGTCGAAATCGTTTCTGTCGTTGCGCCACTTCGCCGGCGAGGCGGCAAGCCATCTGCCGAGGCGCCTCGAGCAGATGGCGCGGCGCGCCGAGGAACTGGCGCGCAGCTTCGTCACCGGCGGCACCCTCTTCGAGGAGCTCGGCTTCTACTATGTCGGCCCGATCGACGGCCACAATATCGACCACCTGCTGCCGGTGCTGAAGAACCTGCGCAACAGCAGCGACACCGGGCCGGTGCTGATTCATGTCGTGACCGAGAAGGGACACGGCTATCTCTCGGCCGAACAGGCCGACGACAAGTGGCACAGCGTCGCCAAGTTCGATGTCGTGACCGGCGCGCAGGCCAAATCGAGCTCGAAGGCGCCCTCCTACACCAGCGTCTTCGCCAAATCCCTGATCAAGCACGCCGAGATCGACGACCGCATCGTCGCGATCACCGCGGCGATGCCGTCGGGCACCGGCCTCAACCTGTTCGGCGACAGGTTCCCCAAGCGCACCTTCGATGTCGGGATCGCCGAGCAGCACGCCGTGACCTTCGCCGCCGGGCTGGCGGCCGAGGGCATGAAGCCGTTCGCGGCAATCTACTCGACCTTCCTGCAGCGCGCCTATGACCAGATCGTGCATGATGTCGCGATACAAAAACTGCCGGTGCGCTTTGCGATCGACCGCGCCGGTCTGGTCGGCGCCGACGGCCAGACCCATGCCGGCTCGTTCGACGTGGCCTATCTCGGCGTTCTGCCCGGTTTTGTGATCATGGCGGCCGGCGACGAAGCGGAGCTGATGCACATGGTCGCGACCTGCGTGGCGATCGACGACGGTCCCTCGGCAGTGCGCTTTCCGCGGGGCGACGGGCTCGGCGTGGCGCTGCCGGAGATCGGCGTACCGCTCGAGATCGGCCGCGGCCGCATCCTGAAGGAAGGCACCAGCATCGCCCTGTTGAACCTTGGCGGCCGCCTCGCCGAATGCCTGAAGGCGGCGCAGGAGCTGGGGTCTTACGGGCTGTCGACGACGGTCGCCGACGCGCGCTTTGCCAAGCCGCTCGACACCGACCTCGTCAACCGCCTGGTGCGCGAGCATGAGGTCGTCATCACGATCGAGGAGGGTTCGATCGGCGGCTTCGCCAGCCACGTGCTGCATCATCTGGCGATGACCGGACAGCTCGACCACGGGCTGAAGATCCGCCCGATGGTGCTGCCCGACGTCTTCCTCGAACACGACGCGCCCGTCGCGCAATACGACACCGCCGGGCTCAACGCCCGCCACATCGTCGCGACCGCACTGGCCGCGTTGGGCCGCGAGATCGCCGAGCAGCCGGCCCGCGCGTGACACAAGCCCGCCGGCGGGCCGCAGCTAAGCAGGATTGGCTTGGTTCGGCGACTGTTGACCGGCGGGTCAACCCCTCACCCTGCCCTCTCCCCGCAAGCGGGGAGAGGGTTCAGGACTGCGCCCGGCTTCTCCCTCGCCCCGCTTGCGGGGAGAGGGTTGGGGTGAGGGGCTGATTGCCGCCGGCCCAGCAACCGTGTGACAATCGCCGAATTGCTGCTTAGGTCGCGGGCGGGTGCCGTGAACGGCGAGGATCCGTTTCTCTGGCTGGAAGAGGTCGAGGGCGCGGCGGCGCTCCAATGGGTGCGCGCGGAGAACGCGCGCAGCCTCGCCGCGCTCGAAAGCGACCCGCGCTACGCCGCGAACTACCGCGCGGCGCTGGCGGTCGTCACAGCGGTCGACCGGATTCCCTACCCGCGGTTTCTCGGCGACCGCCTCGCTAATTTCTGGCAGGACGAGGAGCACGCGCGCGGCTTGTGGCGGGTGACGAGCGCCGCCTCCTACGCGACGCCGCAGCCCCTTTGGCAGACGCTGCTCGATGTCGACGCGCTGGCCGCTGCCGAAGGGCGCAACTGGGTCTTCCAGGGCGCGGCCTGCCTGCCGCCCGATTATCGCCGCGCGCTCGTCAGCCTGTCCGACGGCGGCAAGGACGCCAGCGAGGCGCGCGAATTCGATATCGCCGATGCGCGGTTTTGCGAGGATGGGTTCTTGCTGCCCGAAGGCAAGCAGAGCGCCACCTGGCTCGACGACGATACGCTGATCGTCGGGCGCGACTGGGGGCCGGGGACGATGACGGCCTCCGGCTATCCGTTCATCCTGAAGCGGCTGCGCCGCGGCGTGCCGCTCGACGCCGCCGAAGAGTTGTTCGCCGGCGCCGCCAGCGATGTCAGCGTCGGCGCCGGCGTGCTGCGCGACCCGGACGGGACGGTGCGCGGCATTCTCGTCAACCGGCAGGTCACGTTTTTCGAGAGCGAACGCTATCTGTTGACCGCCTCGGGGCCGCGGCGCCTGAATGTGCCGGGGTGCGCCAGCTTCC
>DATLRS010000252.1:0-2032 GCA_035534535.1 Allostellaceae bacterium | reverse complement strand
TGCAGTTGGCGAGCGCAATATCGTCGTGACCGAAAGCGCGGCGCGGCGCATCGCGACGCTGAAGATTCAGGAAGACGCCGCCGGCGCATTTCTGCGCATCGCCGTCTCCGGCGGCGGGTGCTCGGGCTTTCAGTACGGCATAAGCTTCGACGACCAGCAAAACCCCGACGATGTCGTCTTCGAGCGCAGCGGTGTCGCGGTCATCGTCGACGACACCTCGCTCGACCTGTTGAACGGCTCCGAGGTCGATTTCGTCGAAGACCTGATGGGTGCCTCGTTCCAGATTCGCAACCCCAACGCCGCCTCGTCGTGCGGCTGCGGCAATTCGTTCTCGATCGCCTGAGCGCAGCCCCGGTTCGGCAGCCGAACCGTCACGACCCGGTAACGGTTGCTACCTGGTGTCGGCGGCCGGCCAGGCCTGTCGACCACCAAGCCTAACGCCCGGCGTCTCGGGCGCCGCGGCCGCCCAGATGGCCGCGTTCGGCGCGAACGCGCCGCATGGCCCAGGCTGCGACCGTCGAACCCAAGGCCATCGTCGCGAACGCCGCGCTCCATCCCCGCCGATCGCTCGCTCCTCCGAACAGATCGATAACGATGCCGGTCACGACGGGGCCGGTGAACGCGGCGGCGTAGCCGATGAAGGCGTATAACGCGAGCGCCGCGCCGCGCCGCGCCGGCTCGGCCGCGGCAACCGCACCGCTGGCCAGCGCGCTGGCATCGGCGAGGCTGGCGATCTGCGCGACGACCAGCAGCGGGAGAACGACGCGGCTCGACCCGCCGGCCGCGACGGCCAGCGCCAGCAGCACCACCACCGAGGTGATGCAGGTCGCGACGATCGCCCGCCTCCCCCAGCGCAACGCACACTCGGCGACGGCAAGGCTGACCGGAAAACCGGCGAGCGAGGCGAGGCCGGAAATGGCGGCCGGTCCCGGAATGTTCAGCCCATTGTGCGGCAGGGCGAGCGTCCATGCGAGGAAGGCGACAAACCACGCCCGTATCGCCGCGACCTCCCAGATATTGCCGGCGAAGGCGAGCACATAGGCGACAAGGGCGCGATTGCGCAGCAGCGGTCTGATATCGATCGTGAACCCGGCGACAGGCACAGCCTCCGCCGGCTCCGGCAACAGCGCAACCGCACCGATCGCCAGCAACGGCACGAGACCGCTTATCACAAATGCCCCGCGCCAGCCGAATGCCGCATCGGCCCATCCGGCGAGAAAGAAAGACCCCGCGGCGCCGAGATTGTAGGCCGCCGCGTAAATCGCGCTGCCGCGCGCCCGCGCCCGGCCGGCACTGCGCTCCGCCAGCAGTTTGAGACCCGGCATATGGACCCCGCCGAGCCCGATGCCGCCGATCAGGCGGAGCACGAGCGCCGACCAGAATCCATCGGCCCAACCGCCCAAGGCGAGCGTCGCGACCGCCCCGAGCAGCGATGAGAAGGCAAATATCCAGCGGCCGTCGATGCGGTCGGTGAGGCTCGCCAAAACCGGCACCGCCGCAGCGTAGCCGGCGAAATAGACGCCGCCGATCCAGCCGGCCTCGCCCGCGCTCAAACCCCACGCCGACTTGATCTCGGGCAGCACGGCCGCGAATGTCGCGACCGGCGCGAGGTTTGCGATGAGGCCCAGCGCCAGCAGACAGGTTTGGCGACCGATATGCATCCGCTACGGTGACGGCCGGCAGCGATGCCGTCACGCGCCATCGCTTCGGCCCCGACCGAAGTGGTTTGCCCAGCCGCCGCGCGCCGGCATTCGGCAACGAGGGTTGGCAGATCGCAACCGGCGCGGCGCCGCCCTCGGCATCGGATGTCGGCGACAGACGAGGTCGTCACGGCTATAATCGCCCGCCCCGTAAGCCCGCCCCATAAGGAAGCATTGCCTCGGTGAAGATAGCCAGCTGGAACGTCAACTCGGTCAAGGTACGGCTGCCGCACCTGTTGGATTTTCTCAAGAGCGCACAGCCCGACGTGCTGTGCCTCCAGGAGATCAAGTGCCTGGAGGACGATTTCCCGCGCCTCGAAGTCGCCGCACTC
>DATLRS010000251.1:0-5751 GCA_035534535.1 Allostellaceae bacterium | reverse complement strand
GTCGTCTCGTCGGCCCAGCCGACCCCGAGATCGCGCGCCACCTTGGGATGGACCGGCACCTGCGGGTTGCGCAACGCCGTGTCGATCGCGCGCGTCAGTGACACCGGTTCGCTGACCCCCGCCAGCCTCGCCACCAACTGCATCAGCCGTCCGAACACGTCCCAATTGGGCCGCACCGTCGTGTGAAAAAGCCGCCGCTTCTGAAAATTTTCCAGGATGAAACCGCCGATCGCGATGTCGAATTTCTGGTCCATCGCCGTGAGGCGCCGGATTTCGATTTCGTGCAGCCGGCGATAATTGACGATGCCGGGCCCGTCGAGCGCGCGATAGGCGCGCAGCCGGGCTTCCGGATCGGAAATTTCCTTGCGCAGCCGGCCGAGCAGCCCATCGAGATAGGGGAACGTCAGATTGGGCGCTTCGCGGTCATGCGCCAACCGGTCGCCCGGCCCGTTCCACGCATCGAACGGCCAGAGCGAAGCAAACCGCACCAGCGGAAACCGCGCCATCTGCGCGCCCGGCCGCAGGCAATCGCGCAGCGGAAACGCGTCCCACAACCGAATATCCTGAACCAGCAGGATATCGCAGGTCTCCAGGTCTCTCGCCGCGAACTCGTGCAGATTTTCCGGCAGCTGGATGAAGTGATATTTGACGTCGAACCGCTTGTTCAGGGTTTCAACATGGATGAACCCCTGGCGCAACGTCTCCGACTGGCAGTTGCCGATCAGCACGATCTTGCGTCGTCCGGGCGGGCGCAGGCGCGGCGCGGCCACCGGCGTGTCCAACGGCGTGTCCAGCGGCGCGGCGTCATCGAGCCGCAGTAGATCGACCGAAGCGATGGCGAGGGCCGCGTTGCCGAGGTGATGCAACCTGACCTCGAACGGCGCGTCGGCGCCGGCTTCCAGTGCCATTTCCGTCGGCACGGCAAAATCCACCGCGACCGGTCCGGCCGCGATCTCCTCGGCGGTGACCTCGCGCCACGCCTGCTGGACGCCGCCGGGCTCGGGCCGGCGCGCCAGCAGCGTCAGCCGGTGGCGGGCGCGCCAGCGGCTTTGCCCGAGAACCTCGATCGCCAGCACCGGCGCGGCGCGCTGTCGCGGCGGCCCGGCTTGCGCCCGCAGCATCAGGCGATAGCGGCCGCGCGGCAGCCGCAGATAGGGCCAGCCGCCATAGAGCAGGAGCCCGGCGGGTTCGATCTGCCACACCTTGACGCTGCCGCCGCCGGTCCGCCGGCCGCGCCAGCTTTTCTGAAGGCGGCCGAGCAGGCGCCACGCGCGCGGGCCCGGCGGCGGCGTTGCACCGCGCGGCAGCGCCTCAAGCTCGACCGCGGTAACCGCAAGGTCGGCATTGCCGAGATGAAAAAAGCGGAACTCGAAGCGCCCTTCGTTGCCGCTCGCGAGAGCGAGCTCGCGGGGCACCGCGAAATCGAGCGATCCGACGCCCGATGCCAGCTCAGCGGCGGTGAAATCGCGCCATTCCCGCTGGAACCGGCTGAGCACGATGATTTCGACCCCGAGCACCGGCTGGGCCGCCCACCGCGGCGCCCCGCTGCGGCAGCGGAAGAGAAGCCGGTAGCATCCTTCCGGCAGATGCAGATAGGGGCCGTAAAGAAAGCATCCGGCCGCCTCGCCGCGACCGACCGCCATCGCGCCGTCCGCTGCCCGTCGCCCGATCGCGGCGCTTTCGAGAAGGCCGAGCAGCTGCTGGTGCGCTTGCCGCTTGGCATCGTCCGGCGGCGGCACGGGCCGCGCCAGCGCCATGCCCGCGAAATCCTCAGGCATCCTCACCTGCGCCTTGACCCGTTCCGGCCGCGACTGTAGCGTCCGCGGCGTCGCGCTGGCAATAGCGGCGGTATCGATGGCCGACCAGTAATACCAAGTGTTGTTCCGATCCTCTCGCATGGCAAAACCCGATCAGGCAAGCAATCCTGCCTCGAACAAACCCGATCGCCGGGGGCGGCAGGTTGGCGGCCGGTAGTTTCACTGAGTTCGAGATCGGCGAGTGGTGCCTCGCCTATATCCGGCGGACCATCGACGACCCGTCGATCGCGGTCTCGCCCGATGCCAGCTTTGCCCAGATGGGGCTCGACTCGGCAAGCGCAGCCTATTTCATCGTCGAACTGGAGGAATGGCTCGGCACCGAATTGGAGCCGGAGCTGGTCTTCGACTATCCGACGATCGCCGAGCTGGCCCATCACATCGCAGCCCGACAGGCCGGCGGCAATGACGGCGGCGGCTGACGGCGGCTGCGATGCCCTGCCGGCGCTGCGCTCGCTCGCCGAGCTGCTCCACCTGCGCGCGGCGACGCAACCGCACGATCGCGCCTATGTCAGGTTGACCGATCGCGGCGGCGAGGAAGCAGCCGTCACCTTCGCCGAGCTTGAGCGCCGCGCCGAGGCGCTGGCCGGGCGGATCGCGGCCTTTGCCGCACCCGGCGAGCGCGCCCTGCTGCTGTGTCCGACCGGCATCGACTTCATGGTCGCGCTGTTCGGCTGCCTGCTGGCCGGGGTCGTCGCGGTGCCGATGATGCTGCCGCGGCGGCAAAGCAGCCGCGATGCCAGCGCCGTCATTGTCGCCGATTGCGCGCCGCGCCTTGCACTGGCGCCGCTGGCGTTGATCGAGGGCGGGCGCGGCGATCTCGTCGGACGCTTCGCCGCCGCAAGGACCGCCGCAGGGACCGCCGCCGGGACCGCCGCAGGGACCGCCGCCGGGATCACGTGGCTGGCGGTCGATGACCCGGCGGCGGCGGAGCCGATGCCGCGCCTGCCGCGCGCACCCACGGGCGACGACCTCGCGCTGTTGCAATACACCTCGGGCTCCACTTCGGCGCCCAAGGGCGTCATGGTCAGCCACGCCAACCTGCTCGCCAACCTGGCGATGATCAAGGCGGCGTTCGGCAATACAAGGCGATCGACCTGTGTGAGCTGGGTGCCGCTCTATCACGACATGGGCCTGATCATTAATGCCCTGCAGTCGCTCTATGTTGGAGCCTTGTGCGTGCTGATGGCGCCGGTCGCGTTCATGCAGCGCCCGCTCGTCTGGCTGCGCGCGATCAGCGACTATCATGCCGAAGTGGCCGTCGGGCCCAATTTCGCGTTCGATTGGTGCGTCGAGCGCTATCGCCCGGAACAAATGGAGGGCATCGACCTGTCGGGCTGGCAGCTCGCCCTCAACGGCGCCGAGCCGGTGCGTGCCGAGACGCTGCGCCGCTTTGCCCTGACCTTCGCGCCGCACGGCTTTGCCGCCGCCGCGCTCTATCCGGCCTATGGCCTGGCCGAAGCCACCGTCCTCGTGTCGGCCGGCCGGCGCGGCGCCGGGCCGGCGCTGCGGACGCTCAGCCGCGCCGGGCTGCAAGCGCATCGCGCCGCCTCGCCGCTCGATGCCGCCGACGCACAGGCGGTGGTCGGCTGCGGCCGGGCGCTGGCCGGCGAGCGGATCGCCATCGTCGACCCCGACAGCCGCCGGCGGCTGGCCGCCGACCAGGTCGGCGAGGTGTGGGTCGCCGGCGCCAACCTCGCCCGCGGATACTGGCGCAATGACGCCGCCAGTGCCGCCGTCTTCGGCGCCGCGATCGCCGGCGAGGCGGGCCGGGACTGGCTGCGTACCGGCGATCTCGGCTGGCGCGACGAGAGCGGCGAATTGTTCATCACCGGGCGCATCAAGGAGGTCGTGATCATCCGCGGCGTCAATCATTATCCCCAGGATATCGAGGACACGGTGCAGCGCTGCCATCCGGCGCTGCGCCGGCACGGCGGCGCGGCGTTTGCGGTCGGTGCGGGCGAGGCCGCCGAGCAGCTGGTCGTCGTCCAGGAGGTCGAGCGCACCTCCCGCCACCACGTCGCGGTCGCCGAGGTCACCGCCCGCATCCGCGAGGCGATCGTCGCCGCGCACGAGATCGTGCCCTACGACATTCTGCTGTTGCCCCCGAATGCGCTGCCGACAACCACCAGCGGCAAGATCCAGCGCGGATTGAGCCGGCAACTGTGGCAAGCCGGCTCGCTCGCGCGTCTTTGAGGGGGTGTTGGCGGGATTCCCCTTTCGCGGGAATGACACATGACATAATGATCGGGCTGATATCCTCGGCAGCGGTGGCGGCGATGAAAGCGATCGCGAGAACCCCGTCTTTATGGCAACTCGCCGTGCTCGCCCTCACCGCGGCGCTGCCGTCGGGCTGTGTGACGACCGTGGCGCCGCACAATCCGTTTGCCGGCGTCTGGTCGACCGCCGAACACCAAGAGATCGCGTTTCGCGACAACACCGTCGTCGTCAACCAACGGGACACGCCGCCGACCCCGATGAGCGCGGCCTCATGCGACGGCACCTTCCGCTTCGACTACGCGCAGCTGAACCGCGCGGCGCTGTTGGGGCTGGCGCCCAAGCAGCCGGATCTGCGCCGCACGCTCGCGGCGCTGTTGGTGCGGGCGGCCTATCCGGTCGCCGAACTGGCCTGCGGCGAAGGCGGCAGCACCTATGTGCTGCTCGACGACCGCGATCTGGTTGCGATCCACCGCGACCGCGACATCGCCGGCGTCGAGCGGCTGTCGCGGCTCTAGCGCCCAAGATGGCAGTCGCATGGAAGCCCGGCTGAAGAGCGGCATTTGGGTCAAGGCGCTGATCCGGCGCTGCGATCTGGCGGCGATCGGGGTCGCGCTGGTGGCGCGCGGCGACGCCGATGCCGGCGCCGTCCTGTTGAAGCTGAACGGCCGCGACGCCGGCTGTACCGTCTTGGCGCAGGCGCGCCGGCCCGACGGCAGCGCGGTCTGGATGCGGGCGACCGGCGACCTGCCGGTGGCCGAGGCCGAGGCCGACGCTTATATCGCGCGGCAGCGCGGCCGCGATCCCGATCTGTGGGTCGTCGAGATCGAGAGCGGTTCGGCGGCAGCCGTGCTCGACACGCCGATCGTGTCCTGACCCACCGGGAGCCATCAATGACCGGCAATTCGCGCCCGCCCGCCGCGGCGCCGTCGCACCCGGACGTCGAGATCCTCGACGCCGCGACCGGCTTTGCCCGCCATCTGCGGGTCGACATCATCCGCTTCCGCCATCGCCTGTTCGCGGGCGGCTGGAGCGGCGAGCGGGTGTTCGACGTGATCCGGCGCGGCGCCGCGGTCGCGGTGCTGCTCTACGACCCGGAGCGCGACAGCGTCGTGCTGATCGAGCAGTTCCGCTTGGCCGCGCTCTATGGCGGGCGCTCGCCGTGGCAGATCGAGGCGGTCGCCGGCCTCATAGACAAGGACGGCGAAACCCCGGAAGAGGTCGCAAGGCGCGAGGTGCACGAGGAAGCCGGGCTCGCGCTGATCGGCGCCTTAGTGCCGATCCAGCGGATGCTGCCGGCCAGCGGCAGCCTCGATGAGAGCGTCTGGCTGTTCTGCGGCCGGGTCGACGCGCGCGCCGCCGGCGGCATCCACGGCCTCGCCGAGGAACACGAGGATATCCGCGTCATCGTCAAGACGATCGTCGAAGTGGAAGCCATGCTCGACACCGGCCAGATCGAAAGCGCCCACACCCTGGTCGCGCTCTACTGGCTGCTGCGCCACCGCGACCGCCTGCGCCACGCCTGGCCCGGCGGCTGAGCCCGCACACTGGGGCGCCGCCGCTGCACCCTAAACGGAAGGGCGGCAAGGTGCCGCCCCCCCGATGGCTCGTTATTGCTGACCGGGTGGCTTGTAGGCGCCGCGAAAGCCCGATGCGACCGCCCGCTACCTCATGCCTAGAGCAGATTTCGGTCAAATTGATCGCCGCCCCCTTCGTCATC
>DATLRS010000250.1:0-15093 GCA_035534535.1 Allostellaceae bacterium | reverse complement strand
GATGCGATCGCCCCGGACGGGTCGGAGGTGCGCATTCTGGGCGCCACGGCGCGCGGCAGCATGGCCACGTTTACGCTGCTGCCGGGCGCGGTCGCCCGCGCGGTCGCCCATCGCACGGTCGAAGAGATCTGGTACGTCGTCGCCGGCCGGGGCCACCTCTGGCGCCGCTTTGGTGAGTCGGAGGACATGACGGTGCTCGAAGCCGGCGTCTCGGCGACGATCCCGACCGGGGCGTCCTTTCAGTTCCGTAACGACGGCACGATCCCGCTCGATATTGTCGCGGTGACGCTGCCGCCCTGGCCGGGCGACGGCGAAGCCTATAGGATCGAGGGACCCTGGCTCCCGAGCGTGTGAGCCGGCCTCGCGGCGGCCGTTGAGGCCGCCTTAACCACCGCTGACCCATGATGGGTCATCGCCGCGTCGCGGCTCCGGGTCGCGGCCCCGGCCGGCACCGCTTTTGCATCGTAATCCGCCAGCATGCCCAACGATATTCCCAATCTCGGTCTGCTCCTCGGCAAGACGCCGCGCGGCGAGGTGGCGCCGGCGATCGCCGACCTGCCGGCGGACGATGCCGAGATCGAGGAATTCAAGGCGAATGTCCTCGCCAAGCTGGCGCTGGCGGTCGGCAAGGACGGCGACGCCGCGACGCCGCGCGACTGGTTTGTCGCCACCGCGCTGGCGCTGCGCGACCGCATCATCTACCGCTGGCTCGCCGTCAACCGCGCCAGCCACGCCGAGGGCAGGAAGCAAGTCTATTACCTGTCGCTGGAATTCCTGATCGGGCGGCTGTTCGCCGATGTCGTCGAGAATCTGCGGATGACCGAGACGGTGCGCGCCGCGCTCGGCGATCTCGGCGTCGATCTCGACCGCATGCGCCGCGCCGAGCCTGACGCCGCGCTCGGCAATGGCGGGCTTGGCCGGCTCGCCGCCTGCCTGATGGAGAGCATGGCAAGCCTCGGCTTGCCGGCCTGCGGTTATGGCATCCGCTACGATCACGGCCTCTTCCGCCAGGTGATCCGCGACGGCTGGCAGCACGAATACGCCGAGGATTGGCTGTCCTTCGGCAATCCGTGGGAATTCGCGCGGCCCGAGGTGGTCTACGACATCCATTATGGCGGCTGGGTCGAGATCGTCGCCACCGGGCGACGGGTGCGCTCGGTGTGGCAGCCCGGCGAGACGATCGAGGCCGTCGCCTACGACACTCCGGTGGTCGGCTGGCGCGGCCGCCATGTCAACCCGCTGCGGCTGTGGTCGGCGCGCGCCGTCGATCCCCTGCGGCTCGACGTGTTCAATGAGGGCGACCATGTCGGCGCCCTGTCGGAGCAGGCCCGTGCCGAGGCGGTCTCGAAGATCCTCTACCCGGGCGACAGCACCCCGGCCGGCCGCGAACTGCGCCTGCGCCAGGAGTATTTCTTCGTCTCGGCATCATTGCAGGACATCCTGCGCAACCACTTGCAATATTATAGCGATCTGCCGTCGCTGCCGGAGCGCGCGGCGATCCAGCTCAACGACACGCATCCGAGCATCGCCATCGCCGAAATGATGCGACTGCTCGTCGATCTCTACAATCTGCCGTGGGAAGCGGCCTGGCTGACCACCATCGAGACCTTTTCCTACACCAACCACACGCTGATGCCGGAGGCGTTGGAAAGCTGGCCGGTCGCGCTGTTCGAGCGGGTGTTGCCGCGCCATCTCGAAATCATCTATCAGATCAACGCGCGGCATCTCGAAACTGCCGCGGAATGCGGCCTGGCCGATGACGATCTGCGGGCCGCGGTGTCGATCATCGACGAGCGCGCCGGCCGGCACGTGCGGATGGGCCATCTCGCCTTTATCGGCTCGCACCGGGTCAACGGCGTCTCGGCCCTCCATACGACGCTGCTGCGCGAGACCGTGTTTGCCGACTTGCACCGCCTCTACCCCGACCGCATCGTCAACAAGACCAACGGGATCACCTTCCGCCGCTGGCTGCACCAGGCCAATCCGGGGCTGACCCGGCTGTTGTGCGCGGTGTGCGGCACTGCGGTGCTCGACGACGCGGCCGCCCTCGCGCGCCTGGCCGACTATGCCGAGGACAGCGGGGTGATCGGCCGCCTTGCCGCCGTCAAGCACGCCAACAAGACGGCGCTCAGCCGCTACGTTCATGAGCAGATGAGCCTGCCGCTCGATCCGGACGCGCTGTTCGACGTGCACATCAAGCGCATCCATGAATACAAGCGGCAATTGCTCAACCTGCTCGACACGGTGGCGCGCTATCATGCGATCCGCGCCGAGCCGGGTGCCGACTGGGTGCCGCGGGTCAAGATTTTCGCCGGCAAGGCGGCCGCCGGCTACGCCCGCGCCAAACTGATCATCAAACTGGCCAACGATATCGCCGCAGTCGTCAACAACGATCCGGCGACCCGCGATCTGTTACGCTTGGTCTTTCTGCCGAATTACAATGTCAGCCTCGCCGAGATGATCATCCCGGCGGCCGATCTGTCGGAGCAGATCTCGACCGCCGGGCTGGAGGCGTCCGGCACCGGCAACATGAAGCTGGCGCTCAACGGCGCCCTGACGATCGGCACCCTCGACGGCGCCAATGTCGAGATCCAAGACTGCGTCGGTGCCGAGAACATCCTGATCTTCGGGCTCACCGCGGCGCAGGTCGAAGCCCGCCGCGCCGAGCGCGGCTACGACGCCTGCGATGCGATCGCCGCCTCGCCCGAACTCGCGCGGGCGATCGACGCCATCGGCGACGGCGATTTTTCGCCGGACGATCCGGACCGCTTCCGCCCGATCGCCGACAGCTTGCGCTATGCCGACCCCTACATGGTCGCCGCCGATTTCGCGGCCTACCGCGCCGCCCAGGCCGAGGCCGAGGCGCGGTGGCGCGACCCGGCCGAGTGGGGCCGCACCACCGCCCTCAACATCGCCCGCGTCGGCTGGTTTTCGGCCGACCGCACAATCGCCGAATACGCCGCCGACATCTGGAATATTCCACTGCGGGACGCCTGATCCGGCGGCCGCTTTGGCTGCGGACGGCTGTGCCCAGACGGCCCTGTCATTTGGAGGTCCAGACCGAGAGCCTCGCCCAACAGAGTGAGGTTACCGGCCAACCAGGGCGTAAAACTAAAGAGTGTGGGCATCAACTCTGCCAAGGGAAATATCCACCTCGCCCAGCGCCTCTCATCGTCAAGGCCGGGCTGGTCCCGGCGATCCACGAAATCACAGTTCGCCGGACGGACGTTCGGCACCTCTGCCGCGCCTCCGAGCTTCGCGTGTAGCGCGAGTGTCATATAAGATTGGGAGCGGCGGCAACGGACACGGGGATGGCCGAGACAAGCCCGGCCATCACGAGAGATGCGCAGCGATGGGAGGGACGCGATGATCGTGCTCAAGGGCGGCCGGCTGATCGACGGCAGCGGCGCCGCCCCGGTGGCTGGCGCGACGGTGGTGATCCGCGACAACCGCATCGCTGGCGTTTCGACCCGCAACGAAGGCGAGTTTCCGGCCGATGCCGAGATCATCGATGTGGCGGGCATGACGATCCTGCCCGGCCTCATCGATTGCCACGACCACATGGCCAATCACCGCTACGATCTGGCGCATCGCTGGCGGCTCGACGAGCCGCAAAGCACGCGGCACCTGCGCACCGCCGCGGTGCTGCAGCAGACGCTCGCCGCCGGCTACACGACGATCCGCGACGCCGCCGGCTGCGATTCCGGGTTCAAGCGGGCGATCGAGGAGGGGCTGATCGCGGGGCCGCGGCTGGTGCTGTCGCTGTCGATCATCTCGCCGATCGGCGGCATCGGCGATGCGGTCAGCCCGTCGGGGTTGCCGCTCGACGATTGCTGCTGCATCCCGGGCGATCCATTGTTGCCCGAAAGCGTGTGCAACGGCGCGGATGATGTGCGTCAGGTGGTACGCCGCATGGTGCGGGCCGGCGCCGACGTCATCAAATGCGCGACGACCGGCGGCGCCAGCTCGCGCCCCGGCCACGGGCCGCGCGACGGCGCCTTCAACCTCGACGAGATGCAGGCGCTGGTTGACGAGGCGCAGGCCCTCGACCGCCGCGTCATGTGTCACGCGCTGGGTGGCCGCGGCCTCGACATCGCGATCGAGGCCGGGGTCAATTCGATCGAGCACGGCTCCTATCTCGACGAGGATCCGCGCCATCTCGAAGCCATGGCCGAGCGCGGCATCTTTTTTGTGCCGACGCTGCTCGTCTACGAATACCACCGCAAGTCGCCGCAGCCGCATGTCAAGGAGCGCGCCCTGGCGCTCTACCAGCACCACATCGCCAGCATCCGGCGGGCCCTGGCGTTGGGCGTCAAGGTCGTCGCCGGCACCGATGCCGGCGGGCACGGGCACCCGGCCAATGCCGGCGAACTCGAATGCCTGGTCAGCGCCGGCATGACCGAGATGCAGGCCTTGCAGGCGGCGACCGGCTGGGCCGCCGAATGTCTCGGGCTGGAGGACGAGCTCGGCACGCTCGCGCCGGGCAGGCTCGCCGACCTCGTCGTCGTCGCCGGCGACCCGCTCGCCGACATCGCGATCCTGCGCGACAAGCAGCATATCGCGCTCGTCATCAAGGACGGCGAGGTCGCCGCCAACCGGCTGCCGTTGCGGTAGGACGTCCCCGCGGTCTTCTCAGCCGGTTCGCGTCTGCGCCAGCACGAAGTCGCGGATCAGTTCGCTGGCCTCGGTCGAGGCCGGATCGGTCGGGCGGTTGACGATGAAGGTGTGCGGCATGCCGGCGAATTTGTGCAGGGCGACCTCGCCGCCGCGCTTGCGATAGGCGGCGGCAAAGCGGTCGGCCATGTCGGGGGTGACGTTGTCGTCGGCGGTGCCCTGTACGATGATCGCCGGCGGCAGTGTCGCCGCCGCCTCGCCGCGTTCGAGGATCAGCTGCGGGTTGCCTTCCGCCATCTCCGCTTCCGAGGCCCAGTAGGCGTCATGCGCGGCGACGAGGCGGGCGTTGCCCTTTTCCCTGACCATGCGGTAGCGCGCCAGCGGGTCGGCGATCGGCCAGCACAGCACCAGATAGGGCAAACTCGCATCCTCCGCCGGCGCCTCCGCGAGGCTCAGCGCGGCGTAACGCGGGTCGGCCGGTTTTAGGGCGCTCAGCAGCAGCTGATGGGCGCCGCTCGATGTGCCGAGCCCGCCGACCAGCTCGCGCCGGCTGCCGAACTCCGCCGCATGCGTCTTGAGCCAGCGCGTCGCCAGGTTGATGTCGGCGATCGAGGCCGGATAGCGCCATTCCGGCGGCATGCGGAAATCGATCGCCAGCACGACGATGCCGCTTTTCGCCAGCGCCTCGTCGAGCGGCGCGTTATTGAGCCGGTCGCCCGACGCCCAGGCGCCGCCATGCACCTCGACGAGCGCCGGAAACGGCCCTTGTCCCACCGGCCGGTAGAGCCGCGCCAGCAGAGGAGCGCCGTCGTGGCGATGATATTCGAGATCGCGCAGCTCGATATCGAAGCGCGCCGCGACCGCTACCTCGTTTGCCATCCCTCGTCCTCCCTTGCCGTCGGCGCAGCATGCCTGCGGCGGCCGGCGGTTCCAAGCGGCACAACGCCGCCGGCTTGAACGGATGAGGAAGCGGAGCGTTTGCCGGGCACCGCGCCGCCAACCATCCCGCCAACCATCTCACGAGGTGTGTGAATGCCGCCGATTGCCATCCGGGCCGCGCTTGGCGTCCTCCTGCTGGGGCTCACCGGCTGCGCCGGCGGGCCGCCCTGGCCTGAAGCCGCATCGCGCGACGCCATTACGCTGCGCTGGTATCCCGACGAAATCAGTGCCGCCGAGGCGCAGCAGGTCGCCGAGGCGCATTGCGCTCCCGCCCGCCGCATTGCCGCCATTGCCGCGGTCGAACGCGACGGCAGCGCCGAAATCGCGACCTACCGCTGCCGGCGCGACCGGGTTGCGGCCCGCAGCGGTACACGCAGCGGTTAACGCAGCGGTTAACGGCTCGCCAAGGTTTGCGATCGACAATCCGTGGTATGTTTCGGCTCGTGCCAGCACATTCATCCAGCATCGGAGACGCGACGCCGGAGACCGCCGGCGAGTTCGGCATCTGGACGGGCTATCGGCTGCCGCAGGACCGGGCCGATTGGCATCCGCTGGTGCGCCGGCTTTATGATTACTGGCGCTCGATCACGCCGCCCGGCCGCCTGCCCGGTCGCCAGCACGTGGTACCCGAAGACATCGCGCCGATGTGGTCGCGGATGTTTCTGCTCGACGTGTTCCGCGACCCGCTGCGCTACCGCTATCGGCTGTGCGGCACCGGCATTGTGCGCTCGCTTGAGCGGGAGGTGACCGGCGGCTGGCTCGACGAGGTCCACCCGCAGCTGATCGCCGACCTGGACGCGCGCGAGCGGTTTCGCTTCATGGTCGAGACCGGCCGCCCGACCTGGCGCCGTGGACCGCCGATCTGCGCGCGCGACCCCGAGCACCGCACGATCGAAGGCTGCATCGTGCCGCTGGCGACGGACGGGGTTAGCGTCGACAAGCTGATGGGCGTGCTGGTTGCGTTCGATACCGCCGGCAAGGCGATCTGACGGCCGCCCGGCTACCAGCGCAGCGCCGGCACCTGCACCGCGACGACGCCGTTCTTGCGGATCGTCCCGAGGAGCCGCGTGCCGCACGGCAGCGGCGGCAGGCAGGGGCCGGCGCCGGGCTGTCCGGTCGCCAGCGGCGGCATCGCGACCGCCGGCTTGCCGGTCGCCGCGGAGGGTGGCAGATCGAGCCAGGTCTGCGACAGATCGGGGCGGGACGCAGACTGCCCGGCGAGCGCCGGCGCGGCGATGCCGCAGGCCGTCGCCGCCACGATCAGGCGGCGCCCGAATGCCGGCCGCGACCGCCGCATCTCGCGATATCCTTAATAGAAGTGCCAGTTGGCAGAATCGAAAATCGCGAATACCAGCGAGGCAATCATGAATAACACTCCAGAAATGAGAAAATAAGTGTCGAATCTCGAATGTAAGCGGGCCGACGAGGTGCGCACCAATGCCGCGATTACCAAGACGACCAGGCCGCATCCCAAAAGGATGTAGGTATAGGCTCGGAGAGGGTCGGCAGATATCATCGTTCAGTTCCCGAAACGTCGATCCCGAGAGAGGCGGTAGCCCAGGCGCGCCAGCTCATTCGGCGGCGTCCTGCCGCGCGGCGATCCGGGCGAGTTCGCCGCCGAGGAAACGGGCAAGCGCGGTCATCGCCGAGCGGCCGGCGCGCGCCTCGGCATCGGGGTTGTAGTTGGTGTTGATGTTGACGTCGTAGGTATGGATCGTGCCGGCCGCGTCGCGAATGAACTCGATGCCGGCAACCTCGATGCCGTTGGCGGCGAGAAAGGTTTCGTAGCGCTGCTTCAGGCCCGGCTCGATGGCGTCGATAATCGTGAACTTGGCCCGCGGCTCCTCGCCCGCCGGGCAGAACGCATCGTCGAGGGCGCAGGTATCGGCCGGGCACAATTCGAAGCCCTCGCTGGTATCGACCTCGACCGCATAGAAAAACCGGCCGCCGACGAATTCGGCGCGGGTGATCAGGGGCTGCGGCGCGCGGACATAATGCTGCAACAGGTGGAGACCATCGACCGGCGGTTCGTATTCGGCGCTGTCGAGGTGGCGGGCGAGCGCCTCGGCGGTCTGGAACAGGCGGACCCCGAGGCCCTTGCCGCCGCGGTTCGGCTTGAGGATCACCGGAATGCCGGCGAAATGCTGCCGCGCCGCGGCGACGAGTTCGTCCTTGCCGGCGACCAGCACGGTTCGCGGCGTGGCGATGCCGGCGGCTTCGAGCGCGGCATATTGGCGAACCTTGCTGATCTCCAGGTCGAGGGCGCGCGGCCCGTTGATGACGCGGCGCCCATGCGCGACCAGCCAGGCCAGCACGCCGGCGGTCAGCTCGGCAGCAAAGCGGTGGTCGCGGGTGTGCGAGGAGGCGCTCATCCGGCTGTAGAACACGCCCTCGGGCGGCGCCTCGGAGAGGTCGAAGACGCCAGAATCGAGAAACCAGTCGCGCCACGGCAGCCGCTCGTCATCGAGCGCCCTCGCCAGCGGCGCCAGCCAGTCGGCGTTTTCGTGAAGGACATGAATGAACATGGCTCGGCCTTCCGCCGGCGGCTGAGGACTCGTCTCTTTATACATGCGGCCGCGCCGTTGCGAGCGTCGCCGACGCGGCCCGTTGCAGAGTTTAGAACGGAGAGAGAACGTGACGGCGCGGCACCGTCGGCGTATGCTGCATCATTGACCAACCGCAAGGCCGATCCCGGATGAGCGCCTACGCCGCCCCCCTGATGTTGCTGATCGGGTTGATCCTCGGAACGGCAGCGGCCTGGCTGGTGCGCGGCCGCGAAATCGCCCGTCTGCAGGACGGCCTGGGGTCCGTCGAGGCAGAACGGGAAGACGCATTTCAACGCAGTGATTCGCTTGCTCGCGAGCTCCAAGACGAGCGGGTAGCACGCACCCGCGCCGAAGTCGTGGCGCTGCGGAGTGCCGAAATCGAAGAAGAGCTGGGCAGGGTACGCGAGGAGCGTGCGGAGGTGTTGCAGGCAAAAGTCCGGATCGAGAGCGCCGCTGCCGCACAGGAAAAGGCGCATGCCGAAAAACTCGCGACGCTGACCGCCCTGCGAGGTGAGATTGAAAAAGAGATGCATGCGATTGCCAATGCGGCATTGCAGGGAAACCAAGCCTCGTTTCTGCTGCTGGCCGGTCAAGCTTTCGAGACACACAAGCAATCAGCCGCCAGCCTATTCGAGCAAAAGGAGCAAGCGATCGCCAGCCTGCTCAGTCCGATGGCCACCGCGTTGGAATCTTATCAGAAGGGGCTCGGGGGGTTTGAGCGGGCGCACACGGTACTCGCGAGCGAGGTGCAGAAATACGGCACACAGGCCCAAAAGCTCGTAAACGCATTGCAAGCAGCTCCAAAGGTACCCGGTCGCTGGGGCGAGATGCAATTACAGAACGTCATCGAACTGGCTGGCTTGACCGACCATATCGATTACATCCAGCAGCAAACGATTGAGGGAGAAGATGGGCGATTACGGCCGGATCTCCTCGTCCGACTCCCCGGTGAACGATCCCTTGTTGTCGATGTCAAAACACCGCTCAAGGCTTACTTAGACGCACACGAAGCCGACGGTGATGAGTCGCGAGAGGCGCACCTCCGCCGTCATTCTCAGCAGGTCCGGACTCACATGAAGCAATTAGGAGCTAAACGGTATTGGGAAGCATTGCGGCCTGTGACCCCCGACTTTGTCGTGATGTTCATTCCAGGAGAGAATTTCTACAGAGCTGCACTCGAACGCGACCCGGCGTTGCTGGAGGACGGCTGGAGGGATCGCGTCCTGGTCGCCTCGCCGACGACGTTAATCGGTCTGGCGATGACGATCGGGTTTGACTGGCGGCGGGAGAAGATTGCCGAGAATGCGCGGCATGTCGGCGAACTCGGCCGCGAGCTTTACAAGCGCCTCGCCACCATGGGCAGCCATATCACGCAGCTGGGCAATAGCCTGCGGCGTACGGTCGAGCACTACAGCAGTTTTGTCGGCAGCCTGGAGGGGTCGGTAATGCCGCATGCGCGCCGCTTCCGCGACCTCGAAGTGGAGGGCACATACGACGCCCTACCCGACCTGAGACCCGTTGACATACTGCCGCGCGAACTGCGGCCCGGCGGCGACGTGTTGCTCACCCCGACCGAGATCATCCCGGTCGTCGCCGGCGAGCGTCCGTCCGCGGCCGACTGAGCCGCCGGCGATCTACCCGCTGCCGCCTTCCACCGGGTGGCCCTCGGCGCGCCAGCGCAGCATGCCGCCGGTCAGATTGGCGATCTCCTTGAAGCCGGCCTGCTGCAGGGCGAGCGTCGCCTGGGCCGAGCGGCCGCCGGCCCGGCACACCGCGACGACCGGCCGGTCGCGACTGAGTTCGCCGGCCCGCTCGGCGAGTTCGCCGAGCGGGATCAGCACCGCGCCGGCGATATGGCCGAGCGGCCCGCTGAACTCCGCGGGCTCGCGTACGTCGAGGATCTGCACTGTCCCGGCGTGCTCCTCCAGGCCGTGCGGATCGATCTCCCACACTCCGGCAAAGCTGTAGCGCAGCGGCGCCCAGTCGGGATCGGCGAGCGGCTCGACCGCCGTTTCGGCGTCGCCTTCCGGCCGGCCGCAACGCAGATTGGCCGGCACCGCGACATCGATCAGCTTGGGGTGGGCGAGGTGCAGGTTCGACATGTAGCCGGTGAAGTCGCCGATGCCGATTTCGCCGCCGATCCGCGGGTTGAAGCGGCGCTCCTCGGCGACGCTCGTCACGGTCAACCCGCGATAGTCATGCGCCGGATAGAGCAGGCAGTCCGCCGGCAGGGTAAAGATCTGCTCGTGGATCGAGCGGTACATCGCGGCCGCATCGCCCTCCTGGAAATCGGTGCGGCCGCTGCCGCGGATCAACAGGCAGTCGCCGGTGAACGCCATGCTGTGATCGTCGAGCACATAGGCAAGACAGCCGCTGGTGTGGCCCGGGGTGGCGCGCACCAGCAGGCGCCGCCCGCCGAACGCGACGACGTCATCCTGCCCGAGAGTGCGGTCGGCGCCCTGCGCACCGCCCGCCGCCGACACCATGATCCGGCTGCCGGTACGCCGCTGCAGCAGCCAGGCGCCGGTGACGTGGTCGGCGTGCACATGCGTTTCGAGCGTCGCGGCGAGGGTAAGGCCGAGTTCGTCGAGCAGCGCGGTATCGCGCCTGACCTGCTCGAACACCGGGTCGATCAGCACGGCGACGGCGCTCGCGCGGTCGCCGAGCAGATAGGTGTAGGTCGAGGATTGCGGATCGAACAGTTGTCGGAACACCAGCATTGCATCCTCCCGCCGGCCGTCAGCGTCGTTGCCGGCGCATCTTACCCGGCACAGCTTACATTGCGCCGGCGCGGCTTGCCGCAAGCAAAGTCGATCGATTGCATTCCCTCGGCGGCGCATCCAATGCGACCATGCGACGCGTTCGAAACCTCCCAACCGATGTGCCTTCGGGGGTACTGGTAGTCGCGATGAGCGATGCAGCCTCGTTTCGCCCCGCCGCCGCGGTGCCGTTTCCCGCCGTGCTGGTCGGCGGCGTGCTGCTGGTGCTGGCGGCGATCGACCCGGCGCTGCATGCGTTGGGCGTCGTGGCCGGACACGATCCGTGGCTGGCATGGCCGCTGACGCCGGATATCACGGGCAGCGTGCTGCTGACCGGATGGCTCTACATCGCTGGCCAGCGACAGTCCGCAAGGCTGGAGGACGGCTGGTCGACGACATTGCGGCAATTCGCCTTTTTTGGCGGGCTGGCCGCGCTGTTTCTGGCGTTGCAATCGCCGATCGAGACGATTTCCGATCATCAGTTCCTGATGCACCAGGTGGAGCACATGCTGCTGCGCACCACGGCGCCGCTGCTGCTGGTGCTGGCGGCGCCGCAGGCGGCGCTGCTGCGCGGTCTGCCGGGCTGGGCGCGGCGTTGGATCATCCGGCCGCTGTTCGCCAGCCGGGTCGTCCGGCCGCTCGGGGTGCTCGGCCATCCGGCGATTGCGACGATGCTGTTTGTCGGGACGACCTATTTCTGGATGATCCCGCGCTTCCACGACGAGGCGATCCTTGATGAGCCGATCCATTACCTGTGGCACACGACGCTGTTGCTGAGCGGCCTCATCTTCTTCTGGCGGCTGCTCGACCCGCGGCCGCGGCCGCTCGGCGCGTCGCTGGGGGTGCGGCTCTTCATGTTCTGGGTGGCCTCGATCGGCAACATCCTGTTGGGCTCATATTTGAGCTTCAAGCATCAGGTGCTGTATTCCGCCTACGCGCAGATGGGACGCCTGTGGGCGATCGCCCCGGCAAGCGACGAGAACATTGGCGGCCTGATCATGTGGATCCCCGGCAGCATGATGTTCGTCGGTACCGCGATGCTGATGATCTATCGCTGGGCCCAGCAGGAAGAGCGCAGCTTTGCCCGGCAGCGCGGCGCCCCGCGACCGATCGCTGCGGCGCAGTTCGTGTCGCAGCGGCGCTCGGCCAACCGCAAAATGGCGGTCGGGCTCGTCTGTTTCATGCTGACGGTGGCGGCGATCACGTTCACCACGGTGTTCATCTATCACTATGCCGGCAACGCTGGCGAACGCGCGCGGTTCTGAGCGCCGGCTACGTTGTCAGGGACGCTCGGGCGGCCTATTTTTGCGCCGTCCGCGGCCTTGGCCGCTTGTCCTGCCGGGGTGTCCTCGTGAGCCAATCCTTCCTGCCGCCGCTCGCCCCTTATCCCACCACCCGCCTGCGCCGCAACCGGCGCGACGCGTGGTCGCGCAAGCTCGTCGCCGAGAGCCTCGTGACGCCGGGCGATCTGATCTGGCCGGTCTTCGTACAGGACGAGGACGGGCGCGCCTCGGTCCCCTCGATGCCGGGTGCGTGGCGGCTGTCGATCGCGTCGCTGGTCGACGCGGCGGGCGAGGCCGCCCAGCTCGGCATCCCGACGATCGCGGTGTTCCCGGCGGTTGATCCGGCCTTGAAGGACCCCGAGGGGCACGAGGCGGTCAATCCCGGCAATCTCGTCTGCCGCGCCGTCAGCGCTCTCAAGAAGGCGTTGCCCGAGCTCGGCGTGTTGTGCGACGTGGCGCTCGACCCGTTTACCTCGCACGGCCATGACGGCGTCATCCGCGAAGGCTATGTCGCCAATGACGAGACCGTCGCGATCTTGCAGCGTCAGGCGATCGTCCAGGCCGAGGCGGGCTGCGACATCATCGCGCCCTCTGACATGATGGACGGGCGGGTCGGCGCGGTGCGCCGGGCGCTCGACGAGGCCGGCTACGACCGGGTGCGCATCATGTCGTATGCGGCGAAATACGCCTCGTGCTTCTTTGCGCCGTTCCGCGACGCGATCGGCTCCGCCTCCTCGCTCGGCAGCGCCGACAAGCGCACCTACCAGATGGACCCGGCCAACGGCGAGGAGGCCCTGCGCGAGGTCGCGCTCGACATCGCCGAGGGCGCCGACATGGTAATGGTAAAGCCCGGCATGCCCTATCTCGACATCGTGCGGCGGGTGAAGGACGCCTTCCGCCTGCCGACCTTCGCCTATCAGGTGTCGGGCGAATATTCGATGATCAAGGCCGCCGCCGAGCGCGGCTGGCTCGACGGCGAGCGCGCGATGCTCGAAAGTCTGCTCTGCTTCAAACGCGCCGGCGCCGACGGCATCCTCACCTATTTCGCGGTCGACGCCGCCAAACGGTTAAAGGCAGGCTGAACGATACAGACCGAAATTGAGGCCGCAGAAAGCCGCAGAACCGGCTTTACGGAAACATCGCCCGCCGCCAGTGCCCCGCGTACGAAACTGTCCTCGTGTCATATTTATTACCTGCCGATTTCGCCGTCTTCTACGCGGCGGCACGTGCGTACGATCATCAAAGCATTCGAGCGACCCTGTGCGGGTAGCGCCCTTCCAAGCAAACCGACCGTAGGTCCGCGGTGCTTTTTACGCGGTTTCTCGGGAAAGGGGTCGAGAATATGACCAAACCGCCGGCGCGAGACAGGCGGCGCCCGGTGCGGGTATTACCGTTGCGATGCAAGCCGTCCGCTCAAACGGACAGGGCAGACCGAGCTGCCTCGACCGCCCCGCCCCACCGGTCTTATACTCTACGTTGCGGGTCAGATCTGTCGCACCGGCCCAAACGAGGGTCGCCGCGTCGCCGTCACGGGAGATCGGCTGCCCGCGATCCGGTACAGCGTAAATTGTTCCTTTCCGGGCGGATCGCGATCGACGACACAGGGGTGGAGAAACACAGATGAGCCAGGCCCTCTCCGGCATCCGCATCCTCGACATGACGCACAACCAGGCGGGGCCGGCTTGCGCCCAGATCCTCGCCTTTCTCGGCGCCGACGTGATCAAGCTGGAGGAGCCGAAGGACGGCGACGTGGCACGCCGCAACATGCGCGACAAGCCGGGTTCGGACAGCCTCTTTTTCCTCCTGTTCAACGCCAACAAAAAGAGCCTGACGCTCAACCTGAAAGCGGCGCGCGGCAAGGAATTGTTCCGCAAGCTGATCGCCGAGTCGGACGTGCTCTTGGAGAATTTCGGGCCGGGCGCGCTCGACCGGCTGGGCTTCGGCTACGGCGCGCTCGCCCAGATCAACCCGCGCCTCATCTACGCGACGATCAAGGGCTTCGGCACCTATGGCCCTTATCGCGATTACAAGAGCTACGAGCCGATCGCGCAGGCGATGGGCGGTGCGATGAGCGTCACCGGCTTCCCGGAAAACCCGCCGACCTATGTCGTGCCGGCGATCGGCGACAGCGGCACCGGCATGCACATGGCGATCGGCATCCTGGCGGCGTTGCAGCAGCGCCATGCGACCGGCAAGGGCCAGCAGGTCGAGGTGTCGATGCAGGACGCGATCGTCAACATCATCCGGGTCAGCCTGCGCGACCACCAGCGCTTTGGCCAGGCGATGCCGCGGCGCGGCAACCAGGCGAGCCAGACCGTGCCGAGCACGCTCTACCCGTGCGCCGGCGGCGGACCCAACGACTACGTCTTCATCAACGCCTGGGAGCCGCCGCAATGGCGGGCGATGACGGGCGCGATGGGCCGGCCAGAGCTGGCCGACGACCCGCGCTTTGCGACCTCGGAGGCGCGATGGGAGAACCGCGCCGCGCTCAACGCGATCATCGAGGAATGGACCGGCGCACGGAACAAGCACGCGGTCATGCAGCTGCTCGGTGCGGCCGGGGTGCCGTGCGGCGCGGTGCAGGATACCGGCGAGGTCTTGGCCGACCCGCACCTGAAGGCGCGCGAGATGATCGTCGAGATCGACTATCCGACGCGCGGCCCCTATCAGACGGTCGGCTGCCCGGTCAAACTTTCGGATTCGCCGGCCAGCCTCAGCCGCCCGCCGTTGCTCGGCGAGCACACGCAAGAACTGCTCGGCATGCTGTGCGGTCTCGATGCCGCCGAGGTCAAGCGCCTGAAGGACGACGGCGTCGTCTGACCCGCATCCGCTCTTCCGCCATCCCGGCGCAGGCCGGGACCCATCCCTCCGACGGTCGAGCAGCTGCAAAATGGGTCCCGGCTGTCGCCGGGAAGACGGAAGGGGGATGGCGCGGCCTTGTCACGCCTTCTT
>DATLRS010000249.1:0-7787 GCA_035534535.1 Allostellaceae bacterium | reverse complement strand
CATGCGCCTTGAGAGCCGGCGTCTCGGCGAGCAAGGCCTCGCCCGGCGCCAGGCTCCCGCTGGCGGGCGCGATCATGCCGGGGCGAACAGATCCTCCTTGGCGGCGGCGCCCGGCCCCCTCGCCTGCTGCGGCAGGCCGGTGCCGGCGAAGGCCGGGTCGCGCTGCAACACCGGCAACACCCGGTCGGCGAACAGGCGCATATTGACCTCGGCCTCCTCGTGCGGCATCGCGCCGAACGAATATTCGGTGACGAGATGATCCATCCCGGTCAGGCGCTGCAACTCGCCGATCTTGTCAAGACAGTCCTGGGGGGTGCCGACGATCTGGATGCTGACATAAAAATCGGTCGCCTTCTGCTTCGTCTCGGCGCTTTCGCCGATCTTGGCGTAGGTGCGCGCCATCTTGCCGTAGCTTTCATAACCCTTGACGGTGGCAAGATGGCCGTCGGAGAAATGATAGTGGTCGTCGATCGACTGCCATTTCTGGCCGAGATATTTGAAGGCACGCTCGTGCGCCTCGTCGCGGCTGTCGGCGCAGCAGACATTGGTCAGGATGATCGGGGGGCGCGGCTGGTGGCCGGCGGTCAGCGCGATCTCGCGGTAGCGGGCGATGTCGTCGGCCGCCTTCGGCCATTCGTTCTGCATGACCATCAACAGCCCGAAGCCGAGTTTGGCCATGATCTCCGCCGAGTCGGGGCTGACCGCCGAGGCGTAAAGCCGCCGCTCGGGATGCGAGATCGGGCGCGGGCGGATCGCGGTCCGCGGGATCTGGAAGAATTCGCCGTCATGCGCAAAGCTCTCTCCGGCCAGCGCCTTGACGATAATCTGCGCCGCCTCGACAAAGCGCGGTCGCGCCTCGCCCATCGGAATGCGGAACCCCTCGTATTCGACGCTCGCCGCGCCGCGCCCGAAGCCGAAGAGACACCGCCCGCCGCATAACACGTCGAGCAGCGCGATCTGTTCGGCAACCCGCACCGGATCGTGCCACGGCAGCACGATAACCGACGTGCCGAGCGTGACGCGGCGGGTGCGGCCGGCAAAATAGCTCAACAGCTGCAGCGGCGCCGGCGACATCGCGTAGCCGGTGAAATGATGCTCGAGCGCAAACAGCGAGTCGAAGCCGAGCGGCTCGGCAAGGTCGCCGAGCGCCAGGTGCTCGCCGACCACCGAGGCATCGGAACGACCGGCCTGGCACAGCATGTTGAGCGCGATCCCGACCTTCATGGCATCCTCCGATTCGGCTTGTCAGGCAACGATCGACCGATCGCGCCGCCGCGTCAACGGCGCCGCCGGGGCGGCACGATCAGCGCCGGCTGCGGGGCGCCGCCGGTCGCGCCGGCACCCTTGCCGGGGGCTTTTCAGGGGCCGCGGCCGCCGGCGCGCCGCGATCAGCGACGGCGTTCGGATCGCCGGCGCGCAGCTTTACAAAACTGAGGCCGAGCAGGCGCAGATCGTCGCCCAATCCCACTTCCTTGGGTGCGATCGCGTTGGGCAGAGCGAACGACAGGCGGTTGGCGCGCGGGCTGAACAGATCGCGCGACACCGTAAAGGTCATTTCGACCGGCGCCTTGATGGTCTGGTAATGGACGAACAAGCCGTTGAAAAACACCCAGCAACTCTGCTGCGGGATGCGGCCGTCGCCCAGGTAGGGAACGACCGCGATGACGAAGCGGACATCGTGGCGCGGCGGCGGCAGCCGGAACGTCAACTCGGCGACCGCTGCTTCGCTCCAGGTGGTGACGCTGTCCGGGATCGCGGAAAACCCCGTCGGGTCGTAATCCTTCAGATTGCCGGTCGCGCCGAAATCAATCCCGGTCTTCAAATCGAGTACTTGCACCATTCCCCCGTGATCTACGACGAGCAAAGCGTTTCAGGCACCCTAACATGCCGGTCCATCAGTCACCAGTCACGGCCGGCCCGGCGCTCGGGGCGCATCCGAGCGAAATCCGCCGTTGCGGTTTTGCTGGCGTTGACTTCGCGCCGAGCGCAACGCTATCGGTGTCCCAGCGCGGCGAACCGGGCGGATGTCGCAGCCTGATGGAAAAGCTACTCAAGGCCCGGGGTGCGGCACATTTCACGAGAAAGGGAACTTGCGGTGACCGAAGGACATCCCGCTACTGAAAAGCTTGCCGTTATCGTCCTGGGCGGGCAGGCGTCCGGGAGTGCAGCCTTGTCGGGCTGCCTGTCGCTGCTCGGCTTCGCGGCGAGCGGCGCGGCGAACGAAGCCAGCGCGATCGTCCGCCTCAACAACACGATCCTGGGGGAGCTGGGCTCGGCATGGGACCGCCCGGGCATGTTGGTCCTGCACGGCCGCGTGCCGCTCAAATGCGCCGCCGAGATCGACGCGATCGTGTCGCGTCGCTATCTCGGCGACGCCGTGACGGCGTTGCGCTCGACCTATGGCGAGGCACGGCGCATCGTCCTCGACGATCCTCGGGTCGCCTTGTTTCCCGGCCTATGGGACGCTGCCCTTCGGGCAGAGGCGTTTGCCCCGCTGCGGGTGCTGTTGGCCCGCAATCCGCTCGAGGTCACGGACGTGCTTCATCAGCGCCATCAGATGGGCCGCCCCCGCGCCGTTCAGCTATGGCTGCGATACACGCTGTCGGCGTTGTCCAGCGACGCCGCCCGGCCGGAATACGTCATCGGCCTCGACGCGCTGCAACGGCGCAAGGCGGAAGCCCTGTCCGACCTGGCCGCGGCGCTCAACGTCGCCCAGTCGGTGTTTGCTGCAGCGGCGCCGGATATCGAGCGGATTATCCGCGACAATCTGCCGGAGCCGCCGCTGCCGCCTGACGTCCTCGACCGCAAGCCGCTGGTCTCGGCCCTCGTCAAGGACACCTATCTTCTATGCCGGGAATGGCAATCGCGCGAACCGGCGACGCGCCGCGAGGCGGCCGCCGGGCTGGCGGCGCGTTTTGAGGAATACTGCCTGATCGCGGGTGCGTTGGCGACGGTCGGCGCCGCCGCGCTGGCGCCGGCCGGCGTCGCGCTGGACGCGGCGCCGGCAGCGCCTGCCGTCCGGTCCGGCGCGAACGGCCGGCGGCCGGTCATCATCCACTACCATCTGTTCAAAAATGCCGGAACCAGCGTCGATGCGATCCTGAAACGCAATTTCGGCCAGGGATGGGCATCGCAGGAATACCCGCAGCGCTCGGCTCCCGTGATGATCGCCGAGGCCGGCACCTATCTGCTGCAGCACCCGCAAGTCATGGCGCTGTCCTCGCACACTCTGATGCTGCCGTTGCCAGAAGTGCCGGGCGTTGACATCTTCCCGATCATCTTTGTCCGTCATCCGCTCGACCGACTGAAATCCGCCTACGTGTTCGAGCGCGATCAGCGCGCCGAGACCGCGGGAGCGCGGCTCGCCAAGGAAACCGATTTCGCCGGATATCTGCGTGCCCGTTTGGCCAATCCGGCCGATCGGGCCTGCCGCAATTTCCACACCGCCCGCCTGGCGATGGCCGAACCGGCCGATGGCAGCACCGAATTCGAGCGCGCATTGCGCGCGTTCGAGCATCTGCCGTTTGTCGGTTCGGTCGAGGCCTTCGATGCCTCGGTCGAGATGCTCCAGCGGTTGGTGACCCCCCTCTTCCCGGGGTTCCGTGCCTTCGCCGCGTTCGAGAACGTGTCGCGCCCGCAGAAGAGCCTCGAAGCGCGGATCGCCGAGATCAGGGAGGAGCTGGGAGGGGCTCTGTTTCAAACCCTGGTCGCCCACAACGCCGACGATCTGATGCTCTATCGCCGCGCCGTGGCGCGCTATCGCGACGATCCCAGCCTCGCCCGCCGCGAGATGCCCCACGAGGCGCCGACAGAGACGCTGACGCAGATGCCGCAGCGCGCTGCCGCGGCGCCGTAGCCGCATCAGACCGGCATCCCCGCATCCGGCCCGCATCCGGCCCGCGTGAGCCACGCCGCTACGCGATCGCTCTCGCCAGCCCCCTGGCAAGGACACCAGTCGCGAAATCGTGCATCTCCTGCGTGGCGTAATAGGTGTTCAGCGCCCGAAGCGCGTTGGGACGGTCGGGAAACTTATCCGCGGCAAAAACCGCTTCCAATTCGCCCGTTCGATCGTTGACGAGCGGCTGCGGCCGCATCGCCTCGAACGTGGCATCGAAGACCCCGTCGCACAGCCGCGCCACCTCGCCCACCATCTCGCGGGTGACAAAATGCGGAAATGCGCCGACCGGCGAGCGCGACAGGTCGAGGTTCTCGCCCATCTTCTTTTCCGACAGCCACAGGAAATAGGTGCGCGCCTTGGTTTGCCCGAGCAACTCGCGGTGCAAGGCGACCCATTGCGCCTGGACGGCCGCAATCTGCTCGCGGTAGCGCTGCTCGCCATAGTCCCGGCGCAGCGCCGCATAAGCCTGCTGCGCCAGCAGCGACTGGCCGCGACGCGGGCCCTCGAGAAAGACCGCCACGCCGTTATTGCCGGCCACCCGAAAAATACCAGCCGACACCGAGCGCGCCGACATGCTTTGCACGACCAGAACGGCGGCGTTGCGGATGATGTCCATCAGCGTCGCGTTGCCCAGGAAAAATTCCGGCCCGGCGCCGGAAAACCCGAGATTAAGGCTGGTTCGACCGAACACTCGGCCGACTTGCATCGCGAACGGACGCGCCACAAACCGGCCGAAGGTCTGGGCGGCGCCGATGAAGCACAGATAGTCGGTGCCCTCGAAGCGCACGCGCGGGCCGCGCAGGCCGATCCGGCCACCGTCGAGAAACCACATATCGTAGTCGACGACCTTGCGGTCGAGCGCCTGATAGCCGATGCCCATCTTAACCGCCGCGCCTCAGCACCATTTCGGTCAGGTGGTCGAGCACCGCCGCATCGGGCAGCCGGCACGCTTCCTCGAGACACAGGTGGTGCAACTCGTGAAAGAACGGCAGCAAGGGTTGGCCCCGCAGCTCATGGGCCAGCTCGGCGACCTGCCCGGCCCGGTCCATCCGAATGATCTCGCTGCCCTTTTGATAGCTCTTCGGATCGCCGCCGCGCCGCCCGCCCTCGGCCGGAGCGAGCGCCAGTTGCTGCGGCTGCATCGGGTAGGGAATGAGCGCCATCAGCCGCGCCAGCTCGGTGTCCGGCGCCGCGCAGAACTGTTCATAGGAGATGATCCGGTAGTGCTGCCGCCGCGCGCGGGTCACCACCTCGCGCAAGCCGTTGCGCGCGACCTGAGCAAACGCATCGAACGCCGCCGCGGATTGCTCGGTCAGCTTCTTTTCCGTCCACAGCTCGCGCGCTGCCTCGATCTGCGAGAGATAGGCGGCGAACGGGCAGCGAAGAATGATCACCAGCCCTGCGTAAATACCCAGGGACTGCGCCGAGCCGAGCAACTCGAAGAGGTGTTGCGCGTTGACCGCCCGGGTGGTGGTTTCCTTGACGACGAGGGCGCGGCCAGGGTCGGCAGCGATGTTATGATCGGCCAGGAAATCGGCCAGAGCGGTGATGCCGTAACCCGCGGCCCGCCGCGTCTGGTAGGGCTCGATCACGCCGTCAACCCGCGCATGCGCCGCCATGGCGCGGTGGATCAGCGTCGTTCCGGACCGCGGCAATCCGATGAGTCCGATAACGGCGTCGCGCATTGGCGGATGGCTCTGTGGCTCGCGGGAACCGCGCTCGGCCGCGCCCCGGCGTCAACGCGGCGGCGCCGGATTATGGCCAAGCACCGCCCGGGATGTCCAGCACCGGCACACCGATCGCCCGGCGTCCGCCGCGGCTCGCTCATTCGATCACCACCAGTTCGTTCGGCTCCAGCGTGACGAGCAGCTGCCCGCCGTTGCGCGCCACGCCGGCATCATTGCGCACCCATCGCAGGTTTTCTTTCATGGCAGCGACGTAGAGCGACCAATTGCGCGCCAGCATCGCCCGAGCGCGGTCGGCATCGCGCGCCATCGCGATCGGAAAGGCGACGCACAGCGGGCAGGCGGCAAACTCCGGCTTGAGGTTGTCCGCAGCGGCAAGATCGCGTCGCATCAGCATGTACACGTTGTCCGACCCGCGATAGCGGATGGTCTTCAACGGCCCGCCTGCGGGCAGCGTCGACGGCAGCGCGACGATGGCCCGGCGTCTCGTGGCGCCGGGACGGGTGCTGAAACTCGACACGACGACCGCCGAGGACGGGCCGCCCTGAAACCCCACCGCCAGCATTTCGGCCGTTCCCGGGCCCGCTGCGGCCTGATCCTGCACGTCGAGCCAATAGGCACGCGCGCCGAGATGGCGGTCCAATACGAGGCGCAGAAACCCCGACCCATCGAGGAGCGGCAGCCGCCCGACGGCGGGGACCGCCGGCCAATGAAAAATCCGTCGCGGCTGCAATCTCGCCCACAGCCGCACCAGCGTCTGAAACTCCCAGTTGGCTTGCAGGGCGGCAATATCGCTGCTCTGGAACGGCTTGGCGAACAGGCCGAACTGATCGATCTCGCGGCCGACGGACCCCAATCGGACGTACGAGTCGATGGCGCGTTCGGCGGTCGCCGAGGGCCAGACCCCCGGCTGGTCGATAAACGAATTCAGGCTGCGCGGCACGTAGGGAATGGTCAGGTTTTTCCCGGCGGCAAAACGCAGAAAATCTTCCGTGTCGTAGACGCAACTGGGCGCATCGGCTTCGCACACGCCGCGCCCGGTGAATTCCCCCGGGGTCAGGATTGCCGTCGGCAGCACCGCGTGCAGCGCCCGGTCGGTCGTTTGGTAATATTCGTAGAATTCGCTGTCGGTGCCGTCGAAGCTTGCCTTCTCGTCATATTCGACGCCGGTCTTGAACCGGACGGCCGCCGCCGCCGGCCCCAGGTAATGCTGCAAATCGACGGCGAACTGGCGGATCGTCGCGGTCCATTCCGCCAGATTGCCCGGCGGGCTGCGGCGGCCCCACGGCCCCGCTTCCGGCGGGCGACCATCCTTGGTGGCGAGATCCCACGGCACGTTGTCGAGCGCGATCGTCACGTCCTGCGGCCGGTAGCCGGCCTCGAGAAAGGGTTGCAGCCGCTGCCGGATCAGCTCGGGCCTGAATTGCAGCGCGCCGTCGCTGTGCCGGATCGCGTAATCCAGCGAGCGCAGACCGAGCCGCGCGTCCCAATGCTGCGACCGCTTCAGCCAATCCTCGCGATATCCGCCGAGAAATCGGACGATCGAAAAGCTGTCGACGAACGGCACCTCCTGCTTCATGCCGGGTTTTTTCATGTATCGCAGATCGATGTCGGACGCGGTCAGGTAGTCCGGTATGTCGATCAGGCCGTAGCCGATCAGGTGCCCCTGCAGTTGCGTGCTGCGATAAAACGGCGTCAGGATCCCGAGGTCCCGCGCCGGCGCGGCGGCCGCCAGCCGCGGGGACCGGCTGAACAGCGCGACCGCGAGCAGGCTGCCAAGCCGCCGGATCAGCGTGCGACGATCCCAGACCATCTGCGAGCCTCCGCCAGAACTGCGCCGCCCGGTCGACACGGCCGCGCTCGGCGGCGCGGCGGCGTGTAGCGGCGACGCTCCCAAGGGTTAACGGAATAATCCCTTAGCACTATCCCCGCATCGGCAGATGCGGCGAAAATTCCTGGCGGCCGGGCCGGCTTCGCCCGGACGTTGCGACAGGCCGAGCGCGCGCATCACGCCCGCCACGACCGCAGTGTCCGCAAAAAAACCGAGCGAGGACAATTGGGCGATGGTCGGAGTGAGAGGATTTGAACCTCCGGCCCCTGCCTCCCGAAAGCAGTGCTCTACCAGGCTGAGCTACACTCCGCCGACCGGCGGCGACTTATAGGCAACATGAGGGCGGTGCGCAACCGCGTCGCGCCGTCCGCTC
>DATLRS010000248.1:0-8025 GCA_035534535.1 Allostellaceae bacterium | reverse complement strand
CTCACCGGCTTTCGCATGGTCGACTGCCTGTTCGGCGCGCTGGCTAAAATGCTGCCGAATGAGGTGTTCGCCGCCTCCGATGGCGGCAATACCGGGGTCTCGATCGGCGGCTATCACCGCGACCGCACGCCCTTCATCTATGTCGATTTCACCTGCTGCGCCTGGGGCGCGCGGCCCTATGCCGACGGGCTCGACGGCAACTCGCACATCTATGCCAACATGGCCTCGCAATCGATCGAGGTGACCGAGACCGAGCAGCCGCTGCAGATCACCGCCTATGAATTCATCCAGGACGCGATGGGGCCGGGCAAATATCGCGGCGGCGCGCCGTTCCGCCGCGAATACAAGCTGCTGGCCGACGAGGCAGTGTTGCAGGTGCGCTCCGACCGGCACGATTTTCGGCCGTTCGGGCTCTATGGCGGCGGCCCCGGGCGGCCGTCGATGAACTATCTCAACCCGGAGGAGAACCCGGTGCCGCTGCCCTCGAAGCTGACGATGACCATTCAACGGGGCGACGTCTTCAGGCATGAAGTCGCCGGCGCCGGCGGCTGGGGCGACCCGCTGGAGCGCGACCCGGCAGCGGTGCTGACGGACGTGCGCAACGATTTCGTCAGTCAGCGCGCGGCGCGCGAGGATTACGGCGTCGTCCTTGCCGGCGCGCCGCCCGCCGTCGATATCGAGGCCACCACGGCGCTGCGGCAGCAGTTGCGGGCGCAGCGCAACTGGGACAAAAACCCGGTTTACAGCTGGGGCCCGGCGCTGGCCGCCAAATAGCCACGCTCCGTAAACCGAAGACGGTCGAGGCGCCCCCTTTGGGCGCCGGCGGCAGATTGCCAGTGGCGCCGTTATATTATTCGGCGCCCTGGCTCTCCTCCAGCCCGATCGGTTGCGGCACCGGGCTCAGCGCGTCGGCGAGGCGCGGCTGCCGGTAGGCGCCGCCGAGCCAACCGGCAAGCCGGTCGAGATAGAGGTAGATGACGGGCGTCGTATAGAGCGTCAGCCATTGCGACACCAACAGCCCGCCGATAAACGCGATGCCCATCGGCTGGCGCAATTCGGAGCCGGCGCCTTGGCCAAGCGCGATCGGCAGGCTGCCGAACAAGGCCGAGAAGGTCGTCATCATGATCGGGCGGAAGCGCAACAGGCACGCCTCGCGGATGGCATCGCGCGCGCTCTTGCCCTCGCGGCGCTGCGCGGAGAGCGCGAAGTCGATCATCATGATCGCATTCTTTTTGACGATGCCGATCAGCAGAACGATGCCGATGATCGCGATGACCGAGAGATCGTAATGGCATGCCCATAGCATGATCAGCGCGCCGACCCCGGCCGCCGGCAGGGCCGACAGGATGGTGATCGGATGGATGTAGCTCTCGTAGAGCATGCCCAGCACGATGTAGACGACCAGGATTGCCGCGGCGAGCAGCAGCGGCATCGAGGTCAGCGAGGTTTGGAACGCCTGCGCCGTTCCTTCAAAGGAGCCGTTTAGCGTCGGCGGCGCGTGCAGCTGCCCGACCATCCGATCGATCGCGGTCACCGCCTGGCCGAGCGCCACCCCCGGCGTCAGGTTGAACGACAGCGTGACCGCCGGAAACACCCCCTGGTGACTGATCGTCAGCGGTTCGAGGCGCGAGGTATAGTGGGCCACGGCTGACAGCGGCACCTCGGCGCCGGTCGGCCCGGCGATGAACAACCGCTGCAATATGGTCGGGTCGCGGGTGAATTGCGGCGCCACTTCCAGCACGACCTTGTTCTGATCGGTCGCGCCGTAGATCGTCGCGACCTGGCGCTGGCCGAAGGCGTCGTAGAGCGTCTGGTCGATCAGGGCCGCCGACAGCCCCAGCTGCTCGGCCTTCTGACGATCGACCACGACATCGATATGCGGCGCCGCGATCTGCTGGTCGGAGGCGACATCCTGCAGCTGCGGCAGCTTCTTCATCGCCGCCGCCATGATCGGCGCCCATTTGTTGAGTTCGTCGCTGTCGATGTCGGTCAGCGTGTATTGATATTCGGTGCGCGCCAGCCGCCCGCCCACCCGGATGGCTTGCGGGATCTGCATGAAAAGCTTGGCACCGACGACCGATGTCACCGCCTTTCTCAGGCGCTGCAGGATGGTCTGGGCGCCGTCGCGTTCGTCAAACGGCTTGAGCTGGCCGAAGATATGGCCGGTGTTTTCGCCGGGGTTGTAGGAATAGGCGCCGGCATGCAGGAAGACGCCGCCCACCCCGGGGTCATGATCGATGATGTCGAGAATCTGCCGCGCCGACTTCACGGTGTGGTGGAACGACGAATCCTGGCGGGTCTCGACCAGGCCGAAAAACAGCCCGGTATCCTGCTCCGGCACGAAGCCCTTGGGGATTACGACATAGAGATAGACCGTTGCCATGGCCAGGATCAGCGTGGCGGCGAGCGTCGCCGGCTGGTGGCGAAAGACAAAGCCAAGCCCCCGGTCATAGGCGCGCAGCACCGCGGCAAAGCCGCGCTCGGCCGCTTCGTTGACCCGGTTCTTGCGCTGCTCGCGCGCCGACTTCAGAAACAGCGAGCACAAGACCGGGGTCAGGGTCAGCGAGAAAAACGCCGAAGCGAGCACGGCAATCGCCACCGTCGCGGCAAACTCGTGGAACAGGCGGCCGACGACGCCGCCCATAAAGAAGATCGGGATGAATACAGCAATCAGCGAACAGGTGATCGAGACGATCGTAAAGCCGATCTGCCCGGCGCCCCTGAGGGCGGCCTGCATCGGCCGCTCGCCCGCCTCGATATGGCGCACGATGTTCTCGATCATGACGATCGCATCGTCGATCAGGAAGCCGACCGAGATGGTCAATCCCATCAGCGAGATGTTGTCGAGCGTATAGCCGGCCACGTACATGGCCGCAAAGGTGGCGAGCAGCGACAACGGCACCACGAGGCTCGGGATCAGCGTCGCCCACAGGCTGCGCAGAAACGCGAAAATGACGACGATAACGAGACCGATCGTCAGCAGCATCGTGTACTGCACGTCGGTGATCGCCGCCCGCGTCAGTTCCGAGCGATCCGACATCAGCTCGACCTTGATCGACGGCGGCAGCGAGCGCTGCAGCCGCGGCATCAATGTCTTGACGCGATCGATAACGGCGAGGGCGTTGGACCCTGGTGACCGCTCGATCGCCAGACCCTCGGCCGGCGTGCTCCCGTACCAGGCGCCGACCTGAGTGTTCTCCTCGGAATTGACGACCGTCGCGACATCCTTCAGGTGGACCGGCGCGCCGTCGCGATAGGCGATGATGATGTTGCGATAGGACGCCGCGTCGGCCAGTTGATCGTTGCTGTCGAGGCTGACCGCCCGCTCGGGCCCGATGATCTCGCCTTTCGGCAGATTGACCGTGGCATTGGCGAGCGCGGTGCGCACCGCCTCGAGGCCGATATGGCGCGCGGCAAGCGCCATCGGATTGGCCTCGACCCGCACGGCGTACTTCTTCTGGCCGAAGATGAAGACGCCGCCGACCCCCCTTATCATGGACAGCGGTTGCGCCAGCACGTTCGAGAGGTATTGGTCGACCTTGTAGGCCGGCATGGCGTCGGAGTGCACCGCATAGATCAGGACGGGGAAATTGTTCGGGTTGACCTTGCGGTAGGTGGGCGGGCTCGGCAGATCCTTGGGCAGCAGGCCGCTTGCCGCATTGATCGCCGTCTGGACATCCTGCGCCGCGCCATTGATGTCGGTCGACAGATCGAACTGCAGCGTGATCGTCGTCGTCCCGACCCCGGACAGCGACGTCATCTCGCCCAGGCCCGGGACCGCGCTGAACTTCTGTTCGAGCGGCGTCGCCACCGACGAGGCCATCGTCTCCGGGCTCGCGCCGGGCAGATTGGCGCTGACGGTGATGGTCGGGAAATCGACGTTGGGCAGCGAGGATACCGGCAGCAGGTGATAGGCGGCGATGCCGAACACCAGCACCCCGAGCATCAGCAGCGAGGTCGCCACCGGCCGGCGAATGAACGGTTCGGAAATGTTCATCGGCAGTGTCCTCGCGCCGTCAGCGCAGCCGGCCGGCCGGAAGCGGCCCGGCTTGGACATCGCCAAGCGCTTGGCAGGGGACCCGACGGCGCGGCTTGCGATGGGCGGCGCGTCGACGCTGGCGTCGGTTTGGCGATCGGCGGTTGCATCAAACCCCCCGCGGCTCTTCCTTTTCTGAGCGCCATTGTCGGACTTCTGATCGGGCGCGGCAACGGCCTGCGCCAACGCGCCGCCGGCAAGCGACGGACTGCCGCAGTTTCGACCGCTGTCGCCGGTTTTGTCAGGCGGAAGATCGGCGCCGCAATCCGCATCCGCGCCGTGCGACGGCGGCGCGGCTTAGCCGGACGCGATCCAGTCGACGACCCGTTCGCCGATCATGATCACCGTTGCGTGCGCGCCGCCTGACCGGGGAATGCGCGGCATCACCGACGCGTCGGCCACCCACAGTCCTTGGACGCCCTTCACGCGGCAGTATTGGTCGACAACCGCCAGCGGGTCGGCATCCGGCCCCATCTTGCAGGTGCCCGACACGTGCCGGGCGCTGCCGACGGTCTGGCGGATCCAGCGGTCCAACGCGTCGTCGTCGGCGAGGATGTCATCCGTCGGGTGGATCCGGTAATCGGCCACGTCCTTGTACACGTCGGATTGCAGCAGTCGCGCCGCCATCCGCAGGCCGTCCCGCACCCGCCGAATGTCGTTGGGATGCTGGAGATAACAATAGTTGAAGGACGGCTGGATGCCGGGATCGGCCGAGGCCAGGCTGACATATCCCGCGCCGTCGGGGAGCCCGAGCGTGCACGTGATCCGTGCCACCCGCTCAGGCGGGACGTCGCCGCTCAGGTATTTGGTCCGGACGCCGGGGACGCGCTCGCGCCGTTCGTCGACGACCGTGCTGGTCCGCAGCACCATATCGTTGACGGTGCTCGATCCCGGCGCGGTGTAGTGCAGGGCGAAATGCGCCGCATCCTTCTGAGCGGCGAGGGAGACGCCGTCCTTGACCTTGAACGTCATCTGGGCGCTGAGGTGGTTCATCAGGTTCTGGCCGACGCCGGGGAGATGACGAACCGTTGGCAGCCCGAATTGCCGCAACTGGTCCGCCGCGCCGATCCCCGAGAGCATCAGCAGATGGGGCGAGCGGATCGCTCCGGCGCTCAGCACCACCCGGTCGGCTTCAATGGGGAAGATTTTTCCACCGCTTTCGGCTTCGACGCCGACGGCCTTGCCGTTTTCGATCACGATCTTGCGGACGAACACGCCGCCCCGCACGGTCAGGTTCAGATGATGGCGCACCGGACCCAGATGCGTCATCGCGGTGCTCATTCTGACGCCGTCCAGGTTGTTCGACGGCGACACGCCAAGGCCGGCGGGGTGCAGGCCATTCTTGTCGTTGGTGGTGCCGAACCCCGCCTCGACGCAGGCGGCATGGAATGCCTGTTGGATGACGGGAAGGGGACCCGACTGCCGGCGCCTCACCGGCATCGGCCCGTCCGAGCCATGGCAATAATTGTCCTGGATGTCGAGATCGCGCTCCGATTTGCGAAAGTACGGCAGAACCTTGTCATACGACCATTCGGCGTTGCCGAGGGCCGCCCAGGAGTCGAAATCCTCGGGGAACCCGCGCTGCATCGCCTGACCGTTGATCGACGAGCCGCCGCCGATCACCTTGCCCTGCGCGACGTGGATCGCCCCCTGCTCCTCGGTGATGGTGCCCCGCAGGGCCCAGTTATGGGGCGAATCGGGGGCTTCGGCAAAGCGCGTGTGGCCGAACCTGATCTCGTCCGGAAGATTGGCCGGATCGGGGTAATCCGGCCCCGCTTCCAGCAGCAGCACCGAAATCTGCGCGTCGGCCGCCAAACGGCTGGCCAACACGCAACCCGCAGCGCCGCCGCCGATGATCACGACGTCGTACTTCATCGGCTCGCCCTCCCGCATCGCATCGCCCGGTTGTCGGGGCTGCTCTGGCTAGCGTCTCGCCTTTACGCGAAGATCACAACCAGCGGCGATGACAATGCTGTTAGGCGAAAAGCCGGGGACTTGCCCCGGCTTCTGCGCTTATTCGGCGGCGGCGAGGTTCGGGGTCGGCTCCACGGGCAACCCCGGGTGGCCGGTCAACCGCTCGCCTTCGGCCCACATATGGAGCGCCTGCTTCTTCATCGCCGGAAAGACGGCGGCGATTTTTGCCATGTCGAGATCGGCCGCGATCCCCGGATAGCCGGCCCGCTCGATCATCGCCCGCAGTTTTCCGGTCTCGAACTGCTCCAAGGTCCACGCCAGCGGATCTTCGACCAGCGTGCGGTCCCAATAGATGCGATGGTTCTTGTTGCGCGGGCCGTAGTGGTAATGCGCGCCGTTCCAGAAGTGATCGAACGCGAGGAGCTCCGTCTCTTCCGTGTAGGCCTTGCCCGGCGTGCCGCCGATATCGGCCAGGACGTGAATGGCGAGGCCGCCGTCGCCCATCGGCAGCCGCCGCATCTCGAGCCCGAACCGGATGTTGCCGGCTTCGAAGATGTGCGTGCCGCGGTTGTGTTTGACGGTGTTGCGCTTAACCGCGTAGAGCTCGCGGGCGCACGCTTCGAGGTCGGGCAGGACGCTCGCCACCTCGGCGAGATCGGTGGCCGCGGCGATCTGCGGGTAGCCGGCCCGCTCCAGCATCTTCGGCAGCTTGGTCCCCAGGGTCTTGATCGTCCAGCCGATCGGGTTCCCGTCGGCGATCGGGTCCATCCGGTAGAGGTTGGTCAGCGCCGCGCCGCCCAGCATCTCGGGTCCGGCAACCTCCAACTCGTCGTTTTCCGGGCCGTAGATGTAGCTTTTTTCGATGTCGAAGCAGTTGAACCGCAGCAGGGCCGTCTCCTTGCCGGCGACGTCGGCCGCCACGGTGATGACGACGCCCTGGTCAGCATGATCCTGGATGTTGCCGTCCCACAGCTCGTGCTTGACAGTGAAGGTCAAGGGGCCTGCCGTGAACCTGGTCTTCTGCACTGCTTGCAACATGTCTGGACGCTCCCGTTTGCGAGTTTCGGCAGAGTATATATGCTCAAGCCGCTTGTTGCACGCATTCGCGGCAGGGCTAGCACGCATTCGTCGCAGGGCTAGAAAGCGAACATCGTCGTGTCCGGCGCGAGGCCGAAGAGGACGCGGCCGATCGTCTCGTAATGCGCCTGCCGCCCCTGCGCCTGTTGCGAGGCGGTATGCATGTCGCGGAAGCGGCGCTCGAACGGGCGGTCGTCGAAGATCGCCGTCGCGCCGGCGCCGTCCGGGGATCTGAATCAAAGACCGGGATCTGAACCAAAGATCGAAGACCGGGATCTGAACCAAAGTCCCGGGATCTGAAGCATTCAGGCTGAACGCACTCCCGGCCGCGGCCGGATCGTGCGCTCGACCTTTACTTGTCGCGGTCGCTCCGTAGTATGACATTGCGAATTTCGGGCACGCGGCGGGACGGGGCGGCCTCTCGACCCTCAACCGGTCGTCCTTGCTCCAAGCAACGTTGTCAGCGGGAGGAAATCGCGATGCCGCCAATGCCGCCGCTGCAGCTCGTTGGCGAAGAGGGCCGTCTGTTCCGGCCCGGCTGCGGCGCGGCGGACGAGGTCGCGATCCTCGCCACGAGGCCGCACAGCGCGACCTTCGCGGCGCAATGAGGAGGCCCTTATGGAATTGCGGCAATTCGGCAGAACCGGCCTGAAGGTTTCGGCGATCGGCTTCGGCTGCTGGGAGATCGGCGGCACCTATGGCCGCATCGACGAGGGTGAATTCCAGCGCGCCGTGGCGCAGGCAATCGATAGCGGCGTCACCTGTTTCGACACGGCCGAGGCCTACGGCATGGGAGTGTCCGAAGAGGCGCTGGCGCGCGCGCTCGGCACTCGGCGAAACGAGGTCGTCATCGCGACCAAATTCGGCGTCGGCTATGAGGAAGCCCCGAACCGCCGCGACAGCAGCCGAGAGCGCGTCCTCGCCTCGATCGACAAGAGCCTGCAGCGGCTGCGCACCGATCACGTCGACCTCTACCTGGTGCATTGGCCCGATCCCAA
>DATLRS010000247.1:0-15941 GCA_035534535.1 Allostellaceae bacterium | reverse complement strand
CCCGATTGCGGTGTCGTCGCGAGCGTCGCGACCGACGCGCCGTTTCTGCCCGACGATCTCGTGGCGCGCCTGGTCGAGGGCATGGCGGCGGCCGGCGCCGAACTGGCCTGCGCCGCCTCGGACGGCCAGCCGCACCCGGTGATCGGGCTGTGGCCGGTGCGTCTGCGCGAGGAATTGCGCCATGCCGTGGTCGACGAGGGGGTTCGCAAGGTCGACGCGTGGACCACCCGCTATCGGCTGGCGACGGTCGGATTTCCCGCGGCGGCCGGCGGCGTCGATCCGTTCTTCAACGCCAACCGGCCGGAGGATTTCGAGCGCGCCGCGGCGCTGTTATCGTCGATCGCCGGCTGAACCCCGGCCGCTAGTGGAACAGCTTCAGCGCGTTGATGCAGGTTTCGACGACCCCCCAGGCTAGCGGAATGCCGACGAAGCCCCAGGCAAGGACGAGCTTGAGGGTTATGTTTCCCGCGGTGTTTTCGGCCATCTGTCGCTCCCTCAATCGGCCAGGCCGAGCGCGCCGGCGGCGTCCTGCTTCATGTAGTGGCGTTCATCCACGGCTCTGATGAACAGGTTGCAGAAAAAGCCGATCAGCAGCAGCCCCGCCATCACGTACATCGTCACATTGTAGGCCTGGGCCTTCGGCACGCCGTGGTCGATCTGGTACTCGCGCATGTAGTTGACGATGACCGGCCCGAAAATCCCGGCCATCGACCAAGCGGTGATCAGCATGCCATGGATGGCGCCGACATAGCGCGTGCCGAACATGTCCTTCAGATAGGCCGGCACGGTAGCGAACCCGCCGCCATACATGCTGATGATGACGAGGAAACACAAAACGAACAACGTGACGCTGCCAATGCCGCCGGCGGTCGGCACCACCGCGTAGAGCGCCATCCCCAGGACGAAGAAGACAAAGTAGGTGTTCTTGCGCCCGATCGCGTCCGAGGTGGAGGCCCAGAAGAACCGGCCGATCATGTTGAACAGGCTCATCAGCCCGACAAAACCGGCCGCGGCGAGCGGCGTGATGCGGCCGGGAAACATCTCCTGGCTCATCGCCGAGGCCTGCCCGAGAACGCCGATGCCGGCGGTGACATTGAGGCACAGCACCCACCAGATCAGCCAGAATTGCGGCGTCTTCAGCGCCTGGTAGACATAGACATCGCGGTCGGTGACGAGCTTCTTTGGCTGGACGGGGGCGACATAGCCCTCGGGCTGCCAGCCGGGCGCCGGAATCCGCACGATCCAGGCGCCGACCATCATGAAGCAGAAATAGCAGATGCCGAGGCCGATAAAGGCTTCCGCGACCCCGATATGGCTGGGCGTCGTGAAGCTTCTCATCAGCCACACCGACAGCGGCGAGGCGATGAAGGCGCCGCCGCCAAACCCCATGATCGCCATGCCGGTCGCCATGCCCGGGCGGTCGGGAAACCATTTGATAAGGGTCGAAACCGGCGAGATGTAGCCGAGCCCCAGCCCGAACCCGCCAAGCACGCCATAGCCGAGATAGACGATCCAGATGTTGTGCAGATAGACGCCGATCGCCGAGACGAAAAAGCCGCCGCTGAAGCACAGCGCGGCGGCGAACATCGCGCGGCGCGGGCCGCCTTCCTCGACCCAGCGCCCCAACAGTGCGGCCGAGGCCCCGAGAAAAAAGATCCCGATGCTGAAGATCCAGCCGAGATCGGTCAGCTTCCAATCGCCGGGCGCGGAGTGCGTTATGCCGATCAGCCTGGTCATCGGCAGATTGAAGACGCTGAAGGCGTAGGCTTGGCCGATACACAAATGGATGCACAACGCCGCCGGCGGGATCAGCCAGCGGCTATAGCCCACCGGCGCCACGGTATGCGCCTTGTCCAGGAACGCCATCAAGGTTCTCCTCTCCCCGGCGCCTTCAGACGGCGCTGCCGATTCAACGATCCAAGACTAAATTATGGGCAAAGTTACGAAAACTCTTTTCTGATGCCTGACGTTCGGGCGTTGCCGCGGTTGCGTCATCATGCCAGCATGGGGCCATGACGCGAGCCATCGACATGCGCGTGGTCGAACTGCTGGCTGCGCGGTTTTGCCACGACCTGATCGGGCCGCTCTCGGCCATCGGCAACGGGGTCGAGCTGCTGGCCGACGAGGAGCCCGACTTCGTCCGCGAGGCCGTTGCGCTGGTCGGCGACAGCGCCCGCAAGGCCAATCGGCAGCTGCAATTCTATCGCTTCACCTATGGCTACAGCGGCGGCGGGCAGACCGGCCTGGCGCCGCATGTGCTGGCGAGCGAATTGTTCGCGCAGACGCCGATCGAATGCCACTACAGCCCGGCGGCGCAGGCGCTGTCGCTTGACCGGCAAAAGCTGGCCTGCGCCATGCTGGCGGTCGCCGGCGAGGCGCTGCCGCGCGGCGGCCGGCTGGTTGTCGCCGCCGGGACGCTCGGGCCGGAGATCGAAGCGACCGGCAGGGGCCCCGGGCCGTCACCGGAAATCTGCGCTGCGCTCGCCCTCGACGTGGCGCCCGCGGCGCTGACCTCGCGCACGGTCGGCGCCTATTTTGCCGGATTGCTCGGCGAGGGGCTCGGGTGCCGGCTGATCGTCGCCGGCCGGCCCGAGGGGTTCTGGCTCGGTCCGGCCGCCGGCTAGCGCCCTCAGACGCTGCGCAGTTCGGCCGCCGCCTCGACCGGATCGCGCAGCACGTAGCCGCGTCCCCACACCGTCTCGATGTAGTGCTCGCCGCCGGTCGCCTGCGCCAGCTTTTTGCGCAGCTTGCAGACGAACACGTCGATGATCTTGAGTTCGGGCTCGTCCATCCCGCCATAGAGGTGGTTGAGGAACATCTCCTTGGTCAGGGTCGTGCCCTTGCGCAGGCTCAGCAGTTCGAGGATGCCGTATTCCTTGGCCGTCAGATGCAGCGCGTGGTCATCGACCGAGACGACGCGGCTGTCCAGGCTGACGAGCAGCTTGCCGGTGCGAATCGTCGATTCGGCGTGGCCCTTGGAGCGGCGGACGATCGCCTGGATGCGGGCGATCAGCTCGCGCCGGTCGAACGGCTTCGTCAGGAAGTCGTCGGCGCCGAAGCCGAGGCCCTTGATCTTGGCGTCCATCTCGGCAAGGCCTGACAGGATCAGGATCGGAGTGTGCACCCGGGCGGCGCGCAGCCGGCGCAGCACCTCGTAGCCGTCGATATCCGGCAGCATCAGGTCGAGCAGGATGATGTCGTAATCATAGAGCTTGCCGATCTCCAGCCCATCCTCGCCGAGATCGGTGGTATCGCAGATGAAACTCTCTTTTTTCAGCATCAGCGCGATGCTCGCAGCCAGCGCCGCGTCGTCTTCGACCAGCAGAACACGCATCACGAAACCTCCACGACAGGCGACCCCCCGCCTTTCGCCGTTAACCAATGTTAGCGAGAGCGGTTAATAAATGTTTATCGTCGCGCCCCTGTCAGAGAATTTGACAGCTTAACGGCATTTTAGCGCTATGCCGATAGGCTGGTACTCGCTGCCTCGGGCGAGGCGGGCGCGGGTAGGCGTCGACCGGCGGATTATCGATCCGCCGCGCGGGGTCTGGAGCTGTCAATGAGCGTGCTGGAAAACCTGCTGCGCCGGGGGCGTCGCGAGTGTGCGGAGCGGCGGCAGTATCTGGCCGACCTCGCGCGCCTGCGCGAGCGTTTGCGCGCCGACGCGGCCCGGCTGCGCTCCGAGGTTGCGCTCGCCAGCGGCGCTGACGCGGCGCGGCCGCTGCTTGATCGACTCGTCAAGCTTGAAGGTTCGGTCGGCGAGATCGACGGCCAGACGACCGCGGCGGAACAGGGGCTCGCCGTGGCCGAGCAGGAATTGCGCCGGCACGAACTCGCCTGGACGCAACGCACCGGCAACGCCGTCATTGCCGAGCGCCGCCCGCTGCCGCGCACCCGGCGTGCCGGGGCCGCGGGGCGGCCCGGCCGGCCGCGCGTCTAAGCAAGCTTTCGTTGATTGGCGCTCGCATCGTCAGCCTTCGTCGTTCATTCCCTCTCCGCCCCCGTGGGCGATGGCGGGGGGCGGAGAGGCCTCCCTCTCCCCCCTGAAGGGCGGCGAGGGGAAATCTGGATCGCGCCTAGCAATTCTGCTTAGCGCGCGTCGTTCCTTTCGCTGCGGGGCGCAGCTAAGCTGCCGCACGCCTGCGAGGAGGGATCGCGCGATGAGCCTGCCCGAAACATCGTTCGCCGCCGCCGCGCCCTGTCCGCTCGACGGCGTGCGGGTCGTCGACCTGTCGCGCCTCGTCGCCGGCAACGCAGTCTCCTCGCAGCTCGCCGATTTCGGCGCCGAGGTCTTGAAGATCGAGGACCCCCTCAAGGGCGATCCGCTGCGCGCCTGGCAGACGGGCGGGATCAGCGTCCACTGGAAACTCTATGCCCGCAACAAGAAGAGCGTCGCGCTGTCGTTGCGCCAGGCGCGCGGCCGCGAATTGCTGCTCGACCTCGCCGCCAATAGCGAGGTGCTGATCGAGAATTTCCGGCCGGGCACGCTCGAAAAGATGGGGCTTGGGCCGGAGGTGCTGCACGCCAGCAACCCGCGCCTCGTCATCGTGCGCGTGTCGGGCTGGGGGCAGGACGGGCCCTATCGCGACCGGCCCGGCTTCGGCACTCTCGTCGAGAGCCTGTCGGGCTACGCGGCGCGCACCGGTTTTGCCGACCGCGAGCCGGTCCTGCCGCCGACCGCGCTCGCCGACATGGTCGCCGGGCTCTACGGCGCCTTTGCCGTGATGGTGGCATTGCGCGAAGTCGAAGTCGCGGGCGGCGCCGGGCAGGTCATTGATCTTCCTTTGCTCGACCCGCTCTTTTCGTTCATCGCCACCGAGGCGCCAATCTACAACCTGACCGGCGCGATCCGGCCGCGCACCGGCAGCCGCTCGGAGACGACAAGCCCGCGCAACGTGTTCCGCACCAAGGACGGGCGCTATATCGGCATATCGGCCTCGATCCAGGCGATGTCGGAGCGGCTGTTCCGCGCCATCGGGCGGGCCGACATGATCGCCGACCCGCGCTTTCGCACCAATACCGACCGGGTGCGCCACGCCGAGGAATGCGAGGCGCCGATCGTCGACTTCATCGCGGCCCGCACGCTTGAGGAAAACATGACGGCGTTCGCCGCCGCCGAGGTCACCGCCGCGCCGGTCTACGACATCGACCAGTTCCTCGCCGACCCGCATGTCCGCGAGCGCCAGATCGTCGTCGATCTGCCGGACGAGCAGACCGGCCGGTTGACGATGCACAACGTCATCCCGCGCCTGTCCGATACGCCGGGCCGGCTGCGCCGTCCGGCGCCGCGGTTGGGGGAGCACACTGCCGAGATCCTCGGCCAGTTCGGCATCGACCGGCCGGTTCTCGAAGCACTGGCGCGCGACGGGATCATCGCCCTCGGCGAGGCGCAATAGGCTGCGGCCCGCCTCAGAAGCCCCTCAGAAAAACGCCTCAGAAGCCCGCCTCAGAAGCCCGCCTCAGAAGAACGCCAGCGTGCGGATCTCGATGCTCTCGCGCGGCCGGGCGGAGGGCGGCGCCGAGGGATCGGCAAAGGCGGTGTGGGCGGTCCAGCGGGCCCGTCCGTCCTCTACCGACTCGTAGACCTTGAACACCAGCGCCTCGTCGGGCCGCATATGCGGAAACCAGTACCAGCGCTGCCCCGGATCATAGGTAATGCCGTAGGTCTGGCCGACCCGGTCGGCGTAGCGGCGCTCGTTGACCACCAAATTGGCGGGCTTGACGCTCTGTGCATCGCAGATCGCCAGCGGGTGGCTTTCGACCGGATGATTGATCGGCCGCCACACCTGGATGATCGCAAAGCGCCCCTGCAGCAGCGCCTCGGCCTCATCCCCCATGACGTCGCGCAGCCGCTGCGGCCCGGACCATTCGGTGTAGTCGTTGTGCACCCGGCTGACGATGTCGCGGATCTTGCGGGTCTCGCGCTGCGCGTCGCTGGCGGTGCGCAAGGTGTGGTCGAACACGACGACGCGCCGGGCGCCGCTGACCTGTTTGATCAACGCCTCGCATTCCGGATAATAGACCCGCCGGATCTCGTGCTCGTCGGAGAAATCGGCGACGCTCGTGCGATGCGGCACGAAGCGGAAGCCCTCGCGCTCGAACGCGAAGCGGTCGGCGCGAAGCCGCCCGTTATGCAGCACGACCGGGTGCGTCTCGTTGTCGCCGCCGATCCGCTCGTCACGTCCGCCAGGGGCGGCGACGTAGGTCACCAGCTTGGCGGCGCCGCCGGCCAGATAGACGAGGTTCGCCTCGATCGTTGCGGGTTCGGCATCCAATTCGGCGATCTCAACCATCGGCGGCTCCTGCGCAGCACAGAGCCTGATGATAAGGCCGCCCACCCCTCGCGACAACCGCCGCGCCCCAAAGGGGCCCCCAAGGGGCGATCGGCGGCGATTGCCGCTGGTGCAGCGGCCCGATATAACCCGCGCCTCCGCAAGCGAGAGCAGCCATGGCCATCGAACGCACGCTGTCGATCATCAAGCCGGACGCGACCCGGCGCAACCTGACCGGCGCGATCGCCGACCGCTTTGAGCGCAGCGGGCTGCGGATCGTCGCGCAGAAGCGGCTGCGGCTGAGCCGGGAGACCGCCGAACAGTTCTATGCCGTACACGCCGCGCGGCCGTTCTACCGCAGCCTCGTCGACTTCATGATTTCGGGGCCGGTGGTCGTGCAGGTGCTGGAAGGCGAGGATGCCGTCGCGAAAAACCGCGAGGTGATGGGCGCCACCGACCCCGCCAAGGCCGCCACGGGCACGATCCGCAAGGATTTCGCCGAGTCGATCGAGGCCAACTCGGTGCACGGCTCCGATTCGCCGGACAATGCGGCGCAGGAAATCGGCTTCTTTTTCGCCGCGGTCGAGATCTGTCCCTGAGAGCCGGCGGGCGGCCGGCCGGGCCTGCTACAGCAGACCCCAGGCCAGCCCGACAAGGATGATGACGACCGTCAGCGCCCCGAATTTGATGAACCGGGTAAAGCCGATCCAGGTGCGGCGGTGCCGTTCGAATTCCGGATCCATTACGGTCATGGGCGCCTCGCCGGTTGGGGTCTGTTGCCGCGAGGTATAGCCTAACCGCTCGCAGAGGCAAGCGCCTCCGGCGGGTTGAACAGCATGCTGTCGGGCGCACCGGCGACCGCGCCAGTGACCGCACCGGCGACCGCGCCGGCGACCGCGCCAGTGACCGCGACGGTGTTGCCGCGGAGGTGCAGCCGTCCCAACGCGAACAGCCGCACCGCCAGCGGATAGAGCCGATGCTCGGCGGCGAGGATGCGGGCGGCGAGGCGCGCTTCGTCGTCATCGGGGTGCACCGGCACGACCGCCTGGGCGACGATCGGGCCGCTATCCACTTCGGCGCGTACGAAATGCACGGTGCAGCCGGAAAACTTGACCCCGGCAGCGAGCGCCTGACGCTGCGGATGGAGCCCCGGGAAGGCCGGCAACAGCGAGGGGTGGATGTTGACCAGCCGGTCGCGCCAGGAATCGACGAATTCGGTGTCGAGGATGCGCATGAAGCCCGCCAGCGCGACCAGTTGTGCGCCGCTTTGCCGCAGTAGCGCATCAGCTTGCGCGGCGAATGCCGGCCGGCTCGAATGCGCGACGGCGTGATGGGCGATGCCGGCGCGCGCGGCGCGCAGCAGCCCCGGTGCGTCGGGGCGGTTGCTGATGACGATCGCGATTTCGGCGGGATAGGCCGGGTCGGCGGTGGCGTCGAGCAGCGCCTGCAGGTTTGAGCCGCGGCCGGAAATCAGAACGCCGACCTTGAGCCGTGCCATGGCGCCTCCGCCTCGCCGGCCGGAACGCGCGGCAGGGCTGCTGTTGATGGCTTCCCGGGCAAAACTGCGCTATCACCGATCGGTGCGGCCGGGCTGCCGCGACGATAAGGGATCGGGGGCGGTTTGCAATGAGCTTGCCGCTGGGGCGGGTGAGGACCGGCGAGCGTTACGGATGGCGGGGTGCCGGCGCGGTTCTGCTCGTCGTGCTGGCGCTCGGCATCGTCGCCCGGCCGGCCCCGGCGGCGGACGCCGATCCGTACGCCGCGACGGTCACGGTCGATGCCACCGCCGACACCGTGATCAAGGCCCGCGAGATGGCGCGCCTCGACGGCCAGCGCCGCGCCCTCGCCGCGCTCGTCGAGCGCCTGTCCGGCGGCGCCCCGGTCAGGCTGCCGAAGCTTGACGACGACGCGATCACCGACCTCGTCACAAGCTTTGAGGTGGCGAACGAGCGGATGTCGGCGGTCCGCTACGTCGCCGACTACACGTTCAATTTCCGGGCTGCCGGCATCCAGCGACTGATGAGCAATGCCGGCATCGCGGTTGCCGCCCCGCCGGCAAAGCCGGTGACCGTGATCCCGGTCTATCAGGTGGGCGCGACCTCGACGCTCTGGGAAGACCCCAATCCGTGGCGCGATGCCTGGCAGAATCTGCCGGCTGCGGCGGGACCCGTGCCGCTCGTCGTGCCGCTCGTCGTGCCGCTGGGCGATGTCGGCGATATCGCGGCGATCGATGCCGAGAAGGCGCGGGCCGGCGATGCTGCCGGGATCGCCGCGATCGCCCAGCGCAATGGCGGCGGCGATGCGGTCGTCGCGCTGGCGGCGATTCGCGGGCCGGGTGAGGGGTCAGCCGGGGTTCCAGCCGGGGTTCCAGCCGGGGTTCCAGCCGGGGTTCCAGCCGGGGTTCCAGCCGGGGTCGATGTCACGGTGTGGCGCTATCACGACGGCCAGCGCGTCGCTACCCACGCCGTGCCGCTCGACGCCAACCCCGGCGAGAGCGTGACCGATCTGCTGCACCGGGCGGCGGCGGCAACCGTCGCGGGCATCGAGAGCGGCTGGCGCAAGGGCGTGCCGGCAGGCTACGATCAGCGCGGAACGTTGACCGCGATCCTGCCGATCACCGGCCTCGACGACTGGGTGCGCGCGCGCCAGCGCCTCGCCGCCGTGCCGACGATCCGCAGCATCGCACTGGTGGCCCTGTCGCGTCAGGAGGCGACGATCGAGATCGGCTATGTCGGCAGCATCGACCAGTTGAAGACCAGTCTCGCCGGGATCGACCTGGCGCTGACGCCGGGTGGCGCGACGTGGCGGCTCGCGCGCAGCAACCCCGATCGCGTGCCTTGAAGCGGGCGCCGTCGAGTTCGCTGCGCCATGGTCCCGGAAATCACCCCTCGCCCCGAACTGCCCGCATCGCGCGTGATCGCCCGGTTGTCGGTATTGAGCCAGGACCTGAACCTGCCCAACCTGATCACGCTGGCGCGGCTCTGCTCGGTGCCGGTGGCGATCTGGCTGATCTTCGAGGAGAGATACGGCGTCGCGTTCTGGCTGTTTGGCGCGGCCGGGCTGTCGGACGCGCTCGACGGCTATATCGCCAAGCGATTCGACCGTCGCACCCGCCTCGGCGCCCTGCTCGATCCGGCGGCTGACAAAGCGCTGCTTGCCGGCGTCTATATCAGCCTCTGGCTCGTCGCCCAGTTGCCGACCCTGCTGGTTTCTATCGTCGTCCTGCGCGATGTCGTCATCGTGCTCGGCTTCTTGCTGATCCAGGCCACCGCGGCCCCGAAACAGTTCGACCCGCTCTATATCAGCAAGGTCAACACGCTGGTCCAGATCACCCTGGTCGGGTTTGTCCTCGCCCGGCTGGGTCTCGGCATCCCGGCCGGTCTGGCGACATGGCTGTTGATGGCGGCGGCGGCGGCGACGACGGTGTTGTCCGCCGTTTGCTACCTGATGCGCTGGGCGCGGCTCTTGTCGAGTTCGGAACAGGCATTGTGAGCCCGCGGGCTTACCGCCTGCTGTTCTGGCTCGGTCTGCTACTGTTCGCCGTTTTTGCGCTGGGCCTGGTCGAGGCCATCCTGATGCCGTTCGCGACGGGCTTCGCGCTGGCCTACATCCTGGCGCCGGCGGTGGCCCGCCTCGACCGCTGGGGGGTCCGTCGCAGCCTGGCGAGCCTCCTGGTCCTGAGCCTCTTTCTGCTGAGCCTCGCCGGCATCCTGGTGATCCTGGTGCCGCTTATCCAGGGGCAGATCGTCGAGCTGATCAACCGCGTCCCCAACCTTGTCGCCGCGCTTCAGCGGCAGCTCGGCAACCTGATCCAGCTGCTGCAGCAGCATCTGCCGGCCGAGGACGTGACCAAGGTGCGCGATCTGCTCAGCGCCAAGCTGGCCGAGGCGGTAACCTGGATTGCCGGGCTGTTGCAGAGCATGATAACCGGCAGCCTCGCGATCCTCAGCATCCTGTCGCTCGTCGTGGTGACGCCGATCGTCACGTTTTTGCTGCTGCGCGATTGGGAAAAGATGGTGGCCGAGGTCGATGCCTATCTGCCGCGGCAGTCGCTGGAGACGGTACGCGGCCAGGCGCGGCTGGTCAGCGACACGCTGGTCGGCTTCGTCCACGGCCAGGCGCTGATCTGTCTGATCCTGGCGGTCTATTACGCGATCGCGCTGAGCGTGGCGGGGTTGCGTTCGGGCCTCGCTCTCGGCCTCCTGATCGGCGTGCTGGCGATCATTCCGATGCTCGGCGTGACGACCGGGTTTATCCTGGCGATCGGCCTGGCCGCCTCGCAATACGGCAGCTGGACCGAGATCCTGGTCGTCATCGCGATCTTTGCGGTCGGCCAGCTCGCCGAGGCCAATTTCCTGACGCCAAAGCTGCTCGGCAACCGCGTGCATCTCCATCCGGTATGGGTGATTTTCGCGCTGTTCGCCGGCGGCGCGCTGTACGGGTTTGTCGGCGTGCTGGTGGCGGTGCCGACGGCCGCCGTCATCGGCGTCCTCGCGCGCTTTGCGCTCGGCCGCTATCGTCACAGCTCCCTCTACGATTCGCGTCAGAGCGAGAGCGAGACGGTGCCCAATTTGACGCGTGTGCAATGACGCGGCAATTGGCAATCGATCTGCCGCACGACACGGCGCTCGGCCGCGGCGATTTTCTGGTCTCTGCCTGTAATAGCGCAGCGCTGCAATGGATCGAGCGGTGGCCCGACTGGCCGGCGCCGGCGCTCGTGCTGCACGGCCCGGCGCGCTCGGGGAAAAGCCACCTCGCCGGGCTCTGGCGCGAGCGCAGCGGCGGCCTGCTGGTCGCCGGCGAGATGGTCGCCGGGTCGGCGCCCGACGCAATGGCGCGCTCGCCCGCGGTGGCGGTCGACGACGCCGAGCGCGCCCCGGAGCAGACCCTGCTGCACCTCTACAATTGCTGCGTCGAGCGCGGCGCCAGCGTGCTGATCGTCGCGCGTGCGGCGCCGGCGGCGTGGGGCATCAGGCTGCCCGATCTCGCCTCGCGGCTGCGCGCCGCCCCGGCGGCGGCGATCGGCGCCCCCGACGACGCGCTGCTCGCCGCGGTGCTGGTCAAGCATTTCGCCGATCGCCAGGTGCGCGTGGCACCCGAGGTGATCGGCTTTGTGCTGCCCCGGATGGAGCGTTCGTTCGCCGCCGCGGCCGGTCTCGTCGAGCGGCTCGATCGCCTGGCGCTCAGCCTCGGCCGCCCGGTCACCGTCGCGCTGGCCCGCCGGGTGCTGGCCGAGGCGGCCGATCAATCCTCCTTGCCGAGCGATTTGGGCGTCACGTAGGCGACCAGCTTGTGGCGCGTGCGGTCGAGGGTTGCCCACGGCGATTGGATCGCCAAGCTGGCGCGCGCGCTCGTCGGAAACTTGCCCGAGGCGAGCGCGCGATGGCGCGGCGAATCGGGTGAGGCGAGCGTGATTGCCAACTCGCGCAGCCCCGGATTGTGGCCGATCAGCAGCACCGTGCCGGCGTCTTCGGCGAGGCGGCGCAGGCGGCGCAGCAAGGCCCCGCTGCCGGCCAGATAGAGCGCGTCCTCGTAGAGGATAGGCGGCGGCACGGCGAAGCCGGAGAGCGCCAGCGCCGCGGTCTGCCGCGTCCGCAAGGCGGTCGAGCACAGCACCAGATCGAGCGTGCCGAGCGCTGCCGGCAGGCCCTCGCCGACGCGGCGCGCCGTCTCGCGCCCGCTCCGGCTCAACGGCCGCTCATGGTCCTCGACCCCGGCATCCTGATCGGACTTGGCGTGGCGCAGCAGATGGAGGTGGTGCATCGCCGTATACCGCCGCCGGGGCCGGCGCCTAGAACATGTCCGGCGTGATCACGTTCTGCGGCCGGTTGGTGAGCAGCGCCGCGCGCATCGTCTCGGCCGATTTGCGGCGCGTATCCTCCCACGAATGCGGCGTCAGCCAGGCCGAATGCGGGGTGATGACGAGGCGCCCTTCGAGCCACGCTTCGCGGGCGCGGTAGGCGCGCAGCAATTCCGGGATCGGCTCGACCGGCGGCTCGACCGGCAGGACGTCGAGCCCGGCGCCGGCGATATGGCCGCTGCGCAACAGGTCGGCGAGCGCGTCGAGATCGATGATCGGCCCGCGCGCGTCGTTGACCACCACCGCGCCCGGCCGCAGCAATGAAAGCTGCTCGCGGCCGAGCATGCCGCTGGTTTCCGGCGTCAGCGGCGCGTGGATCGACAGGGTGTCGGTCTGGCGCAACAGGTCTTCGAGGCTCGCGGCGCGGCTGATGCCGAGCGAGAGTTCGACCCCGTTCGGCAGATGCGGATCGTAGAACACGACGCGGAAGTTGAACGCCTTGGCGCGCAACGCCACGGCGGTGCCGATGCGGCCGAGCCCGATGATGCCGAATGTCTGCATGCCCAAGCGCTGGATCAGCGGATGCTGGAACGAGCGGAACGGCGCCGGCGGGTCGTGCCGCTGCATCTCGTGGTGCAACAGGATGCCGCGGCGCAGGGTCAACGCCAGCGCGATCGCGTGGTCGGCGACCTCGGTCGTCCCGTAATCGGGGACGTTGCAGACGAGGATGTTACGCGCAGCGGCGGCCGGGCGGTCAAGCTTGTCGTAGCCGACCCCCATCCGGACGATCGCGCGCAGCCGCGGAAACCGCCGCAGATCGGCGCCCGTCACCGGGAAACCCAGGATCATCAGCCCGTCGGCTTCGGCGCAGTCGGCGTCGGACAGCTCCGCGAGCGTCGCGTGATCGCGCTTGACGATGCGCAGATCGGAGCCGAACACCTCGCGTTCGAGATCGTCGGGCAGCTGGCGGGCCTCGGGGAAAAGTACGGTGACGGGCATCGGGGGTTCCTCGTTGGTGGAGTTCAGTCGCGCGCAACCTTGACCGGCTTATGCGTCGCCGCCGAGCGCACGATCGCCTCGAAGGCGGCGACGCCGTGCAGCACCTCGTCAGCCGGGATCGGGTAGGCCGCTTCGCCGCGGATCGCCGCGGCGAAGGCTTCGAGTTCGGCCAGAATCGGGTTGAACCCGCGATATTCGATGGTCTCTGGGGCCGGCTGCGTGTGGCGGCCGGACGGCATCGACGGCGGGGTCGCGGTGAAACGGAAATCGAGCTGCGGCGTCACCAGCTCGGCGCAGCCCGTGCTGCCGAACACCGCGAGCCGGTAGCTGACCGCGGTGGCGAGACAGGAGAGCAGGCTCGCCGACATGCCGCCCGCAAAGCCGAACATGACGCTGGTGGTGTCCTCGGCGTCGTAGGTGATGGCGCGCTTGAGGCTCGTCGCATAGACCTCGTCGATCGGGCCGAACAGGTGGATCATCGCATCGAGATTGTGGACGCCCATCGCGGTCATCCCGCCGGCCGGCGCCTCCGCCGGGTCGGCGCGCCAGGACGTGGGGTTCATCAAGAGGCCGGCCGGGCCGTTCTGCTCGCCATAACAATGCGCGATCGTGCCGAGACGCCCGTCCTCAAGGCGGGCCTTCAATTCCTTCATGCCGGGATGGAAGCGGCGCGGATAGGCGACGGCGAGCACGATGCCGGCGCGCGCCACCGCGTCGAGTGCGCGCCCCGCGCTCTTCCGGTCGAGGGTGAACGGCTTTTCCATAAAGACATGCTTCCCCGCCGCCGCGGCGCGCTCGACCTGCGGTCCATGCTCGCTATGCGGCGTCGCAAACACGACCGCGTCGATCGCCGGGTCGGCGAGGATCTGGTCGAGGCCGTCCTGCAGCGCGATATCGTGCTCGGCGCAGAACGCTTCGGCATTGGCGCGGGTGCGGTTGTACCCGGCGGTGAAGCGGAAGGCATCGCTCTTGCCCTGTGCCGCCCCGACCAGGGTGCGGCCCCACCGCCCGATTCCGACAATCGCCGCCCGAATCATCCGCTTCCTCCCGCACCGCCGTTGCCTGGCCAGGGTTTTACACATTGCGCCGGGCGGGGGCCATGGCGCTTAGCGGGGTGGCGCATGACACCGGGCGGGTGACAGGCGTAAAATCGTCGCCGGCGGCCGCCATAGCAGCGGCGGCGGCAGGAGGCCCGCGTGACAGGTAGCGCGCAGATCGTCGATTTTCGCCCGGTCGATCCGGTTTCGCCGGCGCGTTTCATCAACCGCGAGCTGTCCTGGCTCGCCTTCAACGAGCGGGTTCTGGCCGAGGCGGAGAACCGCCACCACCCGCTGCTCGAACGGCTGCGCTTCCTGTCGATTTCGGCCAACAACCTCGACGAGTTCTACATGGTCCGGGTCGCCGGGCTGAAGGGCCAATACCTCGCCGGCATCAAGACCGTCAGCCAGGACGGGCTGACCCCGGTGCAGCAATTGGAGGCGATCCACGAGCGCGCCGGCGCGCTGATGGCGGCGCAGCAGGTCGGCTGGCTGGCGCTCAGGCAGCAGCTCGGCGAGGCGGGTGTCGCGGTCATCGACCCCACCGATCTCGAACCCGGCGACCGCGCCTGGCTCGAAGGCCACTTCATGGCCGACATCTTCCCGGTGCTGACGCCGCTGGCGATGGATCCGGCGCATCCTTTTCCGTTTGTCGCCAATCGCGGGTTCGGCCTCGCGCTGCAGCTCGAACGGGTCGCCGACAATGTCCGGCTGCAGGCGCTGATCCTGATCCCCGCCTCGATCGACCGTTTCATCCGCCTGCCCGGGGCGCGCATCCGCTTTCTGCCGGTCGAGCACATGCTGGCGCTGTTTCTCGATCATCTGTTTCCCGGTTTTGCGGTGATCGCGCAGGGCGTCTTTCGCGCGCTGCGCGACAGCGAGGTCGAGATTGAGGAGGAGGCGGAAGATCTGGTGCGGCTGTTCGAAACCGCGCTCAAGCGGCGGCGGCGCGGCCATATCATCCATCTTGCCGTCGACGCGCGGATGCCGGCCCAGCTGCGCGCGTTCCTCAGCGAGAAGCTCGACGCTGCGCCGGCCGAAGTCTTCGCGACCGAAGGCATCCTCGGGCTCGGCGACACGACGCAGCTGATCATCCCCGACGAGCGGCCCGATCTCGTCTTCACCCCGTACGTCGCGCGCTTTCCCGAGCGCATCCGCGATTTCGGCGGGGATTGTTTTGCCGCGATCCGGCAGAAGGACATCGTCGTTCATCATCCCTATGAGAGCTTCGACGTCGTCGTCCAGTTTCTCCGCCAGGCGGCGCGCGACCCGGCGGTCGTCGCGATCAAGCAGACGCTTTACCGCACCAGCGAGGACAGCCCGATCGTCAAGGAGCTGACCGAGGCGGCCGAGGCCGGCAAATCGGTCACCGCGATGATCGAACTGAAGGCGCGCTTCGACGAGGAAGCCAACATCCGCTGGGCGCACGAATTGGAGCGCGCCGGCGTCCAGGTCGTCTACGGCTTCCTGCGGCTGAAAACGCACGCCAAGGTATCGCTGGTCGTGCGCCGCGAGGGCGGCGAGCTGCGCTCCTACGTGCATTTCGGCACCGGCAACTACCACCCCTACACCGCCAAGGTTTACACCGACCTGTCGTTTTTCACCTGCGACCCGGCGCTGTGCCGCGACGCGGCGCGGCTGTTCAATTTCATGACCAGCAACGCCCGTCCGGCCAGTCTCGAAAAGATCGCGGTGGCGCCGATCAACCTGCGGGCCCGCATCGCCGAACTGATCGAGGGCGAGATCGCCAACGCCAAGGCCGGCAAGCCGGCGCAGATCTGGGCCAAGCTCAATTCGCTGGTCGACCCGGCGACCATCGACCTGTTGTATGCA
>DATLRS010000246.1:0-7733 GCA_035534535.1 Allostellaceae bacterium | reverse complement strand
CTAGGACCGAGGAGGCGATCGGCAAGGGCAACTCATGCTGGGCTGACGCTTCATGCTGCAGGTGACATCCGGTCGCTCACATGCTTTGTGGCGCCCCGCACAACACAGGAAGACGACAGTGAAGACAGCTGAATTGATCGATTACGTGGCGAGCGAGGCGGGTGTAGAAAAGAGTTCCGCCAAGAAGGCCGTTGACGCGGTCCTCGCCGGCATCGTGGGAGCCGCGAAGAAGGGGGAGGAGGTCAATCTCCCCGGCTTCGGCAAGTTCAAGGTGAAGGACAGCCCGGCGCGTCAAGGCCGCAATCCGGGCACAGGCGAGACCATCGAGATCGCCGCCTCGCGCAAGCTCGCCTTCACACCGGCAAAGCAGGTGAAGGACGCGCTCGTGGGCTAACGCTCGGTGTCAAAGAATTGCCTCGGAGGGCTGCGTCGAGGCGGCTCTTCATCTTCGGTTCAGAGGAGTTGAGAATCATGGCGCGGGCCGCCAAGAAAACGAAAACCACAAAGCCGGCAGGCCGGGGACGTAAGCCGGGGCGCCCGGTAGCCACAGCCGCGAAGACCGGAGCAAAGACCAAAGGCTCTCCGGTTGCAAGAACCGCCGCGGCCCCAAAACGAGCGCCGGCCGTGCCGGCCCCCGCTCCGAAGGTCAGCAAGGACGAGTTGCGCGCCCAAGTGGAGAAACTTGAGCGTGCCAACGCGACTCTGCGCACCAAGAGCAGAGAGGCCGGCCGGGCGGCCAAGACGGCCGCCGCCCGGATCGCGGAACTGGAAGATCAGGTAGCGCGGCTCGACAAGCAGCTGACCGAGCAAGGGACCGCTACCGGGGGAGGTCAGGCCGCGGCATCACCGAAAGATCACCGGCGTACGCAGCGTCGTAACATAGACGCCGGGGACTCCGCGCCGCCGGGAGTCGTGGTCGGGAAACCCGAGCCGCCGGATCTGGAGGCGGAGACCGCCCGCGAGAATCTGGAGGAGAATCTCGGTGGCAAATAAATCTCAATCGTTCCGGTGCCGGCGAACGTCAGCCGATAGGCACCTTGTGGATCGGCGCCAAAGTGTCACGCCGCGGGCCTGCAGGAAGGCGAGCTGGTCGAGCCAGGCCTCGCGGCTCGGCAGCGCGATCGCGATATGGTTGACCGCGCACGGCATGCCGAAGATGCGCCACTCCGCCGGCGGGGCTGGCAGGTCCGGGTTCTCCACCAGGGCGATGTCGTGGTGGTGCGTGCCGCCGGCGCGGTCGCCGCTGTAGAAGCGCATCTTCGGCCGGTTCGGCCGCTGCGCCGAAGCGTGCAGCTCGCCGACCTGGCGGAAGCCGAGGATCTCGGTCCAGAACCGATGCGATTCCTCGATGTCGCGCACGTTCAGGACCAGGTGGTTGAGGCCGACCGGGGTGACGGCGCGGTGCGGCGGCTCGGGCGGGGTGAGTGCACGGTCGGTCATCGGACGTTCCCTGCTGACTCGGCCGGCGGGGTTCGCCGGAGCGGCGCCGGTTGCCCCGGCGGTTGCTCGCGAGACGGCTTAGCACGAACCCGACGCGGCCAGAACGCGCCGGCGGGTCAGCCCGCGCGCCGCGCCGCGGCCAACGCCGCCCAGATGCGCTCCGGCGTGCACGGCAGATCCGGCAGCGGGGCGCCGACCGCGCGCAGCGCGTCCGCCACCGCGTTGGCCGCTGCGGCGAGCGCGCCCGTGGTGCCCGCCTCGCCGAGGCCTTTCACGCCGAGCGGGTTGTGCGGCGAGGGCGTCTGCCGGTCCTCCAGCTCGAACCCGGGCATCTGGTCGGCGCGCGGCATGGCGTAGTCCATGAAGCTGCCGGTCAGCGGCTGGCCGGCGGCGTCGTAGCGCATCCCCTCGCCGAGCACCTCGCCGAGCCCCTGCACGATCCCGCCCTGCAACTGGCCGGCGGCGACGCGCGGGTTCAGCACCACGCCGGCGTCGTCGATGGCGACATAGCGGGTCAGCGCCAGCGCCCCGGTGTCCGGATCGATCTCGACCTCGGCCAGGTGGCAGCCGGAGGGAAACGTGGCGGCAACCGGCATCGCGCCCGTTTCAACCAGCATGCTGCCGTCGGCGGTGGCGGCGGCGACGGCCTCGGCCAGGGTCATCACCACGCTGCCATCGGCGCGCGCGACCACGTCCGGCGTGATCACGAGCTCGGCCGGGGCGGCATTGGCACGCAGTCCGGCCTGTGCGCGCAGGCGCTCGGCGAGCTGCGCGCCGGCGCGGGCGACCGCGTTGCCGACCGCGACGGTCGAGCGCGAGCCGATCGACCCGGCGCCCTGCAGGCGCGACTGCGGCGGGCTTGCCTGCAGCGTGACGTCGGCCGGATCGATGCCGATCCGCCCTGCCAGCACGAGCGCGTAGGTTTCGGCCTGGCTCTGGCCGCTGCCGCCGGTGACGGTCTCGATCGTCGCGGTGACGCGGCCGTCAACCAGGTCGAGGCTGACGCGCGCCTCGTCGCGCGGGGTTGCGCCGCCGCCGGCGATCTCAGTGAACAGTGCGAAGCCGCGCCCGAACAGCCGGCCGCGCTGCGCCGCCGCCGCCCGCCGCGCCGCCGCGTCGCTGCCGGCGGCGGCGCGCAACGCGGCGATCAGCGCCGCGTAGTCGGCGCTGTCGTACAGCGCGCCGAGCGCGGTGCGGTACGGGAAGGCGGCGGCCGGGACGGCGTTTGCGGCGCGCAGCACCAGCGGATCGACACCCAGCACGGCTGCCGCGCGCTCGACCAGGCATTCGAGCAGCAGCGCCATGTCCGGCCGGCCGGCGCCGCGATACGGCCCGATCGGCCCGCAATTGGTGAAATACTGCGCGAACCGCGCCAGCACCACCGGGATCGCATAGGTACCGGTGCCGGACTGCAACGGGTTGTGCACGTTCACCAGCGCGCCGACGGTGCCGACATAGGCGCCGAGATCGACGTCGAAATCGAACTCCAGCGCGGTGAACCGGCCGGCGTCGTCGAGCGCGAGGCGGCCGCGCAGCCGCGTGCTGCGGCCGTGGTTGTCGGCAACGAAGGCCTCGCTGCGGGTCGCGACCCAGCGCACCGCCCGCCCGGTGCGGCGCGCGGCCAGCAGCAGCGCGACCTGTTCGGGCGTCGCCGGACTGCGCAGGCCGAAGCCGCCGCCGACGTCGGGCAGCGTGACCTCGATCCGCTCGATTGGCACGTCCAGCACGGTTGCGAGGTCGAGCCGAATCTCGTTGATGCCCTGGTGCGGGGTGACGAGCTGATAGACGTCGCGGCCGGCGTCGTAGCGGGCGATCGACCCGCCCGGCTCCATCGTGGTCGGCGCCAGGCGCGGCAGGGTCAGTTCGGCGGTGACGACATGCGCGGCGGCGGCGACGGCCGCGCCGACCGCGGCGGCGTCGCCGGCCTGGTGGCGGAAGGCGAGGTTGCCGGGCGCTTCGGGGTGGATCGCCGGCGCCCTGGTGGCGGCAGCGATCCCCACCACGGCGGGAAGCTTGCGATAGCGCACGTCGATCGCCTCCGCCGCATCGGCGGCGAGCGCCGCGGTCTCGGCGATCACGCAGGCGACCAGCTCGCCGACGTGGCGCACCCGGCCTTCGGCCAGCACCGGCCGGCGCGGCACCACCAGCGGGCGCGGGCCATCGGCGCCGTAGGGCATCAGGCCGCGGAAATTGGCGAGCCCGGCGGTGCGGCAATCCTCCCCCGTCAGCACCGCGACCACGCCTGGGATCGCCCGCGCCGGCGCGGTGTCTATGGCGGTGATCTCGGCGTGGGCGAGGGGCGCGCGCAGGAAGGCGGCGGCGAGCGCGTCGACGGCGGGCAAATCGGCGACGTAGCGCCCCTCCCCCCGCACCCAGCGGGTGCGGTCGCGGGCGGATTGGGTCGGACGGGCGGGCGGGGCGGTATCGGGCATGTCAGAAGGCCTCGGCCCGCCGGCGCGGCGGCGTGTGGGTCTGGTGCGGGAACGGTCCGGTGTTGCGGATCGCGAACGACATGGCCACCCCCAGGCGGACGCGCGGCGTCCCGGCGAGAGTTCAGCTCCGGTTTCGGTATCCCGGTTGCAGCGCGAGGGATAGCCCAGACCGGCCGGTCCGGATAGGCTGGCGGTGACGCGCGCAGCAGCGAAGGAGGGCCCGGATGCCGGTCACGACGCGATACGTCTTCATCGTCAGCATGGACGTGACCCCGGACAAGGAGGCGCTGTTCAACGAGGTCTATGATCGCGAGCACGTGCCGAACCTGCTCAAGGTCCCAGGCGTGCGCGCGGTGACCCGGCTGCGCACCCAGCCCGCCAGCGTCACCATCGGCGGCGAGCCGAAGCCGCTGACCGGCGAGGGGGCGCCGCGCTACGTGGCGCTCTATGAAATCGACGATCCCGCCGTCCTGACCAGCGCCGCCTGGGCCGAGGCGGTGGAGTTGGGCCGCTGGCCGACGGAGGTCCGGCCCTATACGAGCAACCAGCGCCACATCCTGCGCACGATCGTCTAGCCGGGGGGTGCCGTCGGGGCGCCGGCCGACCTGCCCGCGAACGCAGTACCGAACGGGTTCTTGCCGGGTAGCGGAGCGGCGATGGGCGTAACCTTCATCGCCCGGGCTTGGCACGACGCGCTGCCGGCGGCGATCCGGAGCCGGTACGAGGCCGCGCCCGGCCTCAGCTCGTCGGGCCCAAGACGTCGCACCAGCCATGCGGGCTGACCAGACCGGCGACGACCTGGCAGTGCCCCGGCTGCGTCAGATCGGCGGCCGGAACGAAGAACCGGCAGTTGGAACAGTCGTGTCCGTAGTGGGGTCGGTCGCGATAACGGACCGTGGTCCCGTTGGGTGGTGCCGTATCGCGGCGTCGACACAGTTTGCGCCCGCGCGCCGAGCACCGGGAGCAGTCCGGCCGCGGCAGCGACGCCGGACAGCATGGTCCGTCGCCGGATCGATTCCGCTAAGCGTGGCATAGGTATTCCGGCCAGAACTAACGAAACGCGCTCCTGGTACGCATACCGGGACAGGCAGCGAACACAGGGCAGACAGATCAGGAAGAACAAGTCGGAATTCGCCCCTTCCATGCGCTATCAGCACGAAAGCGTCCTGCCGGGCGGACGGGTGACATCTTGCTGATTTTATTCGACAACATGCCCCCTGAAAGTTGCGATTCCGCCTTACGCGTACCGGGAGGGCATTTCGTTCATTCCGGCCGGGATCGTGCCGAACGCCGAAACCGCGGCGCTGTTCGACGTCGTGATAGAGGAGCGTGTGCCGGCCGGAGGAATGGCCGGCGCTGGTGCTCAGGGCGATGCGGGCGCGCCGGCGCCCTGGAAGATCAGGCGCCACGTAGGACGGTCGTGGCGGTCATCCTATCAGGGGCACAGCCGATGAGCGCGACTGCGGTGATCGCCAGGAAGAAGCGGCCGGCTCAGACCGCTGCGCCAGATGCGTGCGGCATGCTAATCGGCTACGCCATGTCTCGACGCGCGATCAGGATGCCGCCATGCAGATCGAAGCCCTCGAGGCCGCGGGCTGCACGTGCATCTTCACCGAGATCGCGTCGGGCTCGCGCGCGGACCGGCCCGAGCTCGCGAACGCGCTCAGTGACCTCCGACCGGGCGATACGCCGATCGCGCGGCACCTGGACCGGCTCGGCCGGTCAGTGGCCCAGCTGATCGAGCTCATCGGCGCGTTCGAGGCGCGCGGCGTCGGATTCCGCTCGCTGTGCGATCCGATCGATAGGACGACTGCCGCCGGCGAGCTTATCTTCAGCATATTCAGCGTGAACCGGCCGCGGCGGCTTCCGCATCCCGCGCCGGGCGCCGGATGCGCGGTTCGCGGGGCAGGCATGGAACGAGCATAATAACGAGGTTGACGAAACCTTGATTCTCCGGTAAAGTCCAATTTGGAATTGCCAAAATCTGCGTCGGGAGGGCAAGGTGAGAAATTTCGCGTTTTTCGTCACGCTAACCGCTTTCGTAGTGTACTCGGCAGGAGCGTCGGCCACTGAATGTCGCGGCTGGCAACGCGCCAGCTGGCCAATCACCTCGAAAACCTTCGAAATGCAGCAGAGCGGGAATCATATAACGTACGTTGTTAAATATAAAGCGGAGGCAGAGCAAGAGCTGTGCGAAAGTGGCAATGCCACGTTCTTTTCAGGCAACTTATCGTGCTCTGCAAGGATTAGGAACGGAGAATTGGTACGCGACCTTTCACGAAAGGAGGGGGCGCACGAAAAGACCTTGCCGGAGAAGACGTGGCCCATAGCGGTACCCTCACACGAGGATTCGAAAACCGATTGTAATTGGTTTCGTGACCACTTTCTCGCACCGCTTGACTTCCACGTCCTTGGACAAAATGCTCAAGCCCACGCCATTGTTGCCAGAGACCTGCCCAGTTTGGAGTCAATGCATCACCTGCCTAAGTGAAAAAGAGTGCCTGGGGCCGCGCAATGGTACGCGGGCGGCGTAGCAAAGACGACACTTGAGGCACCGAAGAGTCCGATATCAGAATATCGGAATACACGAACGATTCGATATAGTGCGCTAACATTTCTAGATCCCATCTTGTAATGTCCGACAAAGGAAGGTGACGTTGCGATGAGCGGGCGACTCCGATTCACTCTAGCGGCCGTGGCGGTTTTACTGACAGTGGCGACGGCAACTCCTTCGCTCGCAGTAGCCCAAACCGATCCAGTCTCAATTGGCATCGGGATTTTCAAAGCCTATATACAAGCACAGCAGAAACAGCAGGCTGCGCATAATCGAGAAAACCAAACTGAGGAGTTTAGGCGCCAGATTTTCAACGAACTGGCCGCCATAAACACTAAGCTAAGCGAATTGTCCAGGCGCCTAATCGAGATGTCTGTGTTCCTAGACCAAGATATACGAAGGGTTCCGCTTCGGCTTTATCAAGATAGGGAGGCCGCCATATTGACTGATGTACGAGATAATTGGGACGAGATTACAGTGAGTAATCATAACCGTGAGCGAGCCATCCGGGACCTCACGCGAATAATGGCAGGCATCACAGCGGCATCTTATCAAACCACCCCCCAGGTTCCCTATGCCGTTGTTCCTGATATCGCATACCTTGAAGCGGCAACTTACGCCATAATTTATCTGCACTCAAGTCATCCTTATCCCTATGACGCAGACAAGAGACGAGTCTTCCTAGACTACAGGCGGTTCTTTGACTTAGCGCTTGGTGCGAGTGAAGGAAGCATAAAAGCAATGCAGGCAAGACTATCGAAGCTTCGGCAGCAGGCTGCATCTCTCGTCTCCCAAATGCCAACCTCGGCGCAAGAGGTAGTGGCGTGGTGTCCTGCAGGAAACGGGTGGGACTACCGTGCTGGAGAAGTTATTACAAAGGGCAAAGGCGGCTTCTATACCATAAAGCTAATCAGCACGGTAAATGGATATGTAGTGCTAACGGTACGGAACGACGCGCCTCTTACCGAGCATACGTATGATGCATACGTCCAAAATTTGCGCTCTCTTCCGAATCCACACACTCTGTGGGAACAAAATAGTCCGGCCAATCATTGGCCTGAAGAGAGAGCTAGAGATTCGATTACTCAGCAAGCCCATGATCTTAATCTGCTTATCCAACTGGAACATAGAACGTCGCAGGACCTCGACAAATTGAACGGCATTAGTCTTACTGTGTCATAAACTTCTTGACCGATTCGGCGCGGATTTGTCAGGGATGGAGATTCTCACTCGTGGAGGCGGGTCGTGGGTCTCGAATCGGGCGTGGACGGCAGCGAATCACGGTTCGCGGCCTATGTCGAGGCAAT
>DATLRS010000245.1:0-12919 GCA_035534535.1 Allostellaceae bacterium | reverse complement strand
ATGCTGGCCTCGCGCGATTTGTCGTCGTGGCTTGACCGGCTCGGCGACGGGCCGGCGCTGATACCGTTGCAGCACGCCGCCACGGCGTGGGACGATGCGATGGCGCGGCTCGGCCTGACCCTGCCGCAACAGGCATTGCGCGCCACGATCCGCCATCTGCTCGACGCGCAATGGCCCGGCGGCGCCGACTGATTAAAGGAGAATGCGCCCGTGGGAGAATGCCCGTGTTCCCGACCCTGAGCGACGAGCAGCGCCAGTTTGTCCACACGATCCGCGAGCTGGCGCAGGGTGAGTTCCGCGAGCGCGCGCCGCGCTATATGGACGGCACGTTCCCGTGGGAAAACATGAAGTCGCTGGCCGCGCTCGGCGTCCTCGGCATGGCGGTGCCGGAGGACTATGGCGGGCTCGGGCTGCCGGTGTTCGATACCGCGCTGGTGCTCGAGGAGATTGCCAAGACCTGTTACGTGACGGCGATGGCGGTCCTCGGCGAAGTCGGGGTGCAGACCCGCATCATCGCGACCTACGCGCCCGAGGCGATCAAGCGGCGCATCCTGCCGGCGGTGTGCAGCGGCGAGTGCCTCCTGGCGATCTGCATGACCGAGCCCGACGCCGGCACCGACGTCGCCAGCTACAAGACCAATGTCGACCGGGTCGGCAACCGGCTCCGCCTCAACGGCGTCAAGACCCTGATCAGCCGCGCCGAGGAGGCCGGCATGTTCGTCGTCTTCACCCGCGTCGACAAAAAGCCCGGGCGCGAGGGCATCGGCTGCGTCCTCGTCGAGAAGGGCACGCCCGGATTTTCGGTGACCGGCAGCTACCACACGCTGGGCGGCGAAAACCTGCATGAGATCCGCTTCGAGAATGTCGAACTGCCGCCCGAAAACCTGGTGCTGGAAGACGGTTTCCGCAAACTGCTCAACGCCTTCAACACGCAGCGCTGTCTCAATCCGTCGATCTCCCTGGGCCTCGCCGAGGGCGCCCTCGAGGAAGCCGTCAAATACGCCAAGGAGCGCGCGGTGTTCGGCCGCGCTGTCGCCGATTTCCAGGGCATGCGCTGGAAGATCGCCGAGATGTACCGCGATATCGAGGCGAGCCGCTCGATCCTTTACCGCGCCTGCGCCAGCGCCGACCCGTTCCCCGACCCGCTGCTCGCCGCCGCCGCCAAGATCACCGTCAACGAGATGGCGCTGCGTGTCACCAGCGAGGCGATCCAGGTGCATGGCGGCTATGGCTTCACCGACGAGTTCCCGGTATCGCGCTTCTACCGCGGCGCGCGCTATGGCACGCTCGGCGGCGGCACCACCGAGACGCTGAAGGACCTGATCGGCAAGCGCGTCATCGCCGGCCTCGACCCGGTCGACGGCATCCTCGGCCTCGGGGCGTTTTGAGACCCAGGCAGTGTCATTCCGGGGCTTGGCGCAGCCAAGAACCCGGAACCCATGAACACGGCTTGTGGAATATGGATTCCGGGTTCGGCCTTCGGCCGCCCCGGAATGACGGTTTCGGGACTGGGAGATTGCCATGAAAGTCACCGGACACTGCCATTGCGGCAACATCAGCTTCGAGGCGGAGATCGACCCGGCCCAGGTCAGGATCTGCCATTGCACCGATTGCCAGACGCTGTCGGGCTCGGCGTTCCGCGTCAATGTCGCCAGCCTGCCCGGCACCTTCGTGCTGAAGAGCGGTGCGCCGAAGACCTACATCAAGACGACCGCCGACAGCGGCAACCACCGCGCGCACGGCTTCTGCCCCGAATGCGGCACGCCGCTGTGGGCGACATCGACCGACGCCAACCCACGCTCCTACGGCCTGCGCGTCGGCACCCTCGACTGCCGCACCGAGCTGACGCCGTCACGGCAGGGCTGGTATCGCTCGGCGTTGCCATGGTCGCAGGATTTGAGCGGCGTCCCGCAGGTCGAGCGCCAGCGGTAAAGCAACACCCCTCACCCAGCTCCGGGTGGGCTCGGCGTTGCCTCGCCAACCCTGCGCAACCCTCTCCCCCAATGGGGGAGAGGGAAGGGTGAGGGGGACGGCGCGCCTACTCCATCGGCAGGCCGGCGTGCGTGTTGCGCGAGTCGAGCGAGGTGAATTGGGTGGCGAGCGAGGGCATCGCCACCTCGGCGATCAGCTCCGGGGTCCACCCGCCATTGTGATGCACCATGCGAACGGGGCGCATGTGGCCGTAAAGCGACAGTTCGGCGGCGCGCTGATGGAACACCTGGCCGTTGACGTGCGCCGCCCCTTCGGAGGCGAGATAGACGCAGAGCGGCGCGATCGCATCGGCCCGGCTGCGCCGCAGCCGCTCCTCGCGCATCGCCGCGGCCGCCGGGTCCTTCGGGGTCGGCACCGAACGCGTCATGCGGGTGTCGGCGGACGGCGCGATGACATTGGCGGTGATGCCGCGCGACTGGTTTTCCATCGCGATGATGCGCGCCATCGCGACGACGCCGAACTTGGCCGAACCGTAATTGACCTGGCCGACATTGCCCAGGAGGCCCGAGGTGGACGACACCAGGATCAGACGGCCGTAATTCTGCTCGCGGAACAGGTTGATCGCCGCCCGGTTGACATTGAAGTGGCCTGTCAAGTGGACATCGATAACCGCCTGCCAATCCTCGGGAAACATGTTGTGAAACATCTTGTCGCGCAGGATGCCGGCGGCGTTGAACACGATGTGCAGCCCGCCGAAAATGTCGCGCGCCTGGCTGACCATCTGGAGGCAATCGTCGAACTTGGCGACCGAGCCGAAATTGGCGACCGCCTCGCCGCCGGCCGCCTTGATCTCGTCGACCGTGACCTGCGCCGGCCGCGCGTCGCCACCCTCGCCGGCGCCGCCGACGCCGGGATCGACAACGACGACCTTGGCGCCGTGCGCCGCCATCATCTTGGCGACCTCGGCGCCGACCCCGCGCGCCGCGCCGGTGCAAATCGCAACGCGTCCCTCCAGCATGCCCATCGTGCGGCCCTCTCTCGTTAACCAAGGCGCAGTTGACCCGCCCCGCGCCGCCCTTGTCAATTCACTCGCCGCCGCCGTCAGCCCTGGCCGGCGGTCGCGAAATAAAGGCGGGGGTCGGCGGCGCGGACATGGGCTTCGGGCAGACCCAGTTCGCGGCGCACGATGTTGGTGCCCTCGACCAGCGCGACGCATTTGTAGTAGGCGATGCGGCGCGACAACCCCTCGCGCCCGAAGCCGCAATCGGTGGTGACGACGAGGCGTTCGGGCGGGATGTATTCCAATGCCTTCCTGATCAGGCCGGCGACATGCTCGGCCGGCTCGACGACCGTGTTGCAGTGGTTGACGACGCCGAAGCCGATCTTCTTGTCGGTCTTGAACCGGCCGAACAGCGGCAGGTCCTTGCCGTCATTGCTGGCGCATTCGAACGTGATGACGTCGCAATCGAGCTGCAGCAGATGCGGCAAGGCGCGCTCGTAGCTCGGCACCTCCCAATAGACGCGCTGCTGGTTGGGGTTGCCCCAGCAGGTGTGGACCCAGATTTCGGCCGCGACGCCCTTGAGCTGGCGGTTGAACGCCTCTGTCTGGAATTCGAGGTCCGCGTCGGTGCAGTCCGGCAGGGTCGAGAGGCCATGATGGCGCGGCTCCTCGACCTGGATCACCGGGCAGCCGGCGGCCGCCAGCTCCTTGAACTCGGCGTTCATGATGTCGCACAGATCGAGCACCAGCGCCCTGTCGTCGTGGTAATGCTCGTCCCACAGCATGCTGGCGAGGGCCGGGGCACAGATCGCGCCGAACTTCACCGGCCTGTCGGAAAGGCGCTGCGCCACCTGCCAGATCGCGGCGTATTCGAGGGGCCCGCGGGCGAGCTTTTCGCTGACCACGCCCGGCTGATAGGCCTCCTGCACCTCCCACAGGATCTTGCCGGGCCGCAGCCCGTGTCGCTGCATCCAGCCGCGCGAGGTATCGCGGTGGCCGCTGACCCCGCCCAATCGCTCGATCGGATAGAAGAACCACGACTTGCCGCCGACCGCGAGGTCAAAGCGGCTGTCGCCGTCGGTGACAATGTCGAGCCCGGCGGCTTCCTGCGCGTTGATGACCGCGGCGACGGCGTCGAGATACTGCTCGCGGAACAGCGAATCCCCCAGCATCGTCTTGAACGAGCGGCCCTGCAGGCTGGCGTCGAACCACAAGGGCCGCGGATACGACCCGGTGATCGCGGTCGGCAATATCATGTCGCGTGTCGTGGTCAGCATCGCTGTCACCTTTCCATCGCCGCCGTCAGGCAGTGAGCGCCTTGATCGCCGACTGCCAGGCCTCGATCGTGAACCGTACGTCCTCGGGGGTGTGGGCGAGCGAAATGTAGTATTTCGACTCGCCCTTGAGGATGCCGCGCTCGCGCAAGAGCGCGTTGAAGCGGCGCAACAGCCCGGCATCGCCCGCCAGCGTGCCGCGGTAGTCGCGCACCGGCTCGGCGCTGAAGACGACATCGAACAACGGCGGCTCGCCGCTGATCTGCGCGGCGATGCCGGCCGCTTTCAGCAGGCCGCCGAGCGCGGCCATCAATTCGCGCCCGGTCGCGTGGAGCTGCTCATAGGCGCCGGGCCGGCGGAGGATTTCGAGCGTCGCGAGCCCGGCCGCGGCGGCGACCGGATTGCCCGACAGGGTGCCGATCTGCACCAGGAAATTGGCGTCGCCGACCTGCGATTTGTCGAAATGCGCCATGATCTCGGCCTTGCCGGCGATCGCCGCCAGCGGAAAGCCGCCGCCGATCACCTTGCCCAGGGTGCACAAATCGGGCACGACGCCGTAATATTCCTGCGCCCCGCCATAAGCGAGGCGGAAGCCGGTCACCACCTCGTCGAAAATCAGCGGCACCCCGTTTGCCGCCGTGATCTTGCGCAACGCCGCCAGAAAGCCGGGAAGCGGCGGGATGATGCGCTGGAACGGCTCGACGATGACCCCGGCCAGCTCATCGCGATGCTCGCGCACCAGATCGGCGACCGCGTCGGCGTCATTGAACGGCGCGATGATCACTTCGTCGCGCACGCTTTTCGGGATGCCGGCCGAATCCGGCAGCGGCAGCGGGAAATTGCCGGAGCGCGGCGGGGCGAGGCTCATCAGCGAATAGTCGCTCATGCCGTGATAGCCGCCCTCGAATTTGAGGATCTTGTCGCGCCGTGTGAAGGCGCGCGCGGCGCGCATCGCATAGAGGTCAGCCTCGCTGCCGGACGAGACAAAACGCACCTGCTCGGCGCACGGCACCGCCTCGACGATCGCCTCGGCCAGTTCGATGCCGAGCCGGTTGTTGGCAAAAAAGGTCGTGCCCTTGGCGATCTGCGCCTGCGCCGCCGCCGTCACCTCGGGATGGGCGTGGCCGACCAGCATCGGCCCCGATCCCAGCAGGTAATCGACGTACTCCCTGCCCTCTTCGTCCCACACCCGGCCGCCTCTGCCCTCGCGGATCACCACCTCGGCCGGAAAATTGCCGAACGTGCCGCCGGGCAGCACGCGCCGCGCCGTCGCATAGACATCGGTTGCAGTGGTGTCATCCACGATCCAGGCTCCCTTTTTCCTTCAGGATCAGCGGCGCGTATCCGTGGCACCGGCAGTGCCGTGGGGCACGCTCCTCAACCCCACCGTGATGCGGCGGGTCGCCGCCGCGCTGAAAATCCCGCCGCACCCGACCCCGCAGGATGTCGGATTAGGTAGTTTCCGAACCTACCGCCCTATCGCGGAATCCGCTAGCAAATGTGGCTCTGGCCGGGGCCGCGGACCGCTATGGCGCTTGCGATGATAGCTGTACCTGGCCCAGTTCCCGGCTCCGATTGCCAAGGACGTGCGCCGCGGTAGCGACGCGCTCGATCGATACAATGGCGCTCAGTGAGAAGCAACTTGACCGAAAGCCCCCCGACGCTCCCAAAAGCCCGCACCGGCATTGGCTGCTGCTGCGTAATATCGAGTTCAACGGCGAGCGCAACCGCACACTCTTCGTGCGGAAGTCGCGGGGCATGCCGCATTCGAATCAGGTGCGCGAATTTGTCCTGAGCGACAAGGGAATTGACTTGGTGGACGTGTATCTCGGCGCTGATCGGGTGCTAACCGGCAGCGCACGCGTCGCGCAGGAGGCGCAGGAACGTGCTGCCGCCGCGATCCGCGGGCAAGATCACCAGCGCAAGCTGCGGCAACTGGCGAGTCGACGCAAAGCGATCGAAGCGCAGATCGCCGCGCTGAAAGCCGAGGCGGAGGCGCAGGCGGAGGAGGTGCAGTTGGCCATGGCACAGGAATCGTCGCAGCAGAAAACCACACATCTGAATACCGATGCACTGGCGCAACAGCGCCGCGTCGCGAACGGGCTCAACGGCAGGTTGAAAGAAAAACGATGAGCGGCCGCGCTTCGCTGGCGGCCGATCAGGAAACGGCCGCTGTGCCCGAATTCCAGCTGCGTCTTTACGTCTCCGGCCAGACCGCAAAATCCCTTGCGGCCTTCGCCAATCTCCAATGCATCTGCGCGAGCCACCTCGCCGGGCGGTATGCCATCGAGATCATCGACCTGACGAAGGCCCCACAACTCGCCGCCAGCGACCAGATTCTCGCCGTGCCGACACTGGTGCGCCGCCTGCCTCGGCCGATCAAGAAAATTATCGGTGACCTTGCCAACGAAGCCCGCGTACTCGCTAGCCTCGACATCCAGCCGGTTGGGAGCTGACGTTTCATGAAAACCGACAACACGCTTTCAGCCGGGGCTCCCGCGATGGAAACCGCAATAGCGGCGCACGCCGTCGTCGTCTATATCCTGCGGCTTTATATCGCCGGGTTATCACCGCGTTCCGCTCGTGCGATCTCGAACATCCGCAAGATTTGCGAGGAACATCTGGAAGGGCGCTACGACCTGGACGTTGTGGACATCTCCCAACAACCGGGGCAGGCCCAAATCGAGCAGATTATCGCGGCGCCGACCCTGGTCAAAAAGTGGCCGCTACCGGCCCGTCGGTTCGTTGGCGACATGTCGCGTTCCGAACGCATCGTGCTCGGGCTCGATCTCCGCGAGGCGGTCGAGAAGACGGTGTCAGCACGACGTGCTGAGATGCCTTGCCTATGAAATCGCCCTCCAGATCGGCACTTCTAGCAGAAAACGCCGAACTGCACATGCGACTGGAAGAGGCGGAGGATGCGCTTCGCGCAATTCGCAGCGGCGAAGTCGACGCGCTGATAATCGAAGGATCGAACGGACCACAAGTCTACACTATCCAAGGACAAGACGCCGAAGCAAACCGCACGCAGGCGGAAATGCTGGCGCAGGTCAGCGATGCTGTGATCAGCGTCGATGACGAAATGCGCATCATTTATATGAATGCTGCCGCCGGACGCTTATATAACTTGACCACGTCGGATTGCCTTGGAAGGGTATTGTCCACAATCTATGAATCGCGATGGCCGCACCCTCAAGAAGAAGCAGCTGCAAAGATCGCCTTGCGCGAGCGCGGCGAATGGCGTGGGCAAAACGTCCACGTCAGGCACGACGGCCGCGAGCTGAACGTCGAGTCAGGCATCACTGTACTGCGGAATATTGCCGGACAGCCGACCGGTCTGCTCGCCGTCATCCGCGACGTCACCGAGCGCAAGCAGCGCGAGGACAAGGTGCTGGTTTCGGAAATTCGCTACCGGCGTCTCTTTGAAGCCGCACATGATGGCGTCCTTATCCTCGACCTCGACACCGGCAAAATCGTCGAAGCCAATCCCTTCATGACGCAGTTGCTGGGATACCCGCACGACCAGTTGGTCGGGAAGGAACTCTATCAGATCGGCCTGCTCAAAGACGAGGTCGCGAGCCAGGAAATGGTCCGCAGGCTGAAACGGACCAATCAGGTACGCTACGACGACTTACCTCTGGAAACCCAGCGCGGAGAACAAAAGGAAGTTGAAGTGGTGGCCAACCTATATGACGAAAACGGCCGCCCCGTGATCCAATGCAACATCCGCGACATTACCGAGCGCAAGCACACGGAAAACCACGTCAAGATGCTCATGGCAGAGGTCAACCATCGTGCCAAAAACCTGCTCGCCGTGGTGCAGGCGATTGCCCAACAAACCGCGAAACACGGCGACGCAGCGACCTTCGTGTCGCGCTTCTCCGAGCGCATCGGCGGCCTCGCTGCCGGCCAGGACCTGCTCGTCAACAACCAATGGCAGGGTGTTGAGGTGTCGGACCTCGTCGAGGCCCAGCTAGCCCATTTCAGCGATCTGATCGGCACGCGCGTGCTGGTCGTTGGCCCTGCCGTGCAATTAACGGCTGATGCGGCCCAGGGCATCGGCATGGCGCTGCATGAGCTGGCGACCAACGCCGCCAAATACGGGGCGCTGTCAAACAGCGAGGGGCGCGTGTGCATTACCTGGCAAGTCACGGATGACACCAAACCGCGATTTTCGATGTCCTGGCTGGAGTGTGGGGGTCCGAAAATTGGCGCGCTCACCCGGGTCGGCTTCGGCCAGATCGTGATCGGACGCATGGCCGAGGCGGCCGTCCAGGGCGTCGCCACGATCAATTACGAAAAGACGGGGCTCGCCTGGAGCCTGAGCACGCCGCTAGAAAACGTTTTGGCGCAATCCGGGTAGGATAGCGATGAGCGGTGGCCCGACGCGACCCGACAACCGGCAAAAAGCGTCCATCCTTATTGTCGAGGATGAGCCGATGCTCGCGTTCGCTCTCGAAGAGTTTCTGATTGATGCCGGTTTTGCGATTGCCGGCGTGGCAGGAAGACTTGCAACGGCGCTCACCATGATTGAAAGCGTTGTCTTCGACGTTGCGATCCTGGACGCTAATCTGGCGGGCGTCGACGCAAGCCCGGCGGCCTCGGCCCTGCGGGCACGCGGACTGCCGTTTATCGTCGTTTCAGGTTATTTGCCCAGTCAACAGGGGAGTGCCTTTTCGGGAGCGCTTTGCCTTCAGAAGCCGTATCCGCCGGATCGTCTCATTCAAGCCTTGCACACCATCCTGCCGGCTCAATGAATTCTCACGTCGTTTGACCGTGATTCGAACTGCGGCTGCTGGATGAGACCGATGAGCCTGCGCGCGGCGCCGCCTCGCGCGATTGCAGCGACGGCTCCGTTGACGGCCGGGGGCCATTCTCATTAGACCCTGCTCAATCCTCGGGGAGTGGTGGACGATATGAGCGACGCGCAGATGCCAGCGGAGATGCCAGCGGAGATGCCAGCGGAGGTGACCGACGGCTTTCACCTCGTGGTGGAGGCCCTGAAGCTGAACGGGGTCGATACGATCTTTGGGGTGGCCGGCATCCCGATCACCGATCTGTTACGCTTGGCGCAGAACGAGGGGATCCGCTATCTCGGCTTCCGGCACGAGCAGTCGGCCGGCAATGCCGCCGCGATCGCCGGCTATCTGACGCAGCTTCCGGGCATCTGCATGACCGTCTCGGCCCCCGGCTTTCTCAACGGGCTGGTGGCGCTGGCCAACGCCACGACCAACTGTTTCCCGATGATCCTCATCAGCGGCTCCTCCGACCGCGCGATCGTCGATCTCGAACAGGGCGATTATGAGGAGATGGACCAGCTGGCCGCCGCCCGGCCGTTTGCCAAGGCGGCCTACCGCGTCAACCGGCCGCAGGACATCGGCACCGGCATCGCGCGGGCGATCCGCGCCGCGGTCTCGGGGCGCCCGGGCGGCGTCTATCTCGACCTGACGGCCGAGGTGCTGGGCGCCGCGCTCGACGTGGCGAGCGCCAAGACGTCGCTGGTCAAAGTGGTCGATCCGGCGCCGCCATCGCCGCCCGCGCCGGCAGCGGTCGCCCGCGCCATCGACCTCCTGGCGACCGCGCAGCGGCCCCTCGTGATCCTCGGCAAGGGCGCCGCCTATGCGCGCGCGGAGGCGGAGATCGGCGCGTTCCTCGAGACGACCGGCATGCCGTTCCTGCCGATGTCGATGGCCAAGGGCCTCCTGCCCGACGATCATCCGCAATCGGCCGCCGCCGCGCGCTCCTATGCGATCGGCAACGCCGACGTGGTGCTGTTGGCCGGGGCGCGGCTCAACTGGCTTTTGTCGCACGGCCGGGCGCCGCTGTGGAACGCCGCCACAAGGTTAGTGCAGGTCGACATCTCGCCAACCGAATTCGACAGCAACCGGGCGATCGCCGCGCCGGTCGCCGGCGACATCAAGAGCGTCTTCGCGGCGTTCAACGCCGCCCTCAAGCCGGGCCAGGTCAAGCGCCAGGCGGCCTGGAGCGACGAAATCGGCAAGCGCAAGACGCAGAATGTCGAGCGCATGGCGGCGCGGCTCAACGCCGATCCGAGCCCGATGAATTTTTCCTCCGCCCTGCGCGCCGTGCGCAATGCGCTGGCCACCCAGCCCGAAATCTACATCGTCAACGAGGGCGCCAACACGCTCGATTTCGGCCGCAACATCATCGACATGGACAAGCCCCGCCACCGCCTCGACAGCGGCACCTGGGGCGTCATGGGGATCGGCATGGGCTATGCGGTTGGCGCCGCGGCGGTGACCGGGAAACCCGTTGTCGCGATCGAGGGCGACAGCGCCTTCGGCTTCAGCGGCATGGAGGTGGAGACGATCTGCCGCTACGAACTGCCGGTGACGACGATCATCTTCAACAATAACGGCGTCTACCGCGGCGACCCCGCGGGGCAGCCCTATACGCCGACCGGCCTCCTGCGCGACGCGCATTACGAGAAGATCATCGAGGCGTTCGGCGGCAAGGGCTACCACTGCACCGACACGCCGAGCCTCACGCGCGCGCTCAGCGAGGCGCTCGCCTCAGGCAAGCCGGCATTGATCAACGCCGTGATCGATCCCACGGCCGGCACCGAGAGCGGCCATATCCAGAGCCTCAACCCGCGCAGCGCCGCCGCCCCGAAGACATGAAATTCGGTTGTCAGCCCGCCAGCGCGCGGTCCTCGATCGCGATCCGGCGGGCGAGCAATGCGAGATTGGCGGCGGAGAACGCCAGGGCCGTCAAAACCGCCCCAAAGGCGAGCGGCAACACCGCGATCTCGGCCGCGACGATCGCGTAATTGGGGTGGCGCAGATAGCGGTACGGCCCGCGGATCACCCGCGGCGTACCGGGCAACACGATAATCCGGGTGGTCCAGCGCGCCCCCAGCGTCGCAATCACCCACAGCCGGGCGAGCTGGAGCGCGGCAAAAACGCCGAGCAGCGGCCACGACGGCGGCGTCGAGGCGGGCACCAGCAGCGCGAGGCTGCCGAACCAGGCGGCGTGCAGCACGATGAACCAGGGATAGGAGCCCGCGTCGACTTCGACCGCACCCTGCGCCATCAGCCGGCTCGTATTGCGCGCCGCGAAGGCAATTTCGGCCGCGCGCTGCAGCCCGACCAGGCCGAGCACCGCGTAAAGTGGGCTCACCCTTTGCCCAGCACCACAAAGCCGGCGGTAAAGCCGGGGCCCAGCGCCGTCAGCAATGCCCGGTCCCAGGCCTTGCCGCGGGCCAGCATGCGGTCGAGCACGAACAATACGCTCGCCGCCGACATGTTGCCAAAGTCGCGCAGCACCGCGCGGGTATCGTCCAGCATGCCGCAGCCGAGGCCGAAGGCCTGCTCGTAGGCGTCGATCACCTTGGGACCGCCGGGATGGCAGACAAAGCGATCGATGTCCGCAAGCGCCAGGCGGTGACCGCGAAGAAAGTCGCGCGCGGCCTCGCCCAGCCGGTCGGTAACGAGCCGCGGGATATCCTTCGAGAACACCGGCTTCAGCCCGTCCTCGACAACCGCCCAGCCCATGATGTCGAGGGTTTGCGGCCAGGTGTATTCACCGGCGGCGATAATCGCCGGCCCCGCGCCGCCGCAGTGCAACAATGCCGCCGCCGCGCCGTCGCCGAACAGCGCCGCCGCGACGATATTGCTGTTCGCGCGATCGTCGCGGCGGAACGTCAGCGAGCAGAGTTCGACGACGAGCAGGAGCACCGCCTTGTCGGGCAGCGATGCCGCGATGGTTGCCGCGCGGGCGAGCCCCAACGCCCCGCCGGCGCAGCCCAAGCCGAAAATCGGCAGCCGCTGCACGGTGGGTGACAGGTGCATCCGCTCGATCAGCAGCGCGTCAAGGCTCGGGGTGGCGATGCCGGTGGTCGAGACCACGACCACGGCACCGATCTCGGCGGCCGACATTCCGGCATGGTCAAGCGCGCGCCACGCCGCGGTCTCGATCAATTCGACCGCGGTGTCGAGGTAGCGCCGGTTGCGCTCGGGCCAGCCATGCGGCGCCTCGAACCAGTCGAGCGGCACCGCCGAATAGCGTCGGCGGATGCCGCTGTTGGCGAACACCGGCAGCAGCCGGCCGAGATTGGCTCGCCCCGCGAACAGCCGCTTTACGCGTTCGACCACCATCTCCTGATCGAGCGAAAAGGCGGGCACGGCAGTGGCCAGCGCGGCGAGGCGCGGGATTGGTTGCATGGCACAAATCCGAAAACGGAAACGCAACGATGCCGGTTATTTTTGTCTGGCGACCGGCCTTCTCAAATCACGGTTTCGCGAGCGTCAGTCAGGCCGCGGAGCGAAGCGCCGGTAGAAATAGCCCGTTGATGCCCCAAGTGCGACCCAGAACAGGAAATTCACCACAATTCACCACGGTGACCATCACCGCGAAGCGATGCGCGAGCGGCTCGGGGGCGATGCTCGCCGTCGCTTATCGCCGCCAGTGCGGCATATAACGGCCGGCGGGCAAAATCGAAGAGCGCCAGCGCGCCACCGGGCGCGTCCTCACCATCACCCTGCCGAAGACGGCGGAAGCGCAAAAGCCCGAGAAGCAAGGCGGGCCGGGCCGCTGGACGGAGGCTGAGCGCGCTTGTATATCGGCGGGGCGAGAGGGGTGCGTGCTGCCATGGCGGCTGGCTCCGTTCCCCAGGTTCGACGAGGCGGGTTCGACAAGGCGGGTCCGACAAGGCTGGTCCGACAAGGCTGGTCCGACAAGGCTGGTCCGACAA
>DATLRS010000244.1:0-22616 GCA_035534535.1 Allostellaceae bacterium | reverse complement strand
GGCCACGGCATCCAGCAGGAGACCGGCCGCGATCGTACGCTGGTCGCCACCGAAAACGCCCTCGACATCAGCCGCGGGCGCATGTTCGCGGCGCTGTCCGGGCTTGGCCTCGTGTGCACCTTCATCGCGTCCTGTGAGTATGCCGAGGGGGCGAATACGTTGATCGAGATCGACGGTTTCGTGCCGCTGAGCGATCCCCGCCTCGACCAGTTCCGCGCCCAGCTGGCCCCTTCTCTCCACCGGTTGTTGCGGTTCGGCGGCTACGCGGTGCCGCTCGCCGCGGCCGAGCTGGCGCCGCCGCCGCCGGCCGGCTTTGGTCCGTCCGCGGGCGCGGCGGTACGAGGGTGAGAGGATGATCGACGCTGCCGCCCCGGTCCCGGGACCGGGCATCCTGGAGATCGCCCCCTATGTCGGCGGCGAATCGAAGGCCCCCGGGGCAATGCGGCCGATCCGCCTCGCCTCGAACGAGAGCGCGCTGGGCCCGAGCGCCAAGGCGGTCGCCGCCTATCGCGCGCTCGCCGACGAGATCCACCGCTACCCCGACGGCAATGCCGCTCAATTGCGCGAGGCGCTCGGCCGCCAGCACGGGCTCGATCCCGAACGCATCGTCTGCGGCGCCGGCTCGGACGAGCTGATCGCGTTGTTGCTGCGCGCCTATGCCGGCCCCGACGCCGAGGTGCTGTACAGCCAGCACGGGTTTTTGATGTACCCGATCGGTGCCAAGGCGGTCGGCGCGACCCCGGTCGCGGTTCCCGAGCGCGACTTGACCGCCGATGTCGACGGGTTTCTGGCGCGCGTCACCGAGCGCACCCGGCTCGTCCTGATCGCCAACCCGAACAACCCGACCGGCACCTATCTGTCGGCCGACGCGATGGCCCGGCTGCACGCCGGGCTGCCCGGCCATGTCGTGCTGGCGATTGATGCCGCCTATGCCGAATTCGTCAACCGCAACGACTACCGCCCCGGGACCGCGCTGGTCGACGGCGCGGCCAATGTCGTGATGTTGCGCACCTTCTCGAAGATCTATGCGCTCGCCGGGCTGCGCCTCGGCTGGGCCTATTGTCCGCCGACGATTGCTGATGTGCTGAACCGCATCCGGGGGCCGTTCAACGTGGGGGCGCCGGCACTGGCGGCCGGCGTCGCGGCCGTCGAAGACACCGAGGCGCTGGCCCGCGCGCGCGCCCATAACGACCGCTGGTTGCCGTGGCTGTCCGAGCGGCTCGCCGCACTGGGCCTCAAACCGACCCCGAGCGTCGGCAATTTCGTGCTGCCGCACTTTCCCGACGATCGGCGCCACAATGCCGACGCCGCCTGCGACTTTCTGCAGTCGCGCGGCATCCTGGTGCGCAAGATGGGCGCCTACGGCCTGCCGCAACATCTGCGGATCACGATCGGCACCGGCGAGGAGATGGAGAGCGTGGCGGCGACGCTGGCCGAGTTCATGGCGCGGTCATGAGCACCCAAAACCTGGGAACCGAGCCGTTCGAGCGGGTTGCGTTGATCGGCATCGGGCTGATCGGGTCATCGCTGGCGCGCGTCTTGCGGCGCGACAGCCCCGATACCGTGATCGTCGCCTGCGCCCGCCGCGCCGAGACGCTCGACGCGGTCCGGCGGCTCGAACTTGCCGACGAGACCACCGATGACCCGGCCCTGGCGGTGGCGGGCGCCGATCTCGTCGTCATCGCGACGCCGCTTTCGGCCTATGCCGAGATCGCCGCGCGCATCGCGCCGGCGTTGCGCGATGGCGCCATCGTCACCGATGTCGGCTCTGTCAAGGGTGCGGCGGTGCAGGCGCTGCAGCCGCTGTTGCCGAGCCGGGTGCATTTCGTCCCCGGCCATCCGGTCGCCGGCACCGAGCATTCCGGCCCCGAAGCCGGGTTTGCCGAACTGTTCCGCGACCGCTGGTGCATCCTGACGCCGCCGCCGGGGACCGCGCCCGAGGCGGTGGCCAAGATCGCTGCGCTATGGGAAAAGGCCGGCATGCGGGTCGCAACGATGACAGCGGCGCATCACGACAAGGTGCTGGCGGTGACCTCGCACCTGCCGCATCTGATCGCCTATACGATCGTCGGCACCGCGACCGATCTTGGACACGATCTCGAATCCGAGGTCGTCGCCTATTCGGCTGGCGGGTTTCGCGACTTCACGCGCATCGCGGCGTCGGACCCGGTGATGTGGCGCGACATCTTTCTCGCCAACCGCGAGGCCGTGCTTGAGCTGTTGCAGCGCTTCAGCGAGGATCTGACCGCCCTGCAGCGTGCGATCCGCCGCGGCGAAGGCGACACCCTGCATCAATATTTCGCCCGCACCCGCGCGATCCGTCGCTCGATCATCGAGGCAAACCAGGCCTGAGACAGCCACCGACGGCGGGGGAGGGCGCGATGCATGCGGTGATCTTCGAGGTCGAACCTGAAGAGGGGCGGCGCCAGGATTATCTCGACATCGCCGCGCGGCTGCGCCCCGAACTGGAGCGGATCGACGGTTTCATCTCAGTCGAGCGCTTCGAGAGCCTGACAACTCCGGGCAAGGTTCTATCGCTGTCGTTCTGGCGCGACGAGGCGTCGGTGGCGCGCTGGCGTCGCCAGGAAGAGCATCGCGCCGCACAGCGCGCCGGCCGCGGCGGAATTTTCCGGACCTATCGGCTGCGGGTTGCGGCGGTGGTGCGCGATTACGGCATGGACGAGCGCGCCGAGGCGCCGCAGCCGCCCCCCGAAACCGTGCCGTAGCGCCTATTTCCAGGGGATCCGCGGCACCGGGCCGAGCTTCGCCGGGCCAAGGTACATCTGGCCGTCCTGGATCGTGAACGAGGTTGCGATCTCCGGCCTGCCGTCCGGTCCGGTGCGCGACATCAGGGCGAGCGCCAGCCCGGCGAGCCGCGCGTCGCCGGCGCGCATCCGCCCGGCGGCGACGAGCGCCGTCATCAGCTGCGGATAGCCGCCGATCGCGCCGGAGAAGCCGCCGACCGGCTGGAGTTCGGCGTCGAGCGCCAGCGTCCCCGATCCGGTGATCCTGAGGTCGCCCCAATGCAGCGTTAAATGGTCGAGATCGAGCGTGCCGCCCGCGTCGCGCCATGCCATGGCGGCCCGACGCAGCGGTTCGGCGGGGACGGCACCGCGCATTGTGACGCCGAACGAGACTTCGTCGAGCGGGTTGTGGAACGGCGCCGGCACGATCGGCAGGGTCAGGCCCAGCAACTGCAGCGCCATGCCGAACGCGCGCTCGCTATGCGTCTGCGGCGCGTGTGCCGGCAGGCTCAACCAGAAATTGGCCTGCCGCGCCGTGAGGCCCAGCCCCATCTTGGCCACCGGCGCGTCGAGACCGAGCCATAGCGCCGCACCGCCGCCGTCGTCGATCGTCACGCTGCCCGATGCCTGAGGCGCCGTCAGCGAAGCCGCCGGCTGTCCGATCGGGCTCGCCGTCGCGGTCAGTCCCTCGGGCGCTGTCAGCCGCCACACCCGGAAGTTCCATGGCCGCGCGCTGCCGGTCAGCAGTTTGACGCTAACCTCGCCGCCCGGCGCGCCGGTGCGGCCGCGCAATTGCGCCTCGCGCAGTTCGACGCGGAAGGAGAAGGGGAATCCCTTGACCGTGATCGTGCGCCACGACAGGTGGAGGTCCTGCGCCGGCAGCGACTGTGCCCAGTGCCGGACGCCCTCCGCGATGCGGCCGGCCGTCATCCACCAGAACGCGGTGTAGCCCCCCAATCCGGCGAGCACCAGGACGGCGGCCGCGAGGCCAAGGCGAGTGGAACGGCGCATGCAACCGTTTATAGCGAGCGGCCGGCGAACCTGCCAGCGCGCCCGGCGGCCGGTTGACGGGGCGCCGGTTGACGGAGGGGGGACGGTGGCGCGGCCAACCGCCGGTCGAGACCTGCAGCAGCCTATCGCCGTCGCGAAAATCGAGTGGGCCTTCCCGGCCTGGACCGGGGATGGCCCGGTTCCACGCAACCCAGAGCTGCCCTTACAGCCTGTTGCACCTGTTCCTACCCCAGCCGGGTGCGGGTAATATGGCCGTTATGACGCTCGCGCTTCAGAATTGCCGCCGCCCGATGATGCGGCATAACACTGAGCGGCGATCATCGCGATGGCGCGGGTCATGAGGGGCGAGACGGCACCGCCGGTTGCCCATCGCGGGGCGATCACCGCGACAATCATTGTCGCGTGCGTCATGCAGGGCCTCGACACGACGATCGTCAATGTCGCCCTGCCGCACATCCAGGGCAGCATGTCCGCTTCGCAGGACCAGATCTCGTGGGTCCTGACGTCCTATATCGTTGCCTCGGCGATCATGATGCCGCTGACCGGATGGCTGGCCGGCCGCTTTGGCGTCAAGTACATCTTTCTTGCCTCGGTGATCGGGTTCACGCTGACCTCGGCTTTGTGCGGCGCCGCAACGAGCCTCACCCAGCTGGTGGTCTATCGTCTCATGCAAGGCATCTGCAGCGCCGGGCTCGTGCCGCTCGGGCAGGCGACGCTGTTTACGGTCTATCCGCGCGAGCGTCACGGCCATGCCATGGCGATCTTCAGCACCGGCGCGATGATGGGGCCGATCATCGGCCCGACGCTCGGCGGCTGGCTGACCGAGAATTTCGACTGGCGGTGGTGCTTCTACATCAACCTGCCGGTCGGGATATTGTGCGGGCTCGGCATCTTCGTCTTCCTGCGCCCCTCGCGCCCGATGCGGCGCGACCAGTTCGACATGTTCGGCTTTGCGATGCTGAGCATCGCGGTCGGCGCGCTGCAATTGATGCTCGACCGGGGCCAGTTGAAGGACTGGTTTCGCTCGACCGAAATCTGGACCGAGGCGACGATCTCGGCTTTGTGCTTCTACCTGCTGGTGGTCCACACCGTGACGGCGGACGAGCGCTCGTTTCTCAACCGGGATTTATTGAAGAGCCCGAATTTTGTCGCCGGCAGCCTGTTGATGTTCGGGGTCGGCATGATCCTCAGCGGCACCCTGGCGCTGATGCCGTCGATGATGCAGGTGCTGATGAACTACCCGGTGTTTGACGCCGGCTGGATGATGGCGCCGCGCGGCTTCGGCACGATGCTGGCGATGTTTTTCGTCGCCCGGCTGATCAACCGGGTCGACAATCGCCTGTTCATCCTGGTCGGGTTTCTGCTGACCGCCGCCTCGTTGTGGCAGATGACCGGATATTCGCTGCTGATGGGGTCGGGACCGATCCTGTTCGCCGGCTTCGCCCAAGGGTTCGGGCTTGGCTGCACGTTCGTGCCGCTCAATTTGCTCGCCCTGTCGGGGCTGCCGCACCACATCCTGACCCAGGGGACGGCGATCCGCGCCCTGATGCGCATGCTGGGCGGCAGCATCGGCATCGCGATCCTCGAAACCCAACTGACGCAGAACACTCAGATCGTTCATTCGCGCCTCGTCGAGGGGCTGCGCCTCGACAACCCGCTGATGCACGCACTCACGGCGCCGTTCAACCTGACGACACAATCGGGGATTGCCGCGCTCAATCACGAGGTCACCCGCCAGGCGGCGATGATCGGCTATATCGACGATTTCGCGCTGATGCTGATCGTCATCCTCGCGTCCTTGCCGTTATTGCTGCTGGTTCGCGTCGCGCGTCGGCAACCGCTGACGGCGGCGGCCGACGATTAGGCTCAGCTGCCCCGGTCGCGCAGCCGGACGCCTCTGCCGCCGCCGCTGCTGGCCGCCCCGTCGTTGATGAATTCGACCCCCGCCGCCTCAAGCGCGCCCATCACCTTCATCAGGCTGTCGATCACGCCGCGGACGACACCCTGGCTTGCCTCCATGCGCTGAATGGTCGGCAGCGAAACCCCGGACGCTTCCGCCAGCGCCTTCTGTTCCATCCCCAACAGCGCGCGGGCCGCTCGCATCTGTGCCGCAGTCAGCAATGCCGCCCTCCAACCCTCGTGCGATGACGGCTTACGGTCATGGAAGCTGGTGTCATGGCTGATGCATCATACCTCAGTTGCCGGTGATGTTCAGCGCGTTAAGATTTGCGGGTGATACATCGGCCCCGCGTGCGTCACAGCCGGCCCAGCAGACGCAACAGCCCATCGATAATCGTGTAGGGGTGCGGCGGACAGCCCGGTATGTAGAGATCGACGGGGAGCAGATCCGCGGCGCCGTTATGCACTTCGGCATGGTCGCGAAAAATGCCGCCGGAAATCGCGCACGCGCCGGCCGCGATGACGAGCTTTGGCTCGGCGACGGCCTGATAGGTCTGCAGCGTCGCCGCTTTCATGTTCTCGGTGAGCGGGCCGGTGATCAGGACGCCGTCGGCATGGCGCGGCGAGGCGACGAAATCGATCCCGAAGCGGCTCGTATCGAACACGACGTTGCCGAGCGCATTGAGTTCGGCTTCGCAGCCGTTGCAGCCGCCGGCGCTGATCTGTCGCAACCGCAGCGAGCGCCCGAGCAGACGGCGCAATTCCCGGCGCAGCGTCTCGACGCGCAGTTCGCGATCGCCGGTCACCGCGAGGTCGCCGCGCTCGGAGGCGGCGAGCCGCCAATCCCGGGTAAAGCCGATAGCGTCCTCAGGACAGGCGGCGGCGCATTCGCCGCAAAAGATGCAGCGCCCGAGATCGAGTTCCGGTCCGGCCGTCGACACATGCAGCGCATCGGTCGGACAGATGTCGACACAGCGGGCGCAGCCGGACGCGCAACGGGCCGCATCGAGCACCGGCCGCCCCCGGAATAACGGCGGAAGCACCGGATCCTGGGCCGGATACGCTCCCGTGCGGTAGCCCTGTCGCGCCCGGGCCAGCAACGCCTTGAACATCGTTCGCTGCGCTTCCTATAGATCGTGCCCGCAGTAGGACAGGTTGAAGCTCTTGTTGCACAAGGGGAAATCAGAGATCGCCTGACCGCGCATCGCGATCGCCAGCCCGAACCAGTTGCGGAACGAGGGATCGAGGATCTTGTAGTGCGACAGATGTCCGGCCGCGTCGGTCGTCGCGAGATGCACGATCTCGCCGCGCCAGCCCTCGACCAGCGACAGGGCGAGATGCTCCGGCGCCAGCGGCGCGAGCGGCGTCAGCGGCTCGCCCGCCTCCGGCTCGTCAAGGATTTGCGCGAGAAAGGCGAGCGCGTTTTCGATCTCGTGCCAGCGTTGCAGCGCGCGGGCGAACACATCGCCGCTCTCGCCGACAGCGATGGCGGGATGGCGACCGCGATCGCCCGGGGCCGGAAAGTCGCGACGGCAATCGCGGTCGATCCCGCTGGCGCGCGCCGGCGGGCCGACGATGCCGAGGTCGCGGGCAGCCTGCCGGGTCAGCGTGCCGGTGTTCTCGAAGCGCGCCCGTACCGAGGATGACTTCCACAATAGATCGACGGCATTGCGCATGTCGCGCTCGGCGCCGGCGAGCCGCCGCTTCAGTTCGCGCAGCAAATCGCCGCCCGGCTCGCGGACGACGCCGCCGGGGCGGATCCAGCCGCGGCCGAGCCGGCTGCCGCATAAGAGCGCGGTCAGGTTGAGCACGTCGCCGCGCAGCCGACCGCAATAGGCAGAAGCGGGCAGAAAGCCGACATCGCCGGCCAGCGCTCCGAGATCGCCGATGTGGTTGGCGATGCGTTCGAGTTCCAGGGCAACCTGGCGAAGCATCACCGCGCGTGGCGAGCAATGGGTTCCGCTCAGCGCTTCGAGCAGCTGGCAATAGGCGCTCGCGTGTCCGGCGCTGGTATCGCCGGCGGCCGTCTCGGCGAGATGGATGCCGCGCTTGTCAGGCCCGCCGCACAGCGCCGCCTCGACGCCGCGATGCTGATAGCCGAGCGAGATTTCGAGATGCAGGACGCGCTCGCCATGACAGTTGAAGCGGAAATGCCCCGGCTCGATGATCCCGGCATGCACCGGGCCGACCGCAACTTCGTGGATTTCGGCGCCCGAGGCCCGGAAGAAATCGACATCCTCGATGGCCCGGCCATCATGCGGAAAGCGCACCGGTTTGAGCCAGGGATGGTCCTGTGGGCAGACGCCCCATTGCTCGTGAATTTCGCGCTCGAAATAGTGGGCGGCGGGATGATCGGGGGTCAGCGCCGGGTAGCTGTCGGCGACCACGGTTGCAACGAGGCCGATCTCGCCGCTGGCGTCGTCGGCCAGCGCCGCCAGCAGCTGCACGCCGTCGGCCGCTCGCGCCATCCCGGCGAGCAGCAGCAGGCGCCGGCCGTCGCCGAGGACAGACAGAAGCTCGCCGCGGAACTCTCCGATCGTCAGGATGGGCACCGCGGCGAGCGGCACCGGCATCGCGTTCCCGGTCGTCAGAAAGGAGGTCACGGCCGGGCGCCCAGCACCGCTGCGGCCGCGCCCAGCGCGCCCAGGAACCAGCCGGGCATCCACAGACCTAGCAGCAGCAAGAGGCCGAGCGAGGCGGCGACAACCAGGACCGCAGCGGCGCCGTTGTGCGGCGCCGCCAGCTCGGCGTGCGGTTCGCCGTAGGCCATGTCGATCAGATGGCGCAGCGCCGATATGAAGACGACGCCGCCGGCGGCCAGGAACACCACCAGCACCAGCCAGGCGCCGCTGCCGATTGCGGCGCGCAACAGCTGGTATTCGCTCATGAAGATCGCGAACGGCGCGACGCCGATCAGCGCTAGCACGCTGCCGAGCAGGGCCAGTCCCCACAGCCGGTCGGCACGCAGCACGCCCGACAGCACGTGCATGTCGTGGCTGCCGAACCGCTGCCCGAGCCGCCCGACCGCAAAGAACGCGAGCGGCTTGCACACCGAATGATTGAGCGTGTGGAACAGCGCGGCGAAGGTGCCGAGCGGACCGAGGCCGAAGCCGAGCGTGATGATGCCGAGATGCTCGACGCTGGAATAGGCCAACAGCCGCTTGGCATCGCGCTGAAAGACGATGAACCCGGCCGCCACCACGATCGACAGCGTCCCGAAGAAGATCAACAGGCCGTTGACGAAATCGCCGCCCAGCACGTGCCGCGCCGGCGCCACAAAGCGCATGATGCAATAAAGCGCGGTGTTGAGCAGAAAGCCGGAGAACATCGCCGAAACCGGCGCCGGCGCCTGGCTGTGCGCGTCCGGCAGCCAGGAATGGATCGGCGCCAGCCCGGTCTTGGTGCCATAACCGACGAGAATAAAGATGAAGGCGAATTTCATCAGCGTCGGGTCGAGATGCACCTCGGGCGAATTCAGCCTCGTCCAGAACAATGCATCGCCTTCGACGCCGCCGCTGCTCTGCAGCGACGCCGCGGCAAAGATCGTCCCGATGAACGCGAAGGCGATGCCGACCGAGCAGATCAACAGATACTTCCACATCGCTTCCAGCGACAGCCGGCTGGGGTGCAGCGAAATCAGGAAGGCGCTGAGCAGCGTCGTCGCTTCCATGCCGACCCACATGATGCCGAGGTTGTTCGACACCAGCACCAGCATCATCGCCGACAGCGAGCCAAGCCACAGCGCCCCAAAGCGGCGCGCCACCGGCAGCGAAAAGGCGTGCGCTTCGGCCTCGCCGGCGAAGTACACGCCGGCAAAAATCGAGCTGAGCAGGAACACCAGAACGAGGACGATCAGATGGAATGCCGAAAAGGCATCGACGTAGAACCATTCCGCGGCCGCCGTCACCGAACCGTCGCGCAGGACGACCGCCCAGATATCGGCCGCCAGCGCGCATTCGATGGCGCAAACCGCGACGATCGTCGCCAGGATCTGGCGCGGCCGGGTGAGGGCGAGGCAGATCCCGGCGCCCGCCATCGCGACGGCGAGCATCACCAGGATCGAATGGCCGGCGAACATGCGCTTAGCCCCGCAGCGCGGTGAGCTGGTCGACATCGATCGACCCGAACTCGCGATTGATGTGGAATACCGCGATCCCCATCACAAAGACTGCTACAAAGGCATCCAGCAGGACCCCCAATTCCACCAATAGCGGGGTCGTGACGACCGTAATCACGGCAAAGACGAAGATGCCGTTTTCCAGGATGAGGTAGCCGATTACCTGCATCAGTGCCTTGCGCCGGCTGATGATGATGAAGAGCCCGATCGAGACGAGGAAGATCGCCGCTTCCAGCATCAGAAACGGCGCATGGCGCAGCGCCGGCTGCAGCGCCAAGGCGAGCCACAGCGACACCGCCAGCGCGACAATCCCGAACAGCACCGAGGCGACGAAGCCGACGAACGGCTCGACCTCGCGGTGGTAGTCGGTGCGGGCGCGCAGCCGCAGCAGGATCAACGGGAAGATCACCCCCTTGAGCGCGATGTTGCCGCAAGCCAACAGCAGCACCCGCAGGCCGAAGCCGCCGTCATGGGCGAGCAGCGGCACCAGGCCGATGACGATGCCCTGCAGCGATAGCCAGCGGATGCAGGCGCCGATCCGGCTGGTTCCGAGCAGGGCAAAGCAGCTCACCAGGCCGATCGCGGCGATCGTTTCGAGGAGGGCGGGCATCGACGCGCTCAGGCCAGATAGACGATGAAGGCCACCGCCGACAGCGTCGCTGCCCCGACGATGAATTGCGGCACGTGCACGAGGCGATAGCGCGCCATCGCCGCTTCGACCATGCCGATACCAACCGCCAATCCCGCCATGCCGAGCAGCGCTGCCGCGCCATCGAGCCACAGGCTGCCGCCGTGCAGCGGCACGACGAGGCCGACGAAGAGGGCGCCGAGGACCCACAGCTTCAGCGCCGCGGCATACTGGATGAAGGCAAGGTCCGGACCGCTGTGGTCCAGCACCATCACCTCGTGGATCATCGTCAGTTCAAGATGCGTATTCGGGTCGTCCACCGGGATCCGGCTGTTCTCGACCAGTTCGAGAACCACGAAGGTCAGCGCGACCAGCGCCAGCGTCGGCAAGGTGTGAGCCCAGGTGGCGATCCCGATCGCCGCATAGATCGGGGTCAGCGAGACAGCGCCCGTGACCCGCACCAGCGTTGCCAGCGCCAGCAGCAGGGCCGGCTCCGCCAGGGCGGCGAAATGCGCCTCGCGGCTTGCCCCCATTCCTTCGAAGCTCGACCCGGTATCGAGCGCCGCCAGCATCGTCGCGAAGCGGCCGAGGGCGAGCAGTCCGGCCAGCACGATGAGGTCGCCGGCAAAGCCGACCGGCGCGCCGATGCCGGCGAACGGCAGAACGAGGAGGCTGGCCGCCAGCGCCGCCAGGTTGACCACCGGCCCGAGCCGGAACAAGGGGCTCGTCGCCGCGCCGTAGACCGCGCCGCGCCGCAGGCTTTTGAGGGCATCCCGATAGGGCTGCAGCAATGGCGGACCACGCCGGCCGGCGACCAGCGCCTTGGTGCGGTTGATGAGCCCCGGCAGCAGCGGCGCCAGCAGCAGCGCGCAAAGCGGCGACAGGAACCAGTGCAACCCGGTGGCGGACATCGTCATTGCCACAGGCTGCCCCAGATCAGCAACCCGACCAGCGTCGCCGCGAGGTAGAGCACGTAAACATGGATATGGCCGCGCTGGAGGACGTGGAGAGGCGCCACGACCCGGCTGAACCAGCGAAACCCCGGGGCGAACAGCAGCCGCAGGAACGGGTCGCCGGTGTCGCTTGCATAGGAGGCCGTTTCAGGAAAATAGCCGGCCGGCGGCACCAGCCTCTCGCGGCTGCCGATGAACAGGCGAAACTGCGTCGTCAACGGTTGCGCGAATGAAGAGGCGGTGTACTGCATTCGCGCGGTCGGGTGCTGAAACCCGCAGCCCCATACCGGACCCCGCGCGGCGCCGGCGATCGCGAGGCGGCGCGCCCGCACCAGCCACAACAGCGCCGCCGCCAGCGCCAGCACCGCGAAGATCGCGGTGGCGTTCCCCAGCCCACCGGCAACCGGCGCCAGCGCCGCGCGAACCTGGGGCGCCGCGAGGCCGGTCGCCTGCGCCACGACGACGCCCAGCGAGCGCACGACCACCGGCGCGGCGGCGCCGATTGCGACACACAGCAGCGCCAATACCGCCATCGCCGCCAGCATCGGCGGCGCGACTTCATGCGCCGCTTCCGCCTCGTGGCTGCGCGCGGTGCCGAGGAACACGACGCCGAACGCCTTGGCGAAGCACGCCGCGGCGAGGCCGCTGATCAATCCCATCGCGACCACTGCAATGAGCCCCGCGGCCGCGACCGTCGCGCTCGCCCCGGCGATTCCGAGAAACCCCGAATAGAACAGCAGAAACTCGCTGACGAAGCCGTTGAGCGGCGGCAGTCCGACGATCGCCGCCGCGCCGATCAGGAAGCAGGTCCCGGTCCACTTCATCCGCTTCAGAAGGCCGCCGAGTTCCTCCAGTTCAAGGGTGTGCGCCGCGTGCTGAACCGCGCCGGCGCCGAGAAACAACAGGCCCTTGAAGATCGAGTGGTTGAGCACGTGCAGGAGGCCGGCGGCAAAACCGATGACCGCCAGCGTCGTCATCCCGTGCGCCAGGCCGAGCACGCCGATCCCGATGCCCAACAGGATGATCCCGATGTTCTCGACGCTGTGGTAGGCGAGCAGGCGCTTCAAATCATGCTGCGCCAGGGCGAACAGCACCCCCAGCACGCCGCTCGACGCCCCCGCCGCGATCAGCACCCAGCCCCACCATGCCGGCGGCGCGTCCATCATCGTCAGGATGCGAACGATGCCGTAGATCCCGACCTTGATCATCGCCCCCGACATCAGCGCCGAAGCATGGCTCGGGGCGACCGGGTGCGCCTCGGGCAGCCAGACATGCGCCGGGACGATGCCGGCCTTCGACCCGAAGCCGATCAGCGCCAGCAGAAAGATCGCCGAGGACAGTGCCGGGTTGCCGCGCAGCACCCCGATATAGCCCGAGAAATCGCCGGTTCCGGCGGCGCTCCCGAGCAGCACGAACAGCACCAGCAGGAACGAAGTCCCCAGATGCGCCGCGACCAGGTAGGTCCACGCCGCATGCCGCACGCTCGCCTGACGATCATCCGCGATGACCAGGAAGAACGAACTGAGCGCCATGACCTCCCAGGCGAGCAGGAGCAGCAGGCCGTTGGCGGCCACGATGACCAGCGCCATCGCCACCGTCAGCGTGTTCAGGTGGAACCAGCTTGCCGCCGCCGCTGCGTTGCCGCGGCTCGCCAGGTAGCTGCGGCCGTAAAGTCCGGTAAGGAGCGAAAGACCGAACACCGGGAGCAGGAAAAACGCCGACAGCGCGTCGATTGCGAGATTGAGTTCGCCGCCGGGCATCGGCCAGAAGGCCACCAGGGTCTCGCCCCGGCCGCTGACCAGCACGCCGATTGCGGCCGCGAGCCCGACCGCCGACCCGGCGACCGCCCCGGCCTGTCCGGCGATCTGTGCGGCATCGGGGCGTGCCCGCAGCACCGCCGCAATCCCACCGCCGACCCAAAGCAGAGCAAGTGCAACCAGGAATACGTCCACGACAGCTCTGATATTTTATTGCAAACGGTGCCCGGTTACAAGGCAGTCATCCGTCATAGTCTAGCCGGATATTTCGCAGTCTACTTTAGAGAGGCAAAACATCATTGGCAACCGTTCTCCAGCCAACCGTTCTCCAGGACGGAAACGGGCCGCCCCGGCGGTGCACGAGAGGGACGACCCGAGGCAGCATTACAATATCCTGCGGGGATGGTCAACGGTGACAATCGAGTCTTGGCTATTTGATCTTGATATATGATATGTAGACACTCGATAATAATAGGTAACCAATCATCTTCGACGCATCTCGCTCACCGTCACGGTGAACACGCGGGAACGAGATCGTCGGATCGCCGCGGAAATCCGGGGACCGGGGCTATGAGCGGGCTGTACGGGCACTATCACGGTCGCATCCTTCGCCTGGCGCGGGTCTCCCGGCCGGATGGCGCGTGGAAGGCGAAGCTGCGGGAAATCCTCGCCGAGTTCGATGATGATTGCCGGCGTCTGCCGGCCCTTGGCAGGCGCGTGCTGTGCAACGAACTGGCCGGCCAAATCGAGCAGGAAGCGTTGCAGTTTTCCGACCCCGACAAGCGAGCGGTGCTGACGCTCGCCCGCAAGCATCTCGACGCTGCCGAATGAGGGTGGACAGGTCGCACAGGCGGACAATCCGGTGTGATCGCGAGGCGCCGGCGAGCGCCTAGCGGTACGATCTGTTGATCAACGCCGCGCGCGCGGCGTTGGCGGCGTTGACGGCCTTCTCGGCGTCCGCCGGCGAGCCGCTATGCGCGCCATCCGGACGCACATCTTCTTCCGATGCTCCTGTGGAACCGGATCGCCGGGGAAATTCTCTGTCTTGCCTTCTTTGGCCCCGGCACGAAACTGGCATAACATCGCCAGCCGGATATCAAAGGCTCGCAGTCGAAGGGTGGGGAGATGCACGAGCAGGAATTGCGCACGCTGATCGGCGCGGTCAAGGCGGGGCGGCTGTCGCGGCGGGCCTTCACCCGGCGAATGATCGGGCTTGGCCTCACCGCCCCGTTCGTCAACCTGATGATGGCGCATGAAGGCATGGCGGCCGAGGCGGCGCCGTTCGCCTACAAGCCGACGAAGGCAGGCGGCGGCGGCTCTCTCAAACTCCTCTGGTGGGAGGGGCCGACGCTGCTCAATCCGCATTTCGCGGTCGGCACCAAGGACCAGGACGGCTCGCGCATCTTTTACGAGCCGCTCGCCGGGTGGGACGCCGACGGCAACCTCGTCCCGGTTCTGGCCGCCGAGATCCCCGATGCGGAGAAGGGTACGATCTCGCACGACGGGACGAGCGTGACCTGGAAGCTGAAACGCGGCGTCAAATGGCACGACGGCCAGCCGTTCACCGCCGACGACTGCGTGTTCAATTGGCAATACGCCTCCGATCCGGCTACCGCGGCGACGACGATCGGCGACTACAAGGACCTCAAGGTCGAAAAAATCGACGATTACACCGTCAAAATCGTGTTCGCGAAGCCGACGCCGTTCTGGGCCGACGCCTTTGTCGGCCCGCGCGGGCAGATCATCCCCAAGCACCTGTTCGAGAAGTACAAGGGCGGCACATCGCGCGATGCGCCGGCCAACCTCACGCCGGTCGGCACCGGCCCCTACATGTTCGTCGATTTCAAGCCCGGCGATCTCGTCCGCGGCAAGCGCAACCCCGATTATCACATGCCGAACCGGCCCTATTTCGACACGATCGAGATGAAGGGCGGCGGCGAGGCGGTGTCGGCGGCGCGCGCGGTCCTGCAGACCGGCGAATACGATTTCGCCTGGAACCTGCAAGTCGAAGACGAGATCCTGAAGCGGCTCGAACAGGGCGGCCATGGCCGTATCGAGATCACGTTGACCGGCAATATCGAGCATATCGAACTCAACACCACCGACCCCTGGAAGACCGTCGACGGCGAGCGCTCCAGCATCAAGACAAAGCACCCGTTCCTGACCGACCCCGCGGTGCGCCAGGCCTTGAACCTGCTGGTCGACCGGCTGTCGGTGCAGAAATACATCTATGGCCGCACCGGCGTCGCCACCGCCAACTTCATCAACAACCCAAAGCGCTTCCGCTCGCTCGACACGCACTACGAATTCAACATACAGAAGGCGATCGACCTTCTCGACAAGGCCGGCTGGAAACCCGGGTCCGATGGCATCCGCGAGAAGGATGGGATCAAGCTCAAGATCGTCTTTCAGACTTCGGTCAATGCACCGCGCCAGAAGAATCAGGAAATCATCAAGCAGGCCTGCCAGAAGGCCGGCATTGCGATGGATTTGAAGGCGGTTCTGGCGTCGGTATTCTTTTCGTCCGATGTCGGAAACCCTGATACTTATACGAAATTCTACACCGACATGCAGATGTTCACGACAACGATGACGCAGCCCGACCCGGCGCTGTTCATGCGGCAGTTCTTGTCGTCGGAAGCCGCGCAGAAGGCCAACAAATGGCAGGGCCGCAACATCACCCGCTGGCGCAACCCCGAGTACGACGCGCTCTACCACGCCTCGGAAAGCGAACTCGACCCGGTCAAGCGGGCGGCGTTGTTCATCAAGATGAACGATCTCGTCGTCACCGAGGTCGTCGTCATCCCGGAGATCTACCGTCCCGTCGTGTCGGGGATCGCCAAGGGGCTGAACGCGCCGATCAGCGGATGGGACAGCAATTTGTGGGCGCTACAGGATTGGTATCGCAATGTCTGAGGCGAGGCCGCCGCGATCCGCGGGCGGAGGCGCGGCGGGGTGAGCCGCTACGTCGTCAAGCGCCTGTTGATCGCGGTCCCGAGCATTCTGGGGATCAGCGTCATCCTGTTCACGGTGCTCGCGCTGGCGCCGGGCGACCCGTTCAGCGCGCTGGCGACCGACCCGTCGATCCCGCCGTCGGTGGCGGCGGCGCTGCGCGCCAAATTTGGTCTCGATGACCCGATCTACCTGCGCTATTTGCGCTGGCTGGTGGCGATGCTGCATGGCGAGTGGGGGTTTTCGTTCGCCAGCCGGATGGATGTCGCGACGCTGATCCTGCAACGCCTGCCGACGACGCTGTTTGTGCTTGGTGCGTCGCAGGTGCTGGCGCTGATCGTCGCTCTGCCAGTCGGCATTTACGCCGGCGTCCGGCCCTATTCGCTCGGCGACCAGATCGCCAGCACGCTTGCGCTCATCGGCTTTTCGCTGCCGACTTTTTTTACCGGCCTCATTTTCATCCTGCTGTTCAGCATCACGCTCCACTGGCTGCCCTTTGTCTACCGCAGCGATGTCGGCGGCACCGGGCTTGAATGGTATTGGCTGCACATTCGCCAGGCGCTCATGCCGGTCGCGGTGCTGGGTCTCTTCCAGGGCGCGACATGGACGCGTTTCGTGCGTGCGGCGGTGCTCGATGTCGCCCGTCTCGACTACGTCACGACGGCGCGCGCCAAGGGGCTGGCCGAGCGGGTCGTGGTTTTAAAGCACATCGTGCGCAACGCGATGATCCCGGTCGTGACCCTGATTGCGCTGCAGATGCCGGTCGTCTTCGGCGGCGCGATCATCACCGAGCAGATCTTTCGGGTGCCCGGCATCGGTTCGCTGCTGATCAGCGCGATCCTGGCGAACGACACGCCGGTCATCATGGCGGTCACCTTCGTCTTTGCCTGTCTGGTGATCCTGTTCAACCTGATCGCGGACCTGCTGTATGGCTGCCTCGACCCCCGTATTTCCTATGGTTGACGGCTCCGATGGTTGACGGCGCTGCGGCGGTCGACAGCGCGCCGTTTTCTGCGGCGGCGTCGGTGCGGCGCCGGACGCTCGGGGGCGAAGCGTGGCGCCGCTTCCGGCGGCACCGGCTGGCGGTGGTCAGCGCGGTCGTCCTCTTCCTGATGATCGCAGCGGTGGCGCTCGGACCGTTCCTGTGGCGTGTCCCGATCAACGACATCGATTTCGCCGCCCACCTGCAAGGGCCGAGCCTGGCCCATCCGCTCGGCACCGACGATCTCGGGCAGGACCTGTTGGCGCGCATGCTTTATGGCGGGCGGATTTCGCTGGCGGTCGGGCTGGCGGCGATGCTGGTCGCGATCGTCGCCGGCACGATCATCGGCGCGATTGCCGGCGTGTCGCGCGGTGCTGTCGATAGCGGCCTCGTCTGGCTGATCGACCTGTTCCTGTCGCTGCCGCAACTGCCGCTGTTGCTGCTCCTGATCTATCTGTTCCGCGACCAGCTGAAGGCGGTGGTCGGCGCGCAGATCGGCATGTTCCTCTTGATCGTCATCGTGATCGGCGGCTTCCGCTGGATGTCGGTCGCCCGCCTGGTGCGCGCGCAGTTTTTCTCGTTGCGCGAAAAGGAGTTCGTCGAGGCGGCCCGCGCCCTCGGCGCCTCCAAGCTGCGCCAGGTCGTGCGCCACATCCTGCCGAATGCGCTGGGGCCCGTCATCGTCGCCGCGACGATCGAGGTGGCGAATGCGATCATCGCCGAATCGACCCTGTCGTTTCTCGGTCTCGGTTTCCCGCCCGATGTTCCGAGCTGGGGACGCCTGCTCTATGACGCCAAGGATTATCTCGACATCGCGCCGCATTGGGCGCTGTTCGCTGGCGGCGCGATCTTTCTGACCGTGATGACGATCAACTATATCGGCGACGGGCTGCGCGACGCCTTCGACCCGCGCAAAGTGATCTGACGTGGCAGGCCCTTCCGGTCAGGCGCTCCTCGATATCCGCGGACTGAAGACGTATTTCGACACCGACGATGGGGTCGTGCATGCCGTCGACGGCGTCGATCTGGCGATCCGCCGCGGCGAGACGTTGGGCGTTGTCGGCGAATCGGGCTGCGGCAAGACCGTCACCGCGCTGACCGTGCTGAAGTTGATCGCGATGCCGCCCGGCCGCATCGCCGGCGGCGAGATCCTGTGGCAGGGCCGCGATCTCGTGTCGCTCGGACAGCGCGAGATGCGTCGCATCCGCGGCAAGGAAATCGGCATCGTGTTCCAGGAGCCGATGACGTCGCTCAATCCGGTCTATACGGTTGGCGCGCAGATCGCCGAGGCGGTCAGCGAACACGAAGGCGTGTCGCGCCAGGCGGCGTTCGCGCGCGCGGTCGAGATGCTGCGCCTCGTGCATATTCCCGATGCCGAGCGGCGCGCCCGCGATTATCCGCACCAATTCTCGGGCGGCATGCGGCAGCGCGTGATGATTGCAATGGCGCTGTCGTGCAACCCGCAGCTCCTCATTGCCGACGAGCCGACGACGGCGCTCGACGTGACGATCCAGGCCCAGATCCTCGATCTCCTGGCCGAGATCAAGGACCGGCTCGGCATGGCAATCATGCTGATCACCCATGCGATGGGCGTCGTCGCGGAGGTGGCGCAGCGCGTCATCGTCATGTACGCCGGCAAGGTCGTCGAAGAAGCGTCTGTCGAGGAATTGTTCGCCCGGCCGCACCATCCCTATACGCAGGGTCTCATCCGCTCGATCCCGCGCCTCGACCGCGCCGGCGAAAAGCGGCGCCTCGCCGCGATCCCTGGTGTCGTGCCGAGCCTCGTCGCGCCGCCGCCCGGCTGCCGCTTCGCACCGCGCTGCGGCTATGCGAGCCCGGCCTGCACCGCTTCCGTGCCGGCGCTGCGCGAGATCGCGCCCGGCCACAAAGTGGCGTGCATCTTGTGACCAACGCACCTCGACCTGTGGAAGGCGAACCGCTGCTGTCGGTGCGTGATCTGGTCAAGAATTTTCCGGTCAAAGGCGGCTTCCTGTCGCGCGTTTCGGAACAGGTGCACGCGGTCGATCGCGTCAGCTTCGACATCGCCGCCGGCGAAACCCTGGGCCTTGTCGGCGAATCGGGCTGTGGCAAATCGACGACCGGGCGGTGCATCCTGCGCCTTGTCGAGCCGACATCGGGCGAGATCCGGTTTGAGGGGCGCGATGTCATGGCGCTGTCGGGCGCGGGGTTGCGGGCGCTCGCGCGCGACATGCAGATCATCTTCCAGGACCCCTACGCCTCGCTGGACCCGCGCATGACGGTCGGCGCGATCATCGGCGAGGCGCTGATCATCCATCGCCTGACGAAAACCCGCCGCGCGTTTGACGAGAGAGTCGTCGAACTGCTGGAAACCGTCGGCCTCGGCGCCGATCATCTCCGCCGCTATCCGCACGAGTTCTCGGGCGGGCAGCGCCAACGCATCGGCATCGCCCGCGCGCTTGCCGTGTCGCCAAAGCTGATCGTCTGCGACGAGCCGGTGTCGGCCCTCGACGTGTCGATCCAGGCCCAGGTCATCAACCTTTTGGAAGACCTGCAGCAGAAATTCGGCCTGACCTATCTCTTCATTGCCCATGACTTGTCGGTCGTCGAGCACATCTCGAGCCGGGTCGCCGTCATGTATTTGGGGCGCGTCGTCGAGCTGGCTTCTGCACACGACCTCTATGCGACGCCGCGGCACCCTTACACGCAGGCGCTGTTGTCGGCGGTGCCAATCCCCGATCCCACGATGAAGCGCCGCCGCGTCCATCTTCAGGGTGACGTCCCGAACCCGATCCATCCGCCGTCAGGCTGTCACTTTCACACGCGCTGCCCCGAGGCGATGCCGATCTGCGCGATCGAGATACCGCAGCCAAAAGAGCTCGCGCCTGGTCATACCGTCGCGTGCCATTTGTATGAAGGCGCAAAACCGGCCATCGATCGAGAGCACATCCCCTGAGCGGCGGCGCACCGCCCCGGAACCCCGATGGTAGCCCAAGCGAATTTCGGGAAGACAAGGGGCTAGGACGATCTGTCCTAACCCCTTGTTTCCGTTGTGGCTCCCCGGGACGGATTCGAACCATCGACCCAGCGGTTAACAGCCGCTTGCTCTACCACTGAGCTACCGGGGATCAGAGCCCGCCGCAACAAGCGCCGGGCCGGGCGGCGGGCCAGGCGGCGGGATCGGCCTGCCCCCATCGGCAGGGCTCATATAGGCCACCGGGCGCGGCTTTCGCAAGCGGCTCCGAGCAACTCTGTTGCTCAATCGAGCAGCCAGGGCGCGGCGCTGGCCTGCGCGATCTGGCGAAGCTGGTTGATGAGGCCCGCGCCGATCGGGATCCCGTCGCGCAGGCGCCGCGCCGCATTGTTCCACTGCGGGTCGCCGGCCACCATGACCGGCTGAGCCGGATCGACCGGCTTGGTCGCACGCAGATCGTCGCACAGCCGCGTCACGTCGGCGGTGAAGTCTTGGCGCTCGCGGAACAGGCCGGGATCGATCGCGATGAAGCAATGGCCGATATCGTTGCCCTGCGGCTTCTTGGTGTGCATCGGGTCGGTGATCAAGGTCGCGCCGGACAGGCAGGCGCCGAGGATGTTGACCATCACCGCGAGCCCATAACCCTTGTAGCTGGAGTTCTCTGGCGAGCCGCCGAGCGAGGTTAGAAACCCGCCCTTCTCGCGCGCCACCAGCGGATCGGTACTGGGTAGCCCATCCTTGTCGAGCACCCAGCCGGGCGGGCAGGGCAGTTCCTCGTTGGCCTTGTTGCGGATGCGCCCGGCGGCCACCGTCGTCGTCGCCATGTCCAACAAGAATGGTCGTCCGGGATCGGTGGTCGGCGCGGCGAACGACCACGGGTCGGTGCCGAGCTTGGCCTCCTTGCCGAAGGTCGGCGCGACCTGGATCGAGGAGGCGCTGGTGCAGGCGATGCCGATCAGCCCCTCGTTTGCCGCCATCAGCGTGTAGTAGCCGGTGGCGCCGAAATGCGCCGAGTTCTTCACCGCTGCGATCGCCATGCCGGCGGCTTTCGCCTTGTCGATCGCCACCTGCATCGCGAACCGCGCCGGCACGTGGCCGAGCCCGCCATCGCCGTCCACCAGTGCCGAGACCGGCGTCTCCTTGATGATGCGCGGCTGCGCGGTCATTTTGGCGCGCCCGGCGCGGCGCAACCGGTCATAGCCCGGGATCATCGAGATGCCGTGGCTGTCGACGCCGTGCAGATCGGCCCACGACAGGATGTCGGCCGTCGCCTCGGCATTCTCTTCCGGCATGCTCCAGGCCAGCAGGATGGCCTTGAGTTGGGCGCGATGCGTTTCATAGGGTGCAGGCATGGCAGTCTCCTCTCGCCGCGCGGGGTCAAACGATCTTTCTGTCGCGGAAATCCCGGATCTGGGCCGGGCTGTAGCCGGCCGCCGCGAGCACCGCGTCGGTGTCGGCGCCGAGTTCCGGGGCGACGCCGATCTGCGCCGGCGTCTCGGAGAAATGCCACGGCGAGCCGTGCACCTTCAGCCGCCTGCCGCGGCGCGGGTAATCGACCTCGGTGACGTAGCCGTTGGCCAACACATCGGGATCGTTGGAGGCTTCGAGCAAGGTGTTGATCGGCGCGGCGACGATGTCGGCCGCGCGCAGCCGTTCCACCCAGTCGTCGCGTACCCCGGTCGCGAACAGCTCGTCCAGCAGACGCAGCAAGGCGGTGCGCCGTTCGGCCGATGACACAATGATGCCGAGATCGCCGAACCCGGCCTTTTCCAGCGTCTCGTAAAAGCCGAGCGCGGTCATCGCGTTGCGCCATGGCCGCGCGCCGTTCAGCTGGAATACCAGTGGCTTGCCGTCGCGGTCGTTGAAGCTGGCGCTGATGCCAGGGCGTTCCGGGGTGCCGGTGATGCGGGCCTGGCCGGTGACCGGATCGCGGTCGCTCCACATCGCTGTCGTCAGGGTCCAGCCCATCAGGCGGATCTGGCCGCCGAGCAGCGAGCAATCGACCTTCTGCCCGATTCCGGTGGCGCGTGCATGGGTCAGCGCGGCGAGCGCGCCGCCAAAAGCGAGGATGGCGCAGGTCTCGTCGGCGACCGAGACGATGCCGGTCTTCAGCTTCTGTCCCGGTGCCGAATAAGCCTCGGCGATGCCGCCCAATGCCTGCGCCATCGAATCGGTGCCCGGCAGATCGGCATGCGGTCCCTTGGGGCCGTAGCCCGACACCGACACATAGACGAGCTTCGGGTTGACCCGGCGCAGCTCGTCGTAGCCGAAGCCGTTCTTTTCGGCTGCGCCGGGCCGGAAATTCTGCCCGAAGATGTCCGCCGTCGCGACCAGCCGGTGCAGGATCTCACGCCCTTCGTGGGCTTTCAGGTTCAGCGTGACGCTCTTCACGCCGCGATTGTTGGTCTCGAAATAGGTGCTGGGAAACCCCGGCATCACGGTCGAGCCGCGCGAATTGTCGCCGATCCCGGGCACCTCGATCTTGACGATTTCGGCGCCGAGATCGGCCATCAGCATGTAGGGCACCGTGCCGGCCTGCGCGGTCGAGCAGGCGACGACCTTGACCCCCTGGAGCGGCCCGTGCGGCTCAGTCATCTCAAACCACCTCCTGTCATGCTCC
>DATLRS010000243.1:0-8126 GCA_035534535.1 Allostellaceae bacterium | reverse complement strand
CACGCCGGCGGCCGCCGATTTCATCCTCAACACCGGCCCGGCCGGGTGGGACGACACGCTCGATGATTACGCCGCCGTGCTGCGCCAATCGCGCGAGCGCGATCTCGCCATGGTATGCGCCAACCCCGACCTCGTCGTGATCCACGACGGCAAACCGGCGCTGTGCGCCGGCGCGCTCGCCGAAGCATACGAGGCGCAGGGCGGCCGGGTGCGCTGGCACGGCAAGCCCTACCCGTCGGTCTATCAGAGCTGCCTCGCGCTATTAGGGATCGCCGACCGTCGCCGCATTCTGGCGATCGGCGACAGCCTGCGCACCGATATCGCCGGCGCGGCCGGCGCCGGCATCGACAGCCTGCTGATCGCCGGCGGCATCCATGCCGGCGAATTTGCCCCGGGCGGCGTGCTCGATGGCGAGCGCATCGCCGCCGCGATCGTTAACGGGGACGCGAGCCCGATCGCGGTCGCCGCCCACTTCGTCTGGTAGGCGCCGCTAATGCGCGGCGCGGTGCAGGATCGTCTCGCGCAGGCCGGTATCGTATTGCTGGCCGAGCCCGGTCAGGACGACGGATCCCGGCACGCCCGGCTGCACCAGCCCCTTGCGCGCCAATGCCGCCCACACCGCGGGGTTGCGCAGGCCGGTCGCGTCGCGCGCCGCAACGACCGCCTCGCCGAGGTGAAAATGGTCGCCGTGCGGGTCGGGAAACTGGGTGATCAGCAGCCCGCCCGCCGCGTCTTCCGGGGCGGGCTTGCTTTCGAGCTGCGCCAGCGCCTGCAACAGGGTCAGCGTCTTCAGCTGCAGGGCATTGAGGTTGAGCGGGTTGCGTTTCGGTGGCATTGGGGTTGATTAGACCGTCGCGGCCCCGGATGCAATGCGCCGCAGCGGGATTGCCCCCTGACCGTTGGCCGCATTGGCGATAGGTGCGGCGTCCGCTAGCCTTATCGCCGCGTCACAGAGGAGGCAGGCCATGCTGACCGGCAAGACCGCGATCGTCACCGGCTCGACCGGCGGGATCGGGCTCGGCATCGCGACCGCGCTCGCCGCCGCCGGGTGCGACATCGTGCTGAACGGGTTTGGCGAGGCGGCGGCGATCGAGCGGCTGCGCGCCGGGCTCGCCGAGCAGCACGCGGTGCGCGCCGTTTATCTGCCGGCCGACATGGCCCACCCCCCGCAGATCCGCGATCTGGTCGCCGAGGCGACGCGCCGCTTTGGCGCCGTCGACATTCTCGTCAACAATGCCGGGATCCAGCATGTCGCCAAGATCGTCGACTTCCCGGAAGAGCGCTGGGATGCGGTCATCGCGATCAACCTGTCGGCCGCTTTTCACGCCTCCAAGGCGGCATTGCCCGCGATGATCGCGAAGGGCTGGGGGCGCATCATCAATATCGCCTCGGCGCACGGCCTGGTCGCCAGCGGCGAGAAGGCGGCCTATGTCAGCGCCAAGCACGGGCTCGTCGGCCTCACCAAGGTCACCGCGATCGAGGCCGCCAACCAGGGTATCACCTGCAACGCCATCTGCCCGGGCTGGGTGCTGACGCCGCTCGTCGCGCAGCAGATCGAGGCGCGCGCCGGCGCCCAGGGCATCGCCGTCGCGCAGGTGCGCGAGGATCTGGTGCGCGAGAAGCAGCCGATGCTCGACTATACGACGCCCGAGAAGATCGGCGCGCTCGCCGTGTTCCTGTGCGGCGAGGCCGCCTCGACGATCACCGGCGCGGCGCTGTCGATCGACGGCGGCTGGGTCGCGCAATAGTCGCCAGCCTGGTCGCGGGGGGTCAGGCCTCGGCGCCGCGCGCCTCCTCGATATCGACGTAAAGGTTGGCCAGCGCTTCGCCGGCCAGCTCTTTCGTCAGTTGCGGCGGGAGCTTGAACGATTTGCACGCTTCGATCACGTGGTCGAAGATGAACCGCGGCTGATAATACGCCAGGCCGAACGGACGCAACATTTCGATCACATAGTCGAAGACATCATCGTCAAAGGACAAGCTGCGGGATTTCGCCACCGCCGCAAATATCTGGCGGAATTCGTCGCGAGTCGGTTCGAACAGCTTGATCTTGTACTGGATGCGGCGGAGGAAGGCAGGGTCCATCAGATCGGCCGGCTGCAGATTGGTCGAAAACATCAGGAGGACGTCGAACGGCAGGGTAAAGCTCGCCCCGGTGTTCAGCTTCATAAAGTCGATCTGGTTCTCCATCGGCACGATCCAGCGGTTGAGCAGATCGTTCGGCTGGAATTTCTGGCGGCCGAAATCGTCGATCAGCATCATGCCGTTGAGCGCCTTGACGTGCAGTGGCGCATCATAGAACCGGGCCTCCGGGTTCCACTGCAGATCGAGCATTTCCATCGTCAGCTCGCCGCCGGTCATCACCACCGGGCGCGAGCAGGCGACCCAGCGCTGGTCGACAGTCTCGCGCTGCAAGCCGAGACCCGCCGTCACGTGGGTCGCGGCCTCTTGCGCCAGCGGCCGGTGGATCTGGGCGTCGAACACCTTGATGATCTGGCCGGCGACCTCGACGGCGTAGGGAATGTAGACGACATCCTTGAACAGGCCGGCAATGCGCGTTGACAGCGTCGTCTTGCCGTTGCCCGGCGGGCCGTACAAAAGAACGCTGCGTCCGGCGTTGATCGCCGGCAACAGCCTGCGAAACATGTAGGGCGGCACGACCAGCCCGGCGAAGCCGCGGCGCATCGTGTCCTCGTCCATCATCTCGTTGGTGATCCGCTGCTTTTCGGTCTGCTCGCGATACGCCGCGAGAGCGACCGGCGACGGCCCGAGATAGACGTTCTGGTCGAGCGCCTCGCGGGCGGCGGCACGGCCGCCTTCGGTCAGCGAGTAGTGCGTCGACAGCGCCAAATCGCTGGTTGCGCCGGTGGCCCCGATATAGCGCTGATGGATCGCGGCCTCGACCAGCTGCTGGAGCACGCGGCGCGGCAGTTTGATCCGCTCGGCAAGTTGCAGGACCGTTTCGCACGCCTCGACCTGCATGAACTTGAGCATCAGGTACAGCAGGTTGCGCTCGGGGATGCCGGTATCGGCCACGGCAGAGGGCATTGCCGGCGCGCTGTTGACGACCGCGGCGATCTGATCCGCCGTCACGACGCCCAGCGCGACCAGGTTTTCACCGAGCCGCCCGCCGTCCCGGCTCTGACGCTCGAGCGCGGCTTCGATGTCGGCGGCGGTGACCAGCCCGCGCGCGATCAGCATGTCGCCTAGTTGCATGACGGTTCCTCTACGAGGCTGCGCCCCGACAATGATTGGCAAATTAACGTTGCCAAAACGCTAACCGGCGCGCCGCCGGCGGCGACGAAGCAGCGTCTCGCCGCCCTTGTCGGGCTGCACGGCCGCACCGACGGACCGCCGGCGAACGGTTGTACAACCACCAGGAAGGCGAGCGGCTGGCGGGCGACGATGCACAAGGGCGCCGGCGATTACCGGCCGCAAAAGTGCCGCATCATGCGGCGCACGATCGTCTGTCCGAACTAAAGCAAGCTTTCGTTGAGTGGCGCCCGAATCGTCAGCCTTCGTCGTCCACCCCCTCTCCGCCCCCGTGGGCCATGGGGGGGGCGGAGAGGGTCGGGGTGAGGTGGGGGTATGCCGGAGCGCGGTCCGACACCCACCTCACCCTCCCACGCCTGCGGCGTGGGCCCCTCCCTCTCCCCCCTGAAGGGCGGCGAGGGGAAATGTGGATCGCGCCAAGCAATTCTGCTTTTAAGCTAGTGCGGCGCCTCGTCGGGCGCGGCCAGCGCGGCGATCTCGTCCGGCCGAAGGCCGAGTTCGCCGAGCACCGCCGCGGTGTGTTGGCCGAGCGTGGCGACGCAGGGGCGCGCCGCCGCGGTGGCTGCCGACAAGCGGAAGGGCGGGTTGAGCACCCGAAAGCTGCCGCCCGCGTCATGCACCTCGGTAAAGGCCTGGCGATGTGCGAGCTGCGGATCGGCCATCGCCTCCTTGACCGTGCGGTAGGGCGAAGCGGGCACGCCGTGAGAATCGAAAATCGCCTGCACTTCGGCGCTGCTTAGCGTCGTCGACCAGGTTTCGAGTTCCTCGATCAACAGCGCCCAGTTGGCGCGGCGGTCCGGGTAGCGCGCAAAGCGCGGGTCGCTGATCCAGTCCGGCCGGCCGCAGGCCGCGGCCAGGCTCTGGAAGGTCCGCTCGCTGGCGATCGACAGGTTGAGATAGCCGTCGGCGGTGGCAATCGGTCCGAACACCGGCCGCCCGGGAACGTACGACGCCGGAAACTGCGCCAGCTGGAGTTCGCTGAGCGTCAGGCTCAGCATGCTTTCGAGCATCGACACGTCGATCAGTTGACCTTGGCCGGTCGCCTGGCGCTGGTGCAGCGCGGCCAGGATCGCGCCGAAAGCGTAGGTGCCGGTCAACACGTCGGCGATATAGATGCCGCAATAATCCGGCCGGCGATGGCCGCCCTGATAGGCGAGATGGGCGAGGTCGAAGCCCGAGGCGGCATGGATCACCGGTGCATAGGCCGGCAGCCCGGCCGACGGCCCGGTCTGGCCATAGCCCGAGATCGCGCAGTAGATCAGCCGCGGATGCAGCCCGGCGAGCGTCGGGTAATCGAGCCCCAGGCGCTGCATGACGCCGGGGCGGAAATTTTCGACCAGCACATCGGCGCTCGCGACGAGGCGCCGCGCGACGGCCACCGCCGCCGGCCGCTTCAGGTCGAGGACGACGCTTTTCTTGCCGGTGTTGAGCTGACCGAACGAGGTGCTGGCGCCGTTGCGCAGCGGCGGGCGGGCTCGCATCATGTCGCCGTCCGGCGCCTCGACCTTGATGACCTCGGCCCCGAGATCGGCCAGCAGCCGCGTGCAATGCGGTCCGGCGATCGTCGTCGTGAAATCGACGACGCGCAGGCGGTCGAAGACGCTCGTCATCCTTTGCCTCCGGCACGGCGACGGCGGCCGAAGGCCAGCCAACGCCCTCCGGTTTAGCCGAGGTTGCGCGCGAACGCCAGCCGCGCCGCGCGGCTTCCCCGAGGAGCGTCGCGATGGCAAGCCCCGGGCGGGACGCTGCCCGCCCGGGGCGACGCCGTTAGCGCGTGCGATTACCAGTGCCGGTAATAAGGCCGATAGTAGTACGGCGAATAGTATGGGCCGTCATACGGTAGGTAGTATGGCGCCGGCACCCCGACATCGACCCCGAAGCCGCCCGGCCCGAAGCCGAAATACACCTGCGCTTTCGCCGGGGCCAATGGAACTGCAACAGCGGCGAGAGCAACCGCACCCAAGAGCGCAGCAGCAGCCCGACTAAACCGGCGATTTCTCATCTCGTTCGTCATCATTACCTCCAATCATTGCCGTACACTTTTTTTATAGGAGGAACGACCGTGTGACATGACGGTTCCCTTTGTCAGATCGGCAAACCGGTGCTGCGAACCTCGGCGACGTACCGCTCGATCTGTCGCCTGAGGTCCGCCGCGCCGGGGCCGGCCCGAGCGATCGCTCGCGAAATCGAGGGGATCGCCCGCCCGTAGTGAATCCCGAAATTGCTGCGGACCTCGGCGACGGTCGCGCCCTGCGCGCCGATGCCGGGAACCAGCAGCAGCGCGTTCGGCAGCCGATCGGCGAGCCGGGCCGCTTCACCGCGCTGCGTTGCCCCGACCACCGCACCGATAAGACCGAGTTTGCCCGGTTGGTCGGCCCTGTTGTAGGCGGCAATCTCGTCGGCCATCTGCTCGGCGACGGATCGGCCATCCGGCGTTATGGCGCGCTGCAGCTCGCTCCCTTCGGGATTTGACGATCGGACCACCACGAAGACGCCGGCAGCCTCGCGGCGGGCGATGTCGAAGATCGGCGTCAGCGATCCGAAGCCGAGGTAGGGACTGACCGTGATGGCATCGCCGCCGAAGGCGCTGCGCGGTCCCAAAAAGGCTTCGCCATAGGCGGTGGCCGTGGAGGCGATATCGCCGCGTTTCGCGTCGATGATCGCCAGCGCCCCAAAGCTGCGGGCATGCGCGACCGTGTGGCGAAGGACCTCCATTCCCGCCGGTCCGTGGCGCTCGAAGAAGGCGGCCTGCGGCTTGACGGCCGCGACCAGCGGCGCGCTGACCTCGACCATCCGCTCGCAGAACGCGCGCAGACCCGCGACATCGTCCGCCATCCCCCACTCTCTCAGGCTTTCGCCCGAGGGATCGATGCCGACGCACAGCGCCGACCGCGCCGCGGCCAGGCCGATAAATCGTTCTTGAAACGTGACCGTCATGGTGTCTCGTCATATAGCAGAGTGGCGATTGGGGAGAATAGCGATGGCAAAGGTCCAGATCCGCTCCGACCGGCTGCGCCAGCCGAGCGGGGTGTTTTCGCAGGCGACGGCGATCGAGGCGCGCGGCCGCCTCGTCTTCATCTCGGGGATGACGGCGCGCCGGCTCGACGGCACGATGGCCGGGGTCGGCGACATCGAAGCGCAGACCCGTCAGGTCTGCGAGAACCTGAAGGCCGCGGTCGAGGCGGCCGGCGGCACGATGGACGACATCTGCCGGGTCGACGTCTATATCCGCAACATGGAGCAGTTCCCGGGCATCCACAAAGTGCGCGCCGAGTACTTCAAGGAGCCGCTGCCAGCGTCGACGATGGTCGAAGTCACCAAGATGACCTCGCCCGATGCCCTCATCGAAATCAGCGCGATCGCGGTCGTGCCGGATTGACCGCGCCCGTTGCAATCGCGGCGGCGGCGAACCACACTCGCGGTTGGGTCGCTGGAGGACGAGACCGATGGACATGAACGGCGAGCGCCGCATCCCCGCGCCGCGGCAGCGCGTGTGGGAGGGATTGAACGACCCCGAGATCCTGAAGCAGTGCATCCCCGGCTGCCAGAGCGTCGAGAAGCTGTCGGACACCGAGTTCACCGCCAAGGTCAGGGCCAAGGTTGGGCCGGTCTCGGCCAATTTCGCCGGCAAGGTCACGCTCAGCGATCTCGACCCGCCGGCCGGCTACACGATCAGCGGTGAGGGCACCGGCGGGGTCGCCTGGTTTGCCAAGGGCGGCGCCAAGGTCACGCTCGAGGAAGAGGGCGGCGAGACGGTGCTGCGCTACGGCGTCGAGGCGCAGGTCGGCGGCAAGCTGGCGCAGATCGGCTCGCGCCTGATCGACGCCACCGCGCGCAAGCTGGCCGACCAGTTTTTCAGCAATTTTGTCGCGGCGATGAACCCGGCGGCGGCTGCCGGGTCTTAGCGCCGCCGCCAGGAGCCGGCCAGGAGCCGGCCAGCGATGATCGCGCCTTGACCCGGCACGGGCGGCGCACGAAACTTGGCCAACGGTCGATCGGCGAACCAGGGAGGGGTGTGATGCAGAAGACGGTGAGCCTCAACGTGAACGGCAAGCCGGCATCGGCGACGGTCGAGGGGCGCACGCTCCTGGTGCAACTGTTGCGCGAGCATCTCGGCCTGACCGGCACCCATGTCGGCTGCGACACCAGCCAGTGCGGCGCCTGCGTCGTGCATGTCAATGGCGAGGCGGTCAAGTCGTGCACGCTGCTGGCGGTGCAGGCCGAAGGCTGCAACATTCAGACGATCGAGGGCGTCGCCGACGGCGACACCTTGCACCCGATGCAGGAAGCCTTCCGCGACAACCACGCCTTGCAGTGCGGCTTCTGCACGCCGGGCATGGTGATGAGCGCGCTCGACCTCGTAAAGAACAACCCCGATCCCAGCGACCGCGAGATCCGCGAATACCTCGAAGGCAATCTGTGCCGTTGCACCGGCTATCACAACATCGTGCTGGCGATCAAAGCGGGGGCCGCCGCGATGCGGGGGGCCGTCCCGGGGAGCAGCGCAACGGCGGCGGAGTAACGGCGATGGCAGCAATCGGCACACCCGTCAGGCGGCGCGAGGACTACCGGTTCCTGACCGGACAGGGAACCTATACCGACGACATCAACCGGCCGGGTCAGGTTCACGCCTACATCCTGCGCAGCCCGCACGCCAGCGCCCGCATCAATGCGATCGACACCAGCGCCGCCGCCGCGGCGCCGGGGGTCGTCGCCATCTTCACCGGCGCGGATTTGGCGGCTGACGGCATCGGCGGCCTGCCCTGCGGCTGGCTGATCAATTCGAAAGACGGCTCGCCGATGAAGGAGCCGCCGCATCCGGTGCTGGCGATCGAGCGGGTCCGCCATGTCGG
>DATLRS010000242.1:0-42183 GCA_035534535.1 Allostellaceae bacterium | reverse complement strand
GCAACGATGCGCGGGTCGGCCGTGTAGACCCCGTCGACATCGGTGAAGATCTCGCAGCGATCGGCCTTCAGCGCCGCCGCCAGCGCAACCGCCGAGGTGTCCGACCCGCCGCGCCCCAGCGTGGTGATGCGGCCGCGCGGTCCGATGCCCTGGAACCCGGCGACGACGGCGACCTGCCCCTCGTCCAGGCGGCGCTCCAATTCGGCGGTGTCGATCGCCTCGATGCGCGCCTTGCCGTGCACCCCGTCGGTGCGCAGGGGGATCTGCCAGCCGAGCCAGGAGCGCGCGTCGATCCCCAATGCCTGCAGCGACAGCGCCATCAGCCCCGCTGTGACCTGTTCGCCCGAGGCGACGACGACATCGTATTCGCGCGCGTCGTGCAGCACGCTGACCTGCCGCGTCAGCTCAACGAGCTGGTTGGTCGCGCCGGCCATCGCCGAGACGACGACGGCAACCTGGTTGCCGGCGTCGACCTCGCGCTTGACGCGCGAGGCCGCGTTGCCGATGCGCTCGAGATCGGCCACCGATGTGCCGCCGAATTTCTGGACAATACGCGCCATCTCTCTCTCGTCATGCGTTATGCGTCAGCCGCGCGCAACCCGTCCCCGCCGCAACCGCCGAAGCTCACCTTGCCGCTGCCATCGCGGCCCCGCATACTCGATCGCGGGAACCGCCGCCACCCGATCGCACAAGGCCGAGGACATGGCTGAATTCGGCGACACGGTAGACCCTCAGGACGTCGAACGCTTCGCGGCGCAGAGCGCGGCCTGGTGGGACCCGGCGGGCAGCTTTCGCCCGCTGCATCAGATAAACCCCGTCCGCCTCGATTTCATCCGCCGCGAACTGCTGGCGCATTGCGGCCGCGACCCGACATCGCTCGCCCCGTTCGCCGGTCTCAGCCTGGCCGATATCGGCTGCGGCGGCGGCCTCCTCGCCGAGCCGATGGCGCGGCTCGGCTTCCAGGTCACCGGCATCGACGCCGGCGCCGACGCGGTCGCCGCCGCCCGCGCCCATGCCGCGGCAACCGGCCTCGCAATCGATTACCGGGTCGGCGACATCGCGGCGCTCGCCGCCGCCGGTGAGCGCTTTGACGCCGTCCTCGCGCTCGAGATCGTCGAGCACGTCGCCGACCGCGACGCCTTCTTCGCCGCGCTCGGCGCGCTGGTAAAGCCCGGCGGCGCGGTGGTCGGCGCGACGCTCAACCGCACCGCCCGCTCGTTCGCGCTGGCCATCGTCGGGGCGGAATATGTCCTGCACTGGCTGCCGCCCGGCACGCATGACTGGCGGCGCTTTGTGCGCCCGTCGGAATTCGTCGCCGGGCTGCGCCGCGCCGGGCTGGCGACGACCCGCCTCGCCGGCCTCGGTTATGATTGGCGCAGCGGATTCTGGGGCGAATCCGCCGATCTGTCCGTCAACTACATGCTGGTCGCGGTGCGTCGCTAAGGGCACCGTTACGCGTCGTTCGGCGACACCCAGGGGATCCGCCCGAACGAGATGCCCTCTTCCTTCAGCTCTTGCGATTCATCGGCGGTTGCCTCGCCATAAATGCCGTGCGCGTCAACCTCGCCATAATGAATCTTGCGCGCTTCCTCGGCAAACCGTTCGCCGACATAGTCGCAATTGGTCTCGACCTGGTGGCGCAACTCGAGCAGCGCGGTGCGCAGCTGGGCCGGCGAGAGCGGCGGCGCCTTCTTGTGCGAGCGCCCGATATTGGGCGCCATCAGCGCCTTCTCAACGTCGGTGGCGCCGCAATGCGGGCAGGCAATCTCGCCGGCCTTCCGCTGCGCCTCGAAGCCGTCGCCGTCGCGAAACCAGCCTTCGAACCGATGGTCCGCCGAACAGCGCAGCGTGAACAGGATCATCGCGCAGACCTCCGAACAGGCCCATCTACACTGATCAATGTCATCTTGGTAATCATCTATCGAGAGTGCCAGCCATGTCTCAAACGAATCCCTCGGCCTGGGTGCGGCGCTTCGTCCCGCTGCTGCGGCCGGACGCGCGGGTGCTCGACCTCGCGGCAGGCGCTGGGCGTCACACCCGGCTGCTCGTCGATATGGGGTTCCGCGTCACCGCCGTCGACCGCGATGTCGCGGGACTGCGCTCTGTTGCCGGCAGCCGCTGCGAGGTTCGCCAGATCGATCTCGAAACCGGCGCGCCGTGGCTGTTGGGCAGCGACTATGACGGCATCGTCGTGACCAACTACCTGCACCGGCCGCTGCTGGCGGCGATCGCGGCGGCGCTGGCGCCGGGCGGCGTCCTGATCTACGAGACCTTCGCCGCCGGCAACGAGCGCTTCGGGCGACCCAGCAACCCCGAATTCCTGCTGCGCCCGGGCGAATTGCTGGCAGCCTGCGCCGGGCTGACCATCGTCGCGTTCGAACAGGGCGAGATCGACCGGCCGCGCCCGGCCGTGATCCAGCGCATCGCCGCCTGCGCCGGCCCGCCCGGCCGGCTGCCGCAGAGCCGCGACGCAGAGGCCGATCACCCGGCCGAGATGCGGTCGTAGACGGCGCGCAGGCGGTCGCGGTCGCGGCGGGCATCGGCCTCGCGCTCGCGCTGCTCGTCGATCACCTCGGTCTTGGCTTTCGCGAGGAAGGCCGGGTTGGCGAGCTTGCCGGCAAATTTCGCGAGATCGCCGTCGAGCCGGCCGATTTCCTTGGCGAGACGCGCCTTTTCGCGGGACAGGTCGATGACGTCGCCGACCCGCACGATCAGCGTCGCGCCCTCGACCACCGCCGCAACGCCGCCCTGCGGCACGGCATCGACTGTCGTGATCGCATCGACCCGCGCCAGCCGCACGAAATGCTCGCGATGCCGCGCCAGCCGCTCGGCCGCCGTCGCGTCGGCGTCCTTGACGAGCAGCGGCAGCCGGGCGCCGGCTGGCACGTTGACCTCGGTGCGGATCGCCCGGATCGCCGAAATCGCCGCCACCACCCATTCCATCTCCGATGCCGCTGCCGGGTCGTAGAGGTCGGGCGCGAGATCGGGCCACGGCGCGAGGATCAGCATGCCGGCGTCGCTTCCGGCCAGCTGCTGCCACACCTCCTCGGTGATGAACGGCATCACCGGATGCAACAGGTGCAGCGTCTGCGCCAGCACCCAGGCGGTCGTCGCCTGCGTCTCGGCGCGCGAATCGGCGTCCTCGCCCTGCAGGATCGGCTTGGTGAATTCGAGATACCAGTCGCAGAAATTGCCCCACAGGAAATGGTAGAGAAGGTGCGCCGCCTCGTCGAAGCGGAAGGCTTCGAGCGCCATTGTCACCGCGGCGGCGCAGGTGCGGGTGGCGCCGGCGATCCAGCGATTGACAGTCAGGTGGCCGGTGCGCGGGTCGAAACCGGCGACCAGCGCGCACCCGCTCATCTCGGCGTAGCGCGCCGCGTTCCACAGCTTGGTCGCGAAGTTGCGCGAGCCCTCGACCCGGCTTTCGGCGAGCTTGATGTCACGCCCGGGCGCCGCCAACCCGGCCAGCGTAAAGCGCAGCGCGTCGCAACCGTAGCGGTCAATGAGGTCCAGGGGATCGATGATGTTGCCGCGCGACTTTGACATCTTCTGGCCGCGCTCGTCGCGTACCAGGGCGTGGATATAAACCGTGCGGAACGGCACCTCGCCGCGGAAATGCAGCCCCTGCATCATCATCCGGGCGACCCAGAAAAAGATGATGTCAAAGCCGGTGACCAGCACATCGCCCGGGTAATAACGCGCCAGTTCGGGCGTCTCGTCCGGCCAGCCGAGCGTCGAAAACGGCCACAATGCCGAGGAGAACCAGGTGTCGAGCACGTCCGCGTCGCGGCTCAACGCGACGGCGCGGCCGTAATGCGCCGTTGCCTCGGCCGCCGCCGCATCCTCGCTCTCGGCGACGAAGACGGCGCCGTCCGGGCCATACCAGGCCGGGATCTGATGCCCCCACCATAATTGCCGCGAGATGCACCACGGCTGGATGTTGCGCAGCCACTCGAAAAACGTGTTTTCCCATTGCCGTGGCACGAACCGGGTGCGGCCGCTCTCGACCGCGGCGATCGCCGGCCCGGCCAATTCCGCGGCATTGCAGAACCACTGGTCGGTCAGCCACGGCTCGATGATCTCGCCGGAGCGGTCGTGATGCGGCACCATCAGCGTGTGGTCTTCGACCTTGTCGATCAGCCCCGCTGCTTCGAGATCGGCGAGCACCGTCCGGCGCGCCACGAAGCGCTCAAGCCCGCGATATTTCGCCGGCACCGCGTCATTCAGATGCGCGTCGCGGTCGAAGATGTTGATGATCTCGAGGCCCTGCCGGCGGCCGACCTCGAAATCGTTGAAATCGTGGGCCGGGGTGATCTTGACCGCGCCGCTGCCCATTGCCGGGTCGGCATAGTCGTCGGCGACGATCGGAATGAGCCGGCCGACCAGCGGCAGGCGCACCCGCTTGCCGACGAGATCGGCATAGCGTTCATCCGAGGGATGCACCGCAACCCCGGTGTCGCCGAGCATCGTCTCGGGCCGCGTCGTCGCAACAACGATGTAACGGCCGGGCTCGCCTTCCAACGGATAGCGGATGTGCCACAGCGAGCCCTTGGTCTCGCGGCTCTCGACTTCGAGATCGGAGATCACCGTGTGCATCACCGGGTCCCAATTGACGAGACGCTTGTCGCGGTAGATCAGCCCTTCGCGGTAGAGCGTGACAAACACGCGCCGCACCGCCGCCGACAGGCCCTCGTCCATCGTGAAGCGCTCGCGCGCCCAATCGGCCGAGGCGCCGAGGCGGCGCAGCTGCGTCGTGATCGTGCTGCCCGATTGCGCCTTCCACTCCCATACCCGCGCGACAAATTCCTCGCGGCTGAGCGAGCGCTTGTCGATCCCCATCGCGGCCAACTGGTTGCCGACGACGATCTCGGTGGCGATCCCGGCATGATCGGTGCCGGGCTGCCACAGAACGTCGCGGCCGCGCATGCGCTCGAAGCGAATGAGGATGTCCTGCAACGTAAAGGTCAGCGCATGCCCCATATGCAGGCTGCCGGTCACGTTCGGCGGCGGCATCATGATCGTATAGGGCCGCCCGGCGCTGGCCGGATCGGCAGCGAACGCGCCAGCGCTTTCCCACGCCGCGTAATGGCCGGCTTCTACAGTCGCGGGGCGATAGGTCTTGTCCAGCATCGCCGAACCGTCCTCAACAAAACCTCAAATGCTTCGGCATAGGCCAACGGTCGGCCGGCGCCCGATCGGAATGCCGTGCGAGGCGGTTCGCCGACCCGACCAGCGGTGACAGGTTCCAGTTGCGCCGAGCCTGCGGCAGCGCCCGCCGGCGGTCCGCAGACGCGCCATCATAAACGGGGGGCGTCCGATATGGGTAGCGGCCATCGGCGGCTATGCCTGCCCTAACCTAAGCAGAATTGCTTGGCGCGATCCACATTTCCCCTCTCCGCCCTTCAGGGGGGAGAGGGAGGGACCCACGCCGCAGGCGTGGGAGGGTGAGGTGGGTGCCGGCAAGCGCTCTGGCATCCCCCACCTCACCCCGACCCTCTCCGCCCCCCGCCATGGCCCACGGGGGCGGAGAGGGAGTGAACGACGAAGGCTGACGATTTGTGCGCCAACCAACGAAAGCTTGCTTAGGCAGCTCCGCCGCTGTTTGCCAGCACCGCAGCGGCGCCTACTCCTTCAGTCCGCCGCCAAACCCCAGCCACTTGTCCTTCACCTGCCGGTAGTGGCGGTCCATGTCATAGAGCCGCACCGGGAGTCTCAGATCGGGCGCGATCAACCGGCCGGTCGCCGCCGTCAGGACGAACTCCTGCAAGGCCGCATCGTGTTGCGCGGTAACCAATTGGGACTGGGTGGTGAACAGCTGCTGCTCGGCGATCAGCACGTCGAGCACGGTGCGCGAGCCGACCAGCGCCTCCTGCTGGGTGCCCTCGAGGGCGATTTGTGCCGCCCGCACGGCAGCGCCGAACGAGGCGATCGCGGCCCGCGCCGCCTGCAATGTCTCCCAGGCCTGGGTGGCGCTCTGCACCGCCTGCCGGCGCGCGTCATCGACCTGGCTGCGCCGCTGCCCGACTGTCTGTTCCGCCTGCCGGGTCTGCGAATAGACGGCGCCGCCCTCGTAGAGCGGCATCGTCAGCTGCGCGGTTACCGACGCCGCATCGATGCGCGCGCCGCGCAGCGTGACCGACGGGGCCGAGCTGCGGTTGAGATCGCCGACGATCGAGATCTGCGGCAACAGTTGCCCGCGAACGACATCGACGTTGTCGCGCGCCGCCAGCTCGTTGAACGAAGCCGCGATCACATTCGGGTTGTCGTGGGCCGCCAGGCTCAGCGCCTCCTCGCGGGTCGCCGGCAAGCCCGGCCGCTCGCGCGGCATGACGAGCCGGCCGGGTGGATGACCGACGGCGCGCGCATACTCGGCCCGGCTGACTTCGAGCTGTCCCTCCGCGTTGATCCGCTGCGCCGTCGCCTGGGCGAGCGAGGATTCGGCCTGCGCGACGTCGGTCCGGGTGACTTCGCCGACGCGAAACCTGTCGCGTGTCGCCTCCAGCTGCTTGCGCAGGACGCTCTCGTTGTTGCGGGCGACCTCGACCAGCGTCTGGTCGCGCACCACGTCGAGATAGGCCTGCGCGACCGCCTGGAACACGGTGGTTTCGACGCCGATCGTCTGCGCCCGCGCCGCCTGCACCGCGTTGATCGCCTCGCGTGTCTGGGCCTCGGTGCGACCGCCGCGATAAACCGGCTGGGTGATCCTCAGATCGACCGACTTCGATTCAAAATTCGAAATGCAGGTCCCGGTGGTGGGGTTCCCCAAGGGTCCGCACGGGATTGCCGAGCCGGTCGCCTCACCGCTTCGGTTGAAGGCGGCACTGCCAGAGAAATTGACCGTCGGGCGCCAGTTCGCCAGAGCCTGCGGCACGCCCTCGTCGGTGGCCCGCAGCGCGGCGCGCTGGGCCAACAGCTGCGGGTTGTTGTTGTAGGCGTAGGCGAACGCCTCGGTTAGCGTCTGCGCCGACGCCGGGGCGGCCGCAAGCAACAGCGCCGCCACGACCCCGACGACGCGGCTCGCCATTCCCCACCATGACCGACCGCGTCCTTCAGTCCCCCTCGGCTGCAGCATCCACCCCTCAAAACACAAAGGCCGGCTTTGCGACAAAGCCGGGAAGTAGCGGCGTAGCGGCGTCAAAGATAACGCGCTGCGCGAGCACTCCGCCAGCCTGTGTTATCAAACTCGCGCGCCCGACGCCCGGCCGTTGCCGCAAAACCACGACCATTCGCCCGCTTTCGCCAAGCTGGCTGCCGATTTCCGCCGGAACGGACGCGACCGCGCCAGCGAACAGGATGACGTCATAGGGCGCGCGCTGACGGTAGCCGAGCCGGGCCGCCTCCTCAATATAGCTGACAGAGCCGATTCGGTGATCGACCAAAGCGGAGCGCCCGATCCGCGCCAGCTCGGCGTCCTCCTCGAGCGCGACGACGCTGCGCGCCAGCTGCGCCAGCAGCGCCGCCTCGTAGCCGACCCCGGCGCCGACGACCAGCGCGGTGTCCCGCGGCATGACCATCGCCGCCTGCAGCAGCCGGGCCGCGACCATCGGTTGCATCAGATAACGGCCGCCGCCGAGCGGCAAATCCTCATCGACATAGGCAACGCCGCGCAGCCGCGCGGGCACGAACGCCTCGCGGCGAATCTGCGCGAACGCCGCGATCACCCGCTCGTCCGTCACCTTGTTGGGACGCAGCTGGCTCTCGATCATGTGGATTCGAGCGCCTTCGTAGACGGTCATCGCATCACCGCAAGGCCGCGCGACGTGCAGCGACGTCGCCTTATATCGGGGTCGCGGCGCAACCACAATCACCCATAGCGCGCATCCCCGTTGCCGAGCACGCGAACCGGTTGACCGGGCGGCAGGCCGAGCAGTAGCTCGGCGGCGCTGAACCCGAGCCGCGAATGGCGCCAATGCGGCGCGATCTCCGAGAGCGGGGCGAGCACGAAACGCCGCTCATGCAATCGCGGATGCGGCAACACCAGCCGCTCGCTTGTGCATTGCCGACCGTCGTAATCGAGCAGATCGAGATCGAGGGTGCGAGCGGCGTTGGGCGCGCCGCGCCGCCGCCCGAAGCGGGCTTCGAGTGCCAGCAGCGCCTCCAGCAAGGCCGCCGGCGCGAGCCCGGTGGCGATCGCGGCAACGCCGTTGACGTACCAGGGCTGGCCGGAGGGCGGCACCGGCTGCGACAAATACCACCGCGACAGCCGCACGACCGTGACGCCGAGCCCCGGCAGCTGCAGCAGCGCCGCCGCCGCGGTGGCTTGCGGCGTGTCGCAGGGCGGTGCCGCCAGGTTGCTGCCGATGCCGACAAGGATCACCGGCGGGCGGCCGTGCTGGCGCACCGCTTGACGGCAAGTCGGCCCGGCATGACAATATCCGACATTTTCAGGTTTGCTGAGGGACCCAATGCTTTTCTATCCGGAAGAACGTATCGCGATATTCATTGATGGTGCCAACCTCTATTCCGCCGCGCGCGGCCTGGCATTCGACATCGACTACAAACGACTGCTCGACCTGTTCCGGGCGAAGGGACGGTTGATTCGTGCATTCTACTATACGGCGCTGCTCGAAGACCAGGAATACTCGCCAATCCGGCCGCTTGTCGATTGGCTGGACTATAACGGCTACACGATGGTCACCAAGCCGACCAAGGAGTTCACCGACGCGATGGGCCGCCGCCGCATCAAGGGCAACATGGATATCGAACTGGCGATCGACATGCTCGAGATGGCGGAGCATATCGACCATGCGGTCCTGTTTTCCGGCGACGGCGATTTCCGCCGCCTCGTCGAGGCGGTGCAGCGGCGCGGCGTGCGGGTGTCGGTCGTGTCGACGATCCGCTCCTCGCCGCCGATGGTCGCCGACGATCTGCGCCGCCAGGCCGACGCCTTTATCGAGCTGCAGGAACTGGCGCCCAGTATCATGCGCAGCCACCATCCGCGCGACGAGGCGCCACGCGCCCGTATCGAGCCGCTGGAGAACGCATGAACGACAGGCGCAAGCCCTGACCGGCATCGCGAGCCCAGGGGCGATCCCAGGGGCGTTCCCAGGGGCGTTCCCAGGGGCGAGCCCCGCGGAGATCCCCGCGAAGATCCCCGGCCGCGATTGTCCGCTGTGCCCGCGGCTGGTTGCCTTCCGGGCGGCGCAGCGGCTGGCGCATCCCGACTGGTGCAACGCCCCGGTCGCGCCGTTCGGCGAGGCTGGCGCGGAACTCTTGATCGTCGGGCTGGCGCCGGGATTGCGCGGCGCCAACCGCACCGGCCGCCCGTTCACCGGCGATTTCGCAGGCGATCTATTATACCGCACCCTGCTGAAATTCGGCTTTGCCGCCGGCAGTTACGCCGCCCACGTCGCCGACGGGCTGCAGCTCCGCCGCGTCCGGATCACCAACGCGGTGCGCTGCGTGCCGCCGCAGAACCGCCCGGAACCGTCGGAAATCGCCGCCTGCCGGCCGTTTCTCGCCAGCGAGCTGGCGGCGATGCCGCGGCTGAGGGCGCTGCTCGCGCTCGGCACGATCGCCCACAACGCGGTGCTGGCGGCGCGTGAGCTCAAGCGTTCGCGCTACCCGTTCGCACACGCCGCACTGCACGCGCTGCCGGACGGCGTGATCCTCGCCGACAGCTATCACTGTTCGCGGCTCAACACCAACACCGGCCGGCTGACGCCGGCGATGTTCGAGGCGGTCATCGCCGGCCTCGCCGAGCGGCTGGCCGGCTGATTAGCGAGCCGCCGACGCGGCTTCGGTGTTGGCGTCGAGGCAACGCAATATTAGCTTTTTCCGCGCCACAGTGTTTCCCTTTCCGCCGTGCCCACCTGACCCCGTATAAAGACCAGTCTGCGCGGCTTTTGCCGACCTTCCTGACCCAGGACCGCCGCGTCTGGTATCCGGGAAAACAAGGAGAAATGGGGGTGAGGCCAATTTCGGACACACGTCTTTACGGGCTTGATGCGCTGCGCTTTCTCACGGCGGTCGGTGTCATGGTCGCCCACTTTGGTGAATGGCACTACCAGGACTTGACGCCGGCTTGGCGCCTTCTGGGGGCATTGTGCGTCAATATCTTTTTTGTCATTAGCGGCCTGGTCATCATGCGGTCGGTGGAAGCGGCGCCGTCCAACCGCAAGTTCCTCGCCCGCCGGGCGTCCCGCCTTTATCCGGCGTTTATCATCTGCTTCTTGTTCGCGCTAATGGTCAAATACGTAGATCACCAGACTGTTTCGCTACTGGAGATCTTGGGCAACCTGACAATGCTTCCGAGACTTCTGCGCATTCCGGAGGTAAATAGCGCGTATTGGACGCTGTCCTGTGAATGGTCCTTTTATTTGATGGTGGCAGCGACATTTTTTGTGATACGTCGATTTCCGATATCTGTCATTATATTTTGGATAATTACTGGCTTGGCGACGCGGATTGGGGGAGCAACCAATCCCGTGGTGAGTATTCTGTTGAATAGCAACATGGCGCCGCTGTTTGCCGCCGGCATGGTTATTCATCTGGTTCGCTCGCGGGACATGCGCGCGGCGACATATGCGCTGGTCGTTGTCGTGATGGTGCTTGCTTCGATCGGCGGCACGTGGGGCGGACCGCCCTGGCCGGGTCTTGGGCTATCCGCGGCATACTTGCTCTTGTTTGCTGTTTGCGTCGGACCGGTGATCGCCGCGAGCGCGCTTCGCCTGCCGCCTCGCTTTTCCCGACTTGCCCTTGTCGGCGGGGCGGCCTCGTATCCCCTCTACCTGATCCACGTCCCGGTTGCTGCGTTGATTACCCCGCCATTGGTCGCTCTGGGGTTCGGTTCGGGTGCCATCATGGTGAGTTTCATGTTCGCGGCGATCATGATCTCGCTGGCGATAAGTCAGAAGCTTGAAGGACCGGTGCGAAAGATGCTCACCGACGGTATCGGGCGCGCGAGACTGATCTACGCGGTGCGGTGATCGGCCGGCAGCGACCGGCCTCTCACAGATCGCGCGCGCGCATGATGCGGGCGCGGCTGCGCTGCCAGTCGCGGTCGCGTTCGGCGGCCCGCTTGTCGGCCTTGCGCTTGCCACGGGCGAGGCCCAGTTCGACCTTGGCGCGGCCGCGCACGTTGAAATAGATCGCCAGCGGCACCAGCGTCATCCCCTCGCGGCGGATCGCGCCCAGCAGCCGGTTCATCTCCTTGCGGTGCAGCAACAGCTTGCGCGGCCGCCGCGGCGGGTGGCTGAAATGGCTGGCGGCCTTGTATTCGGGGATGTTGGCGTTGACGAGGAACAATTCGCCGCCGGTCTCGTCGGCATAGGCTTCGGCGATGCTGGCGCCGCCCTGGCGCAGCGACTTGACCTCGGTGCCGTGCAGCACGAGCCCGACCTCGAGGGTGTCCTCGATCAGGTACTCGTGGCGGGCGCGGCGGTTCTGCGCGGCGTAACGGTCGGTGGCCCGCATCGCGCGCCGCGCTGGCCCTGTCGCCGCCGGCCTAGTTTATGAGCCCGGCGCCGCGCATCGCGGCGCGCACTTTCTCTTGCGTCTCGGGCAGCAGCTGCCACAGCGGCTGGCGCACCTCGGGGGTGCAATGCCCGAGCAGCGAGGCGGCGTATTTGACCGGCGTCGGGCTGGTTTCGGCGAACAGCGCGTCGTGCAGCGGGATGAGCCGCTCGTTGATGCGCCGCACCGTCGTCACGTCGCCTCTCTGCCACGCCTCATGCATCTGCGAGCACAGCGCCGGCGCAACATTGGCGGTGACCGAGATGCAACCGTCGCCGCCCTGCGCGAGGTACGGGACCGCCGTCGCATCCTCGCCCGACAACAGGCAGAACGCGCCGCCGATCTCGACCCGCATCCGGAGCGGCCGCGCGAGGTCGTTGGTGGCGTCCTTGACCCCGACGATGTTGGGCAGCTTGGCCAGCCGCGCCATCGTCGCGTTGCTCATGTCGACGGCGGAGCGCCCCGGAATGTTGTAGATCACGATCGGCAGGTCGGCCGCATCGTGCACCGCCTTGAAATGCTGATACAGGCCTTCCTGCGTCGGCTTGTTGTAATAGGGGCAGACGATCAGCGCCGCATCGGCGCCCGCCGCTTTGGCGGCGCGCGTCGCCGCGATCGTGTGCGCGGTCGAGTTGGAGCCGGTGCCGGCGATGACCGGCGCCCGGCCCTTTGCCACCTCGACGGTCAGCGCGATCAGGCGCTCCTGCTCGTCATGTTCGAGCGCCGGCGATTCGCCGGTCGTGCCGCACGGCACAAGCCCGTGCGTGCCCTGCCCGATCTGCCAGGCGACGTGCTCCTGAAAGGCGGTTTCGTCGATCGCGCCGTCCCGAAACGGGGTGATCAATGCGACAAGCGACCCCTTGAACATGGCTTCCTCCCCGGCTGCAACCGCGGCCTGGCGCGCACGATAGTCCGCGCCGTCCCCTCCTTCAACAGCACCGATCGGCGCGGGTTGCCGGGTGCTTGTCGCGACAGGTGTTACCAACCGTTACACTATCAACTTGCCGCGGCCCGCGAGACACCGTAAAGACACGGGCGTCTACTTGATGCGATCGGGAGGGGCGGCTTTGCTCGCGGCATTTCGCCTTTTCTGCATCGCGCTGTGCATCCCACTTGGCGGCATCGCGGCGTTCGCGGCGAGCGCGCGTGCCGATGGCGGGCCCGACGCCGCAGCAATCGCCGCGGTCACCGCCGCGCGCGCCGGCGATTGGGCCAAGGCTTATGCCGCGGTCGCCCAAAGCCGCGACCCGGTCGCGCCAAAGCTCGTGCGCTGGCTCGATTATACCCGCGCCAGCCCAACCGGACGCTTTGCCGAGATCGCCGGCTTCATCGAGCGCAATCCGGACTGGCCGCTCGGCAAGACGCTGCGCCGCCAGGCCGAGGAGGCGATGGGCAGCGAGAGCGACGCGATCGCCGCTGCCTGGCTCAGCCGCTACCCGCCGCTGAGCGGCGCCGGCATGGTGCGGGCGGCCGAGATCACGATCGACCGCGGCAATGTGGCAGCCGGCGCGGCGGCATTGCGCACCGCCTGGATCGACGGCGATTTCACGCCGGCCGGCGAGCGCAACGTGCTGGCGCGATTCAGCGCGACGCTGCGGCCGCAGGACCACGAAAAGCGGCTCGACCATCTGTTGTGGGAAGGCGACAGCGATGCGGCACGCCGCATGTTGCCGCTGGTTCCGGCGGATTATCGGGCCCTCGCCGAGGCGCGCCTCGCGCTCGCCGATGGCGCGCCGACTGCCGCGACGCTGCTGGCGCGGGTCGCGGCGCCCTTGCGGTCGGACCCGGGGCTTGCGTTCGAGGAAGCGCGCTTCCAACGCCGCAAAGGCAATCTCGACGCGGCGGCGCAGCTGCTGCTGGGCCATCCGGACAACCCGCTGCGCCCCGCCGCCTGGTGGAAGGAGCGGCTGATTGTCGCCCGCCGCCTGCTTGCCACCGGCAACGCCGATCTGGCCTATCGTCTGGTGCAGCAGCGCGAGCCCGGCGCGGTCCCCGGCGCAGTCAATGCCGAGGCCGAATTCCTTTCCGGCTACATCGCAATGCGCTTCCGCAACGCCCCGGCCCTCGCCTTCGACGATTTCGCCCATATCCTGGCGCGCGTCACCAGCCCGTACGCCAAAGCGCGCGCCGCCTATTGGGGCGGCCGCGCTGCCGCCGCCGCCGGCAAGCCTCAGCTGGCGGCCAAATGGTTTGCCGCCGGCGCCGAAAACATGGCGACCTTCTACGGTCAGCTCGCAGCGCACCAGCTCGGCAAGGACGCACCGCCGCACCCGGTTCCCGAACCGCGGCCGGACCGCGCCGAGCAGGCCCGCTTCAACGCCGAGGAACTGGTGCGCGTGACGGCGCTGCTGCTCGCCGCCGACGACCGCGAGCACGCTCGCACCTTCCTGATGCAGCTGGCGCACCGGGCGAACACTCCGGTCGATTTCGCGATGCTGGCAGCGCTCGCCGAGTCGCACGGTCGGATCGATCTGGCGATTGCGGTGGCGCGGCGCGCCATCGACGCCGGCATGCCGCTGATGGTGCATGGCTACCCGGTCACCGCGCTACCGGCCGGCAGTTCCCCCGAGCGGCCGCTGCTGCTGGCGATCGTCCGCCAGGAGAGCGCCTTTGCGCCGGACGCGACGAGCCGGGCCGGGGCGCGCGGGCTGATGCAGCTGATGCCGGCGACCGCCCGCAACGTCGCAGGCAAGCTGCAGCTGCCGTTCTCGCTGCCGCGGCTGACCAGCGACGGCATCTACAACCTGACGCTCGGGCGCTCCTACCTCGAGCAGCTGATCGACGAATTCGGCGGTTCCTACGCGCTCGCGATCGCGGCCTACAACGCCGGCCCCGGCCGGGTGCGGCAATGGCTGCACGAATTCGGCGACCCCCGCGGCCGCGACGTCGGCATGGTCGACTGGATCGAGATGATTCCGTTCGATGAAACCCGAGCCTACGTCCAGCGGGTGCTCGAAAACCTGCAAATCTATCGCGGCCAGACCGGCAGCAACGCCGCCGCCTTCTCGCTGGTCGCCGATCTCGCCCGCTGACGCGCGATCTCCGACAAGAGGGGCTAGCGGATCAGGTGACGGGGCGCGCGAAGGCGTGCAAAATGCGGCATCGTCGCCGCTGCCGCAGGGTTGTCCCGTGTCTGATTTCGCTTTCCGGGTGGAGCTGACGCCGCCCGACATCGAACCCTATCGTGCGGGCAACACCGGCATCGACTACGTCACCACGTTCCGGGCGAGCGAGCCCGGGCCGCATGTCGTGGTGTGCGCCCTCACTCACGGCAACGAGATCTGCGGCGCGATAGCGCTCGACCGGCTGCTGCGCGCCGGCATCCAGCCGCGACAGGGGCAGCTGACGCTGGCGTTCAACAATGTCGCGGCCTATCGCGAATTCGACCCGCGCTACCCGATCGCCTCGCGCTACGTCGACGAGGATTTCAACCGGCTGTGGCACCCGGCGACGCTCGACGGACCGCGTCGCTCGGTTGAGCTCGAACGCGCCCGGGCGCTGCGTCCGATCGTCGATGCCGCCGATTTCCTGCTCGACCTGCATTCGATGCAATATGCCACCGCGCCGCTGATGCTGGCCGGCCTCCTCGAGCGCTCGCGCGACCTGGCGCGCCGCGTCGGGATCCCCGAGTTGATCATGTGCGATGCAGGCCACGCCGCCGGACCGCGGATGCGCGACTATGGCGGCTTCGGCGACCCGGCCGCCGCCAGGACGGCGTTGCTGATCGAATGCGGCCAGCACTGGGAACACCGCGCCGCCGAGGTCGCGACCGACGTGACGCTGCGCTTCCTGATCGCGGTCGGCTGCGTCACCCGCGAGGATGTCGCGGCATTGGGCGGGCCCGATTTCGATGCGCCGGCCCGCCAGCGGGTCATCGAGGTCACTGAGGCGGTGACGATCGCCGGCGCACACTTCGATTTCGCGGACGACTTCCGCGGGCTCGAAGTCCTGCCGCAGAAGGGCACCCTGATCGGGCGCGACGGCAGCCGCGACGTGCGCACCCCCTACGACAACTGCGTCCTGATCATGCCGTCGCGGCGTCTCGTCAGAGGCCAGACGGCGGTGCGCCTCGGGCGCTTCGTCGACTGACCGCGCCGCCAGCCATTCCACCCGCCATTCTGCCCGCTCTTCCACCCAGACGCAGCTTTCCGCCGGTCGTCGACGCGCACTCGCGGGTGCTCGTGCTCGGCACGCTGCCGGGCGAGGAATCGCTGCGCCGGCAAGAGTATTACGCGCACCCGCGCAACCTGTTCTGGCCGATCGTGTTCAGCCTGTTTGGCGAGAGCGCGCCGCCGGGTTACGCCGACCGGCTCGGCTTTGTCGCGCGCCGGCAGATCGCGCTGTGGGACGTCTGCGAATCGGGCCGGCGCCACGCCAGCGCCGATGCGACGATCCGCGGCGAAGTGCCGAACGCGATCGACGCGCTGCTCGCCGCCCATCCTGCGATCGCGGCGGTGGCGTTCAACGGCAGCGGCGCATTGCGGCTCCACGAACGCCATTTCGCGCGCCGCCCGGATCTGCGCTATCTCGCGCTCCCCTCGACCAGCCCGGCCTATGCCAGCCTCGGCTTCGCCGACAAACTGGGGCGCTGGAGCGCCTTGCGCGAGGTGCTGGGCGGCGGCTGAAGCGCGGCCGGTTATGGCCGGGCCGCCTCGCTCGCCGGCAGATGTTCCCGCAGCAATCTCGCCAGCCCGTCGATCTCGGCGTCGAGCCGCTGAATGTGGATCGCGCCCTGCCCGCGCAACTCGTCCGCCCCGAGGCCCTGCAGCGACCCCAACAGCTCGCACAGCCGCGTGCCCCCGAGATGGCGGGCGGCCCGGCGCAGCGCGTCAAGGCTGCGCGCAAAACCCGCCGTGTCGGCCGCCGCGACGGCCTGTTCGACGCCTGCCATGATCCGCCGCGCGTCGCCGCGAAAGGTCTCGATCACCTCGTGCACAAAGCCCGGACCGCCGGCCAGCGCGCACAGCCTGTCGATCGCCTGCGCATCGACGGCCGCCTTGGTCTCGGCAACGAATTTGGGGTGCGCCGCGATCGGCGTGATCCGCCCGTCCACCATATCCGCACCCGGCCGCTCGCCGGCCGGCGGCGGCGCCGGCTGCTCCAACCCGAGCGGCAGGACGGCTAACGCATTGGCGAGCAGCGGCGCAGTCAGCGGCGCGGGTATCAAGCCATCGAGCTGGCCCGCGTCGAGTTCGGCCACGGCCGCCAGCTGATTGTCGTCGGCGACCAGCAGAATAAAGGGCGCATCGCTGCCGTTGTGCGCCACGCGACCGGCGAGGCCGAGCGCCGGCAACAATCTGCCGCGACCATCGATAATCACCACGGGGCACTCCCTGGCGCGTTGCCCTGGGCGCTCACCAGCGCCGCGGCGGTCAAGCTCCGCCAGCACCGCATCGGCGTCGCCGACCCAGCACACCTCGGCGTTCCATGCCGATGCCGCGCCCGCCACATCCTCGGCAAACCGGCCGTCTTCGGTCGCGATCAGCACCGCGCGGCCGCCAAGATCGAGGGCCGGCTCCGCCGTCGCGTCCTCGATCGCCAGGGGCAGCGTCACAACCAGCCGGACGCGCTGCCCGCCCGGCCGGTCAAGCACCAGCTTGCCACCCAAAAGGCCGACCAGCCGGCGGACCAGCCGCAGCGCGAGGCCGGCCGCCGCATCGCCGTCACCGCCCTCGACGCGCAGACGCAGCAGAACCCGGCGCGGCTCGCTGCCCACCGCGTCGAGCACGATGCCGACACTTCCCGCCGCCGCCGACTCGATCGCCTGCTCGGCGAGCCCGACCAGAACCCGCGCGAAAGCGCGGGCGCGACCGCGCAGCCGACGCGGCAGCAGCGGATCGACGCGCCAGCGCAAGGCGACGCGGCGCTCGGCGGCACGCGCCTGCAACGGCATCAGTCGCTGCCGGACCAGGGAGCGCAGATCGAAGCTCTCGACCGGCGCGGCGAACCGCCCCGCCTCGACCGCGGCGAAGTCGAGAACGTCGTCGATCGGCGCCGCGTCCGCTGCCGGCGGCCGGTGCAGCGCATCGGCAATCAGCAACAGCAGGCTGCGTCCCTCGGCTTCTGCGCCCTGCGCCGCCTCCTGCGCCGCTTTCAGCGCGCGCAGCACCGCGGCGGCAAACGCCGGCAGCACGCCGAGCGCCGCGAGCAATCCCGCAGCCAGGGCGGGCTGCTGGCGCCAGGAAGCGGTCGACAACACGACGGCGGCGAACCCGGCGATGCTGCCGAGCGCGGTCATCACGAGCGCACCGCGCCCGAAGCGCCAGCCGGCATAAAAAATCGCCAGCAGGTAGAGCGGATACCAGCCGGCAACGGCGCTCCCGCCGAAATGCAGGAATGCCGAGAACAGCGCGGCATCCAGCCCCATAGCGGCGAAACGCCGCCAGCGCGGCGCGGCCGGCCTCAGGATCACCCACAGCAGCACGGCCCAGGCGGCGACGAGCGCGAGCGCGGCCACCGGCACATAGGCCGGCGCCTGCTCCGCCGTCGCAGTCAATGCCGCGAGCCCCAGCGCGTACAGGAAGGCGAGCGTATCGAGAAAAACCCGCAACACCGCCAACTCGGCATCGGCGCCGCCTTCCGCTGCGAGCGCGGCGACGACACTGCGCAACCCCGTAAGCGCCGCCGTCAGGCCGACCGTCGAGGGCGCCAGCACCAGCAGGCCAACCAGCGCGCCGGCGATGAGCGGCGGGCCGAGCAGCCCGCCTGCCGCACCGATCGCGCTCACCGTGATCGGTGCGCTCGCGCCGGCGATCGCCAGTCCGACCGCGGCAGCGACAGCATGCCGGGAGATTTCAGGCGCCGCCGCCAGGGCGGCGATGTGCCGCGCAGCCGGCGGCTCGCCGACCTCTCGCTGCGCCATCAAATCGAGCAGGCTTTTCGGCGGACCGGACAAACCGGCGCCCTAGGACCGAGCCACCGCGCGGATGTCGTCGCGCGCCGGCTCCGGCGCCGGCTGCGAGCGCTCGCGCGGAAAGGTCACCGTCACCGTCGTGCCGACGCCTTTGGTGCTGTGGATCGCCAGCGTGCCGCCATGCAGTTCGGTCAATCCGATCGCCAGCGGCAGGCCAAGCCCAGTGCCGTCCTGCTTGCGGGTCCAGGCGCTGGCGACCTGGCCGAATCGGGTCATCGCCAGCTCGACCTCCGCGCCGTCCATCCCGATGCCGTGATCAATCACCGCGATCGCGACGGCGCCGCCCTGATTGCGCAGCACGATCTCGACCTTGCCGCCGGGGTGGCTGAACTTGATCGCGTTGACCACGAGGTTGAGCACGATCTGCTTCAGCTTGCGGGAGTCGGCGATCAGCGGCGGGATCACACCTTCACGGCGCACCGCCAGCGCGACATCGTTGGCGCGTGCCTTGGACTCAGCAAGCTGCAGCAGATCGCCGATCGTCTTCGCCGGATCGATCAGCTCTTCCTGCAGGTCGAGCTTGCCGGCTTCGAGTTTCGAGACATCGAGAATGTCGTTGATGAGGCCCAGCAGATGCTCGCCGCTGGCCAGCACGTCGCGGGCGTAGCCGACATATTTCGCATTGCCGAGCGGCCCCAGCATCTCGCCGGCGATGACCTGCGAGAAGCCGATGATCGCGTTCAATGGTGTGCGCAGTTCGTGGCTCATATTGGCGACGAATTCGGTCTTGCTGCGGTTCGCCAGCTCGGCCTGCTCCTTGGCCGCGATCAGGTCGCGCTCGGTGCGCTTGCGCTCGGTGATGTCGACAAAGGCGCTGACCACCATCGCCTCGTCGCCGTCATCGGCGTGGAACAGCGCCTTGGTCGTCAACAGCACGCAAGGATTGCCGTCGCGATCGACGATCTCCTCCTCCGCCGAGCCCGGCACCGCCCTGCCGGCGAGCAGACGCTCGTCGCCTTCCAACAGGATGCGCGCCAAGGGCCCGCCATGCGTCTCGGCCGGCCGCTTGCCGATCAGCCGGGATGCCGGCGCCCCGACAAAAGCGGCGAATGCCCGGTTGACGAGCAGGTAGCAGCCGTCGCGGCCGGTCACGCAGATCATCCGCGGAATGACGTCGATCAGCCGCAGCAAGGTCTCGTAGGCCTGCCGCGATCCTTCCGGATAGCGTCGCTCGGCCGCACTCGTCGCTTCGTCGCCCGACGCGCGCGATCGCCGCAACTGGCTGCGAACTCGCACCCGGAAATCGCGTTGATCGACCGGCACCAGCAGGTGGTCGCCCGCGCCTGCCGCGCGCGCCCTCTCGATGCGATCGAGATCCTCGCCGGCGCCGATCACGATGACCGGAACATCGCCGCAGCCCGGCTGGTCGCGCAAGCGGCCGATCAGGTCGGCGGCCTCGCCGCCGGCGCCGGCGGCGGCGAGCAGAACGAGATCGGGGCGGTTCGCAGCGCAGAAGCTCAGCCCGGAATCGGCATCGGTAAAGCCCTTGGCGACCGTGCTGTCCCCAAGCGTGCCTGCCAGACGTTCCAGGATCTTCAGATTGGTCAGACTGTCATCGATGATGACGACCAGCTGAGAGGGCACGAGAGCCTCAAAATTGCTGCTTCGCTGCCCACTATAGGCGGGCACGATACTTGCGCATACAAGAGACAAAAATTCTCTTTATATTATAAGATGTTGAGACGTCGATGGCACGGTCGGCCAACGATCCGGCTGGGTTGCAACTCGTTAATGATTCGGGTTTTTCTCGGCCCTGATAGATCCCACCGGGACCTTTTCAGAAAAGCCGGCGGCTCTACTGCGGCGATCGTCTCCGATTTGCTGCCGCTCACGCGATTGTCGCGGGAGCCTGCGGCACACTCTGCCAGAATTCCGGGTCGTGGCCGAAGAAGATGCGCGCCCCTCGCGCTTCGAGCGCGGCGAGGCGGTCGAGCGAGGCCAGCATCTGCTCGCGGTCATAGACAAAGCGCGGCAGGCGCCGCTCGCGCAGGGTGCGGCAGAAATAGCAAGAATCGGCGGCGAGCACGATGTCGCCGCCCGCCAGGCGCAGCTTCAAGGATTGATGCCCCGGCGTGTGGCCGTGGGTCGGCAGGCAGACGACCGAGCCGTCGCCGAACACGTCATGCTCGCCGTCGATCAGGCGCAATTTATGGCCGAGGTCGAAATCGCGCGAGTTGAAACCGCTTTTCGCCGCCCGCTCGGGGTCCATCCCGACATCCCATTCGCGGCGCTGCACGATGAGCGTCGCGTTGGGGATCTGCGCGTTGCCGCCGCAATGGTCGAAATGGAAATGCGAGTTGATGACGATGTCGATCTTGGCCGGGTCGCGGTCGAGCGCTGCGAGCCGGGCGCCAATCTCCTCGCCCGGGTGGTAGTCGAAGGCGAAGAGGCCGGCGATGCGGGCGCCGACCCGAGTCGCAGGATCGTGCTGGCAGTCGGGGTGCATGCCGGTGTCGAACAGCGCCGTGCCCTTCGGGTGCTCGATCAGGTAGGACGGGATCGGCAGCCGGATGCGGCCCTCGCCGCCCTCCATCAGATAGCCGAGTTCGCCCTCCACCCAGCCGCAGCTCAGCGCGTAGACGCTAAGGCTCACGCGTTGGCGTCCTCGAACATGCGGCGGTGCAGGGCGAAATCATAGTCGCGCTCGCGCAGGTTTTCGGGGTCCCAATCGCTGCGCTTGGCGCCGTAGAAATCGCCGCCATAGACATGGATCGCGGCGGTCAGGCGGCCAAGCGGGTTGGTCACCGAGTGGACGACATCTCGCCCCAGCGGCTCGGCGCAGCGCTCGCCCAGCGACTTTGCGCCGACGGCTTCGATGAGGCCGGCCGCGTCGCCCGGCAGGCGGCGCCAGAAGATGTTGTCCTCGCGCCCGGTATAGACGCCGATCACCGCCCACATCCGGTGGTCGTGCGGCATGATCGTCATCCGTTTGCCCCAGACGACGTTGAGGATCGTCAGCGTCTCAGACTTGTAAAGCGGGGTGACCCCGGCCTGGGTGGGCTCGCCGAGCGTCGCAAGGACCGCGGCCGGGTCGGCGTTGGCGCGGGCCAGAACTTCGCGCGCCGCCTTGTGGGTCGCATCCTCGCGCACCGCCTCGCGGCAATCCTCGATAAAGCGATCGAGATCGAACATCACACTCCCCTTATTCGGCCGCGACCTGTGCTGCTGCCGCGGATTGGTGGCCCTTCTGGTGGAAATAATTGGCACGGTAGAATTCGAGAACAAGATCGCGATACACCGCCGGCGCGTAGCGCGCCGGGTTGTCGGCCGACACACAGCTCGGCAGGCATTTGATGACGCTGTCGACGCTGGGGCTGTGGAAATAGGCGATCGAATAGCGGTCGGCGCCGCTGTCGTTCAAGACGCCGTGCGGCGTCGACAGAAACCGGTCGTTCGACCAGCGCCGCATGATGTTGCCGAGATTGATCAGGAAGGTGCCGGGTATGATCGGCGGCGCAAACCACTCGCCGGAAGGCAAACGCACCGCCAGCCCCGGCACGTCGGTGCGCGCCAGCGCGGTCATGAAGCTGTTGTCGGTGTGCGGCGCCTGGCCGAACAGGTTGTCCTCGCCCGCGTCCTGTGGCGGGTAATGCAGAAAGCGCAGGTTGGCATGCGCCTCGTTGGCGAAAAACGGCGCGAAAAAGCCCGACGGCATGTCGAGCGCCGTCGCGAAGACCGGCAGGATGCGGTCGCACATCGCGCCGAGCGCCGCGAAATACGCCATCATGTCGCGGCGCATGTCCGGCATTGCGGCAGGCCATTGGTTGCGCCCCCGCAGCGGCGTGCCGGCGACGACATCGGGATGATCGGCGCCGCGGTCGTGGCTGATGAAGAAGCTTTCGTTCTGGTTGGGGCGGGTCGCCTTGTGCACCGTCGAGGCGCCCTGCACCGAAGCGTTGACCGGCAGGTAGCCGATATTGTTGTCGTTGAGCCGCAATTTCAGCTTGTCGGCAAGCGGCAGGGCGTGGAAGGCGCGCGAGGCGGCAAAGGCACGCTCGATCACCGCCGCGTCGACGCCGTGGCCGGACGCGTAGAAAAATCCGACATGCTCGCAGGCGTGCCGTACCGCGGCCGCGACCCGCGCCAGCGCACCCGGCTCGCCGGCGAAAACCGGGCCGAAATCGACGACCGGGATCTGCGCCGCCGCGGCGGCATGGTCGCTCACCGCGTGCTCCCTGAACAGGTTCATAGCTCTCCTCCGCTTGCCGGCCGGACTATAGCCCGGCGCGGCGGCGCCGTTCCAGCCACCTTTCCGTCAGGTCGCGCTGCGCTGGCGGGTCCCCGGCACCATGAAATTGCCGGCGATCAGCTTGAGCCGCTCATCTTCGGCCGTCATGTACATCGCGCGCAACCGGTGGATCGCGGCGCCGGCGGCGCTGTCGTTCCACAACCAGTCGCCGAGCTGGCGGCTCGACGGATGGGCGGGTCCGGCGGCGGCGGCCTCCAGGAAGTAGGCCTTCACATCGTCCACCGCAAACCGCAGCAGCAGCGGCGCCGAGAACCCCTCGCGCGGGCTTGGCGGCGCCAAGCCGCACAGCCAGCCGGCGACATAGCGTCCGCAATCGCCGATCGGCAGCCCGCTCAGCGCGACCGCGCTGCGGCCATGCTGCTCGACGAAACGCCGATGCGGCTCGGCCAGCAGCGCGATTTCCGCCTCCAGCCGGGCGGCGATCGCCTCTGGCGCGGCATCCGGGGCGCCACCCGGCAGCGCCGGCGGGTGCCAGGCCGGATCGGGCCGCGCGCGCGGATCGTCGTCCGCGAAGTCCTCGATGATGACGGGACCGCTCGCCCGCACGACGAGGCGCAGCGCCGCCAGGACCACCCGCTTCTGAAATGCCGGGTCGCCCGGTGGGCCGAACGGTCGCCCGAGCTCGAACGGCACCCATAGCGCCCGCGGCGCCTTGGTGTTTTCGGTCTGCGGCCGAATGAGACTGATCGCGACCGTCGCGATCCCTTCTTCCTCGAGATAGTGCCCCAGCGCGCTCACGGCGCGCGTGCAGAGCGGTCAAACGGGAGAGAGGATGACGGCGTCGACGGCGTCCTCTTTCAGGCGGCCGGCCAGTTCGCGTGCATAAGGCTCCATCTGCACCGGGTCGGTGGCGCCCATGAACGAATAGTGGGTCTGCGCCACCGAGCCGATCACGCCGTCGGCGGCCAGCTCGTTCAGCCGGTCAAGCGGGAAGACGACGTTCCAGTCTTCCTGAAAGCCGGTGCGGTCGAAATTTATCGAGATGTGGCTGATCAGCAATTCGTCCGGCCGCGTCGTTCCGGGAATGACGTGGTATTCGGGATCGCGCCCGCGGAACGGCATCTCGCCGCGCACGACAAGCCCGGCCGAGGAGACGATCGCGACCCGGCGCTGCGCGAGCGCGGGTCCGGCGACCCACGGTCGGGTGGTGAATTCGGGGCATTCGAGTTCGGCCAGGCGCTTGGCCTGCGCCGGCGGCATGTCGGTTAATCGCGTCATCGTCCCTCTCTGCAAAATCAGGTTGTTCGATCCGGCCAGTCGAGCAGCGCCAGAGCCGGCCGCATGACCCCCTCCAGCAATTCGCGCTGCGGCATGGCGCGGGCCAGCACCCGCACCCCTAACACCACACCGAGCAGCAGGCGCGCGAGATCGGCGGCATCCCGGTCGGGCGGCACGGCGCCTTCATCCTGCGCAGCGGTGACAGCGCGGCGGAAGAAGGCTTCGATCTCGCCGAGGCGGGCGGCGATTGCGGCGCCCAGCTCGGGATCGTGCGGCGCGACCTCCAGCGCCGCATTCACCAATAGACAGCCCCGCCGCTCGGGATCGGCGAGCGAGCGCTCGACGATGCCGGCGAGAAACGCGCGCACCGCCTCCTTTGGCGGCAAACGCGCCTCGAGGCGTGCGATGCGCGCGCGCATCGAGCCCTCGGCATAACGCTGCAGCACATCGCGAAACAGCGAACGCTTGTCGCCGAAGGCGTTGTAGAGGCTCGTCCCGGCGATGCCCATGCGGGCTGCAAGATCGCGCACCGAGGTGGCCTCGTAGCCATCGCGCCAGAAGCAGTCGGTCGCCGCATCGAGGACGGCGGCTTCGTCAAATTCGCGCGGTCTGGCCATCTCACCTCAGGGGCGCCCGCCGGCCCGCCGCACCATAGCGGGCTTTTTGTATCGATCAATACAGAATTATCGACCCGGGCGGCTGATGCCGCGCCGCGTTCCCCCCGGACGTGGCGACTGTGCGCAGAAAACCGATTCGGCAACGATTCGCCGTCATTCCGGGTTGCCTCACGTCGCCCAGCCCCCGGAATGACCAATTATTGTGCAAGCCTGCCCCGGCGCGCCGCGCGATCCGCGGCGCGACTTGTCGCTAACGGACCGACGATCGGCGAGGCCCTCCCCCGCTGGCTACGGCGGGGTTGGTGATCCGCACCCCTCGAAACGTCATTCCTGCCGACGCCTGGACCGCCGCTTGCGCGGCGGTGACGGGGCGTCCTTTAAGGCGATTGAACCTGCTGATGATGGCGCAATTTCGCGGCGCGAGCGGCTTCCCGCGTCGCATCATAATCGCGCAGCGCGAGGCGATCGGCCTCGGTAACGTTGGCGCGCGTCGGCAGGACGCAGGCGGTCGGGCAGCGCGTTACATTCCTTTTGCTGAGGAACTCCGCGACGGCCGTTGCATACTCATTCTCGGACATCACAGCGACTCTCCTGTCGTTCGAGCCCTACATCCTTCATTACGCCGAGATGGTTAACGACCGGTTAGAGCGTAAAGGCTGCGCAGCGGGCGCCCCGGCGGCCCGCGGCCCGCCGTTTTTACCGATTGTTCTTTGGTATTATTTTATCTATGAGAGCAGGGACGAACGCGAGGAAGCGGCCTTGGCCAGTTCGGAGTTCACGGTTCGGTTCTGGGGAGTGCGTGGCAGTATCGCCTGTCCCGGCCCGACAACGATGCGCTACGGCGGCAATACGTCGTGCGTCGAGGTGCGCTGCGGCGGTCGGCTATTTATCTTCGACGGTGGCTCGGGCCTGCGCCTGCTCGGCAACGAGCTGATGAAAGGCGGCCATCCGCGCGATTTCGACCTCTTCTACACCCACACCCATCTCGACCATTGCCACGGCCTGCCGTTTTTTGCGCCCTGCTATGACGCGCGCAACCGGATCCGCGTGTGGGCCGGTCACCTGAAGCCCGATACCGGCATCGCGGCGGTGCTCGGCAAGATGATGGCGCCACCGCTATTTCCGATCCCGATGGATATTTTTGCGGCAAAGCTCGACTTCAACGATTTCGTCGCCGGCGAACTGTTACAGCCACAGCCCGGCGTCACGTTGCGCACCGGGCTGCTCAACCACCCCAACCGCGCCACCGGCTACCGGCTCGAGCACGACGGCAAGGCGGTCACCTACATCACCGACACCGAGCACGACCCCGGCCAGCTCGACCCCAGCGTGTTGCGGCTGGTCGATCGCGCCGACCTGATGATCTACGACTGCACCTACACCGACGAGGAATACCCGGCGCACCGCCATTGGGGCCACTCGACGTGGCAGGAAGGCGTGCGTCTGGCCAATGCGGCGCAGGTGAAAACCCTCGTCTTGTTCCACCACGATCCCGACCACGACGACAGCTTCATGGATCGGATCGCGGCCGAGGCGGCGGTGGCCCGCCCCGGTACGCTGGTCGCGCATGAAGGCCTGGTGCTGCGGCTCTGAGCGCCGCCGGAGTGGTCAGTGGTACGGGTCGGCCGCGTCGCGCAGCCCGTCGCCGAGAAAATTGAAGGCCAGCACGGTCAGCACGACCGGGATCACCGGGATCATCAGCCACGGGTAGAGCGCAACGACGCTGATGTTCTGCGCCTCGTTGAGCAGCACGCCCCAGCTGGTGATCGGCGGGCGCAGGCCGAGCCCGAGGAACGACAGCGCCGTCTCGCCGAGGATCATGGTGGGAATGACCAGCGTCGCCGAGGCGATCAGGTGGCTCATGAAGCTCGGCAGCAAGTGGCGCCCGATGATCCGCGCCGGGCTCGCCCCCATCAGCACCGCGGCGGTGCAAAAATCCTCCTCGCGCAGCGACAGGAGCTTTGAGCGCACGGCGCGCGCGAGGTGCGTCCACTCGATCATGCCAAGAATGAGGGTGATGCCGAAATAGACGAGGATCGGGCTCCAGGTCACCGGCAATACGGCCGACAGCGCCATCCACAACGGCAGATGCGGGAAGGATTGAATGACCTCGATGCCGCGCTGGATGAACATGTCGGTCCAGCCGCCGTAATACCCGGCAATGCCGCCGATCAGGATGCCGAGGGTGAAGCTGATGATCACGCCGATCAGGCCGACCGTCAGCGAAATCCGCCCGCCATAGATGACGCGCGACAGCATATCGCGACCCAGCCGGTCGGTGCCGAACAGAAACAGCTGGCCGCCACGGGCCGGGCACATCAGGTGGAAATCGCCCGGCACCAACCCCCAATAACGGTACTCGTCGCCGCGGCAGAAAAACCGGATCGGCTGGTGCTTGCTGCGGTCGGGCGTGTAGACCCGGCGCAGATCGGTCATGTCCAGGTGATAGTAGAAGCCGTTGACGAAGGGCCAGGTCAGGCGGCCTTTATCGAACACATGGATGCTCTGCGGCGGCGCGTAGATGAAGTCGGTATGGCGGCTGTCGAGACCGTAAGGCGCGAGAAACTCGCAGAACAGGATCGTCACGTAAAAGGTGAGCAGCAGCGCGCCCGACGCGACGGCAACCCGATGCCGGCGCAGCCGCCACCACATCATCTGCAGCGGCGTGGCGCGGTAAAAGCGCTCCTGCGCCGCAGTCATGCGGTCGACCGCATAGGGATCGAACGGCGCCGCGGAGACGTAATGCGTGATCGCGCCGCTCGCATCGGCCGCCCCGCCGCGCCCCCGGTCAGGTGCCGCCGGACCGGCAGTGAGACCGATCTCGCTCATTGCCGGCGCCCGACTTGCAGCCGAATCCGCGGATCGAGCACCGCCAGCGCCAGATCCGAGACAAACACCCCGATGACGGTCAGGAACGCCATGAACATCAGGAACGAGCCGGCAAGAAACATGTCCTGGCTGCGCAACGCGTCGAGCAGCATCGGCCCGGTGGTCGGCAGCGACATCACGATCGAGACGACCGCTGCTCCCGAAATGACATGCGGCAGGAGCGAGCCGATATCCGAGACAAACGGGTTGAGCGCCAGCCGGAGCGGATACTTGAACAAGACTTTGAGCGGGTGGAGCCCCTTGGCGCGCGCCGTGACGACGTATTGTTTCTGCAGTTCGTCAAGCAGGTTGGCGCGCAGCCGCCGGATCATCGCGGCGGTTCCGGCCGTGCCGATGACGACCACCGGGATCCAGATATGGGCGAACACCGAGAACACCTTGCCCCAGCTCCACGGCATGTCGACGTACATCGGATCCATCAGGCCGCCGACCGAAATCCCGAAATAGACATGCGCGAAATAGATCAGCACGAGCGCCAGCAGGAAGCTCGGCGTCGCCAGCCCGAGAAACCCGAGAAACGTCAACAGGTAGTCGCTCAGGCTGTACTGGTGCGTCGCCGAATAGACGCCGATCGGGAACGCCACGACATAGGTAAATAGGATCGTCGTGAACGAGACGATAAACGTCAGCAGCAGCCGGTCGCCCACCACCTGGTTGACCGGCAGATCGTAAAGAAACGAATAACCCATATCGCCGTGTAACAGCCCGCCTGCCCAATATAAATACTGCTCCCATAACGGCCTGTCGAAGCCGTATTGCTTCTCCAGGAAGGCAATCTTGGCAAGATTGGCGTGCTCGCCCTGGCTTTGCAGCTCGGCGATATAGGTCGAGAAATAGTCGCCCGGGGGAAGATTAATAATGATGAAGATGACGATGCTGATCGCGATCAAGGTCGGGATCATGATCAATATTCGATGAACCAGATAGCCGAGCATCGCGCGCCGCCCCCCTAGGCCCGCGACGGCGCACAAGGCAAGCGCCGCAGCGCCGCCATTATTCGAATGTTGCGGCATCGGATGCGAGGGGAATCTGGTCGATGTTCCATCAGCGCGGTGGCGGGGGAGTGAGCGCCGCCGTCGTCTTCGACGCGGTGCCGCGATCGAACCAGAAGCCGTCCGGCTTGTAGATCCCGATCTGCGCGCCCGGATCCCAGTTGTAAATTCCGTCGGTGGGAACGTTGCGCAGCCGGTCGCTGACCACGATCGGCTGCCGCACGCCGGCCACGGTGCCGATCGAATAGACCCGGTCGGCCCAGATCTGCAGCATCTCGTGCCAGATCCGCGCGTGCTCGTCATCGGTCGTCGCATCGAGCCAGGAATCGTAAAGCCCCTTCAGCCGTATCGCCGCCGGCAGGTCGGGCGGCTCGCCGGCCTTTCCCTTGGTTTCCACGTATTCCCCCCATTTGGGCCATTCCAGCTGTTGCTGGGTGGTCGGGGCGATTTCCCACGGCGACATGTCAGCGGTGGCGAGGCCGTTCTCGATCCCCTTGTCGAGCGACATCAGCGTCTGGCCGGAAAACACCCGCCGCCGGAACAGGGTCAGCTGCATCGGGCGCGAAAACAGCCGGATGCCGATCTTGCGCCACGAATCGCGGATCAATTCGAGCACATCCGATTTTTCCGCCGATTGCCCCGAATCCTCGACGACAATGTCGAGCGGGCGCCCATCCGGCAAGTGCCGCACGCCATCGCCGGCGCGCGTCAGCCCGATCTGGTCGAGCAGCCGATTGGCCTCGCTGAGGTTGAAGGACGCCCAGGCCTGGCGGTATTCCGGGCGGAACAGCGGGCTTTGCGGCAGCACCGTGTTCTGGCCCTCGATCGCCAGCCCGAAATACATCACCTGGTTGATCTCATGGCGGTCGATCGCGAGCGACAGGGCGCGGCGAAAGCGGACGTCGCGCATCAGCCCGCGCCACGCCTTATCGTCGACGTTGAGATTGGGATACAGCGCCAGCTGACTGCCCGGGCCAGTCCGCCACAGCAGCACCTTGTAGCCATTTGCCGCTTCGCCGGCCTTCAGAAACGTGTAGTCATTGAAGCTCAAATAGCGTGCCTGTAAATCGCTCTCGCCAGCGCCGGTCTTGGCCGCGATGATCTGGCTGTTGGCGATCGAGAACACGACCCGGTCGATGTAAGGGAGCTGATGACCCGCTCCATCCACCCGGTAATAATACGGATTTCGTTCGAAAACGATGCGTTCTGCGGGCGGCTTGGTTTTCAAGACCCAGGGATTGAGGGTCGGCAGCTTCGGGTTGTCGTCGCGATACATCGCGCCTTTTTTGTTATGCAACACTGCCCAGTTGCGGACACCGGCCGCTTTCACAAGTTTTTCGAGGGTCGCCTGGTCGGCGTATTTCGGATTGAACTGCTTGAGATAATGCGCCGGGCAGTAGATGAACAGCGGGTCCGGCCCGGCCAACGCCGGCAGGAACAACGGGTTGGGGCGCGACCAGCTGTAGCGGACCGTATACGGGTCGAGCACCTCGAAGCGCGGCTTTTCGCCGTCCGGCAGCAGTGCCAACGGCAGGCCGGCCGGTGACAGCATCGGATTCTCCGCGACATCGTCGAACCAGTAGCGGAAATCCTCGGCCGTGAACGGCTTGCCGTCGGACCATTTCATCCCGGGGCGCAGATGCAGCGTGAAAATCCGCCCGCCCTCGACATCGAACTGCTCGAGGATGTCGGGAACCAGCGCCAGAGCCGGCGTGTAGGCGACGAGCCGGGCATAGCCGTACACGGTCATCAGCCGCGTATCCTTGGGGCTCGCCATCAGCATGCGCAAGTCGCCGCCGGGGCGGCCGAGCGTTTCCAGCTCGGCGAGGGACGGGTCGCGCGGCACCCGCTTGGCGACCGGCGGCAGCGTGCCTTTTGCTACCGCCGCCGCGAAAAACGGCGTCTCCAGCAACGCCGCCCGCGCCATGCCGCAGCATCCGAGCAGCCCGATCACGACGCAAAGAGCGGCGATGCGCGCCATCAGCCCGGCCCGGCGAGGCTTGCCTCGCGCACCCGCGCCGCCCGCGGCATCGCGCACGCTTCGACCCAGTGGGCCGGGCCGACCTCGAAGAGCTGGGCGGGCCGTCCCGGCACGCGGCAGAACGGCTCCGGCCAGGCAGCGGGATCCGAGGCGCGCCCCTCCATCAGACGATGAAAATCGAGGCGGTGGCCGGGATCGGGCACCGGGATCGCGGCCAGCAGCGCCTGCGTATAGGGATGCACGGGGTCGCGGAACAATTCGCCGCGCGCCGCCAGCTCGACGATGCGCCCGGCGCACATTACCGCAATCCGGTCGGCGATATAGTCGACGACCGCCAGATTGTGCGAGATGAACAGGTAGGTTAGCCCGAGTTTCTTCTGCAGGTCGATCAACAGGTTGAGGACCTGCGCCTGGATCGACACGTCGAGCGCCGAGACCGGCTCGTCGCAGATCACCAGCTCCGGCCGCAGCGCGAGCGCGCGGGCGATGCCGATGCGCTGCCGCTGGCCGCCCGAAAAGCTGTGCGGATAGCGCCGCAGGTCGCGCACGTCGAGGCCGACCAGGGTGATCAACTCGGCCACCATGTCGCGCCGCGTCTGGGCGTTGCCGACGCCGTGGATTACCAGCGGCTCGGCGATGATGTCGTGGACGCTCATGCGCGGGTTGAGCGAGCCGAACGGGTCCTGAAAAATGAACTGGACCCGGCGGCGAAAGTGTTTCAACCCCTCGCTGTCGAGCGCCAGGACGTCGGTCATGACGCCGCGGTCGTTGAAGATCACCTCGCCCGCATCCGGCGTCAGCGCGCGCAGCAGCACCTTGCTCAACGTCGTCTTGCCGCAACCGCTCTCGCCGACCAGCCCGAGACACTCGCCGTGCGCGATCCTGAGGCTGACCCCGTCGATCGCCGCGACCTGCACCCCGGCGCCGGCACGGAACAGGCCGCCCCGCCGCAACCCGAAGCTTTTGCGGATGCCGATGCATTCGATCAGCGGCCCGGTCGCGTCCGCGGGCCAGGCTGGCACCTCCGCCATCAGATGCGGCGCATCGCCCGGCGGGATCTCGCGGATCGGCGTCAGCCGCTCGCCGGGCTGCATGTCGAAGCGCGGCACCGCCTGCAACAGCGCCCGCAGGTACGGGTGCTGCGCCCGGCCGAAGACATCGTCGAGCGTGCCGCTCTCCATGATCTCGCCGCGATACATGACGACGATCTCTTCGGCGACGTTGGCGACGACGCCGAGGTCGTGGGTGATCAGCAGCACCGCCATGCCGAGCTCGTGCTGCAATTCGGCGATCAGCTTGAGGATCTGGGCCTGGATCGTCACGTCGAGCGCGGTCGTCGGCTCGTCGGCGATCAGCAATGCCGGGCGGCACACCAGCGCCATCGCGATCATCGCGCGCTGCCTGAGCCCGCCCGACAGCTCAAACGGATAGCTGCGCCAGGCGCGGTTCGGGTCAGGGAACCCGACCAGGCGCAGCATGTCGATCGTCAGCTCCCTGACTTGCGCCGCCGTGACGCTGCGGTGCAGCCGCAGCGCCTCGCTGACCTGGTCGCCGATCGTGTGCAGCGGCGACAGCGAGCTCATCGGCTCCTGAAAGATGATCGAGATCCGGCCGCCGCGGATCGCCCGCACCTCTGGCCCGTCGGCCGCCAATTGCGTCAGGTCGACCGGCGCGTCGCCGTTGCGCGGATCGGCAAACATGATCGACCCGCGGGTGATCACGCCGTTGCGCGGCAGAATGCGCATGATGCTTTGGCTAACCACCGATTTGCCGGAGCCCGACTCGCCGACCAGCGCAACCGTCGAGGCCGGTCGGACGCGGAATGTCACGCCTCTGACCGCATCGATGAAGCCGCCAGGCGTGGCAAACCGGACCTCCAAATCGTCGACCCGGAGCAGGTCCTGCATCACCCGGCTCCCGCCTCTGGCATCCGCAAGCCGAGCGCCTCGAGGTTGGCGAGGGTGGTATCGCTCAATGCGACGCCGCGCGCCGCGGCCGCCGCCGCCGCCCGGTCAACCAGCCGGTCGAACCCGTCGATCCGGCTGTCGAGGCTGAGCCGGGTGCCGCCGGTGCCGAGTTCGAGCTGCATCCAGCCGCTCTTGCGGTCGCGGCGCGTCGAATAATAGGCCAGCCTGAAGCGATCGAGCTCGTCCCACAGGATCGTCCGGCTCCAGAAGCCCTGCGCCCGCAGCTCGGTGTCGGTCAGTTCGAGGCTGGTCCCGTGGCGCAGCACGGTCCGCACGCCGAACACGGCAAAGATCGCGGCAAAGCCGCCGAGCAACGTCGTGGCTACCGCGCCAACCGGCACCGTCGCCAGCAGCACCATCGCCGGCACCAGTCCGGCGGCGGCGCGCAGATAATCCCCGGTCATCGCCGCGGCCGGGTAGGTATGCCGGGTGGTCTGGGCCTCCTCGGCGAATTCCACGAGGGTCATCGGATGAACTCGGCGGCCGCAGCCCAGCGCACGGCGGCGTGGGCGCGCGTCAGCGCAATCAGCCGGTCGAGGAATTTGGCGGTCGCGCCGTCGATGATCCGGTGATGCGTCAGGATGCCGATCGGCCCGGGCGCAGCCGCGGCGGCGAGCCGCCTCGCCCGCAGCAGGCCGACCAGCCCGGCCAGCGCGACGGCGGTCCCGATAAATCCGCGACTGCCCCGCCAGGCGACGAGATCGAGGTGGACGTCGAGCGTGCGCAGACCCGCAGGCAGCGCCCGGCACGGCCCCGAGGCCATCGCCGACAGCGCAACGATCCCCTGCTCCGCCAGCAGCGGCACCAGCCCGCCGCCGAATCGGTTCCACGGCGGCACGAACACCGGCAGGGCCCGCCGCCCGAACAACGCTTTGAGGCGGGCGCTCCCGGCACCAATCTCCGCCCTGACCACCGCGGCGGACCTCCCTTGCGGATATTCGCTCTTCTTGCCGTTGCCGGCCCGGTCGGCATGCTGCCAGCCGTGCTGCAACACTGCAAGCTGCGCCTCGCCCGACACGGCGGCGGCGAGCGGCGGCCGGGCCAGCGCCGGAATCACCGCCAGCCCGACCGGAACCCCGCCGGCGACCCGCAGCAGCAGCTCGAGTTGCGGCGTCGCGGTTATTGCATCGTCATCGCGCCACCACAACGCCGCGACCCGGCCGCACGCCTGCCAGCGATCGAGTTCGGCGGCGAGATCACCCCACCCGGCGGGCGTCGCCTCGACGCGCGGCCGCTCGTTCATAGATCGATGATCCCCGAGCCACCGACCGGCATGCCCCGCCCACCCGAGCGGATCATCGCCGCGATCAGCCGGGCCGAGCGCGCCGCCCCGCCGATATCGATCGTCAGCGCCGCCGGCTTCCGCCCCACCGCGCGCCCAATGGCCGCAGCAAGGCGCTCCGGCGACAGCTCCCGCTCGCTGACCGTCTCGAGCACGCCGCGCGCCGCCAGGCGCTCGATCCGCAGGCTCTGCTCGGTCTCGTCGCCGCCGGCAAACGGCACCACGACCGCCGCGGCGCCGGCAGCGAGAATATCGAGCGTCGTGTTGTAGCCGCCCTGGCTGACCGACACGCGGCAGCGCCGCAGCAGCTGCGGAAAATCGCGCCGGTAGCGTTCGAGCACGACCCGGTCGGGCAGGTCGGCGGCGAGCCCGGCAAATTCTGCTTCCGGCAGGTTGGGGCCGGCCAGCACCCGCCACGTCAGTCCGACGAGGCACCCCATCCGGCGCGCCGCGATCGCGGCGCGCAACAGCGGCAGGCCCATCGCGCCGCCGCCGGCCGACACCAGCACCTCGTCGGTCCCGTCCGTCCCGTCCGTCCCGGCGCGGTCCGCGCCGCGGCCGCCTGCGCTGACATAGCCGGTATAGATCAGCCGATCGGCGATCTGCGGCGTCTCGGGAAAGCTTTCGTCGAGCGGAATGAACGCCGGATCACCATGCACCAGGACGGCGTCGATGTCGGCATGCACGCGCTCGACGATGGCGCGGCGGCGCTCCGGCCTGTCGCCAAGGACGACGATGTCGCGCACCGAGGAGAACAGCGCGATGCCCGGGCGCGCGGCGCGCGCCGCGGCGATCAGCCGGTCGATTTCGCCCCAGAATCTGCTGCGCCCGAACGGATAGGTCTCGAACATCACAATGTCCGGCCGCGCCGCGGCCAGGGCGGCCAGGAGCGCCGCCTCGCGCGCCTGCCACAAGGCGTCGGTGACCGGCGCGCCGGTGTGATCGACCAGGCTCTTGAAACTGGCGTCGGGGGACCGCAGCGCCGGCAATTGCACGACCCGCGCGGCGCCGGATTCGTGCAGCTCGTCGAGCGGCTCGCCGCCCGACACCAGCGTCACCGCGATGCCTTCCTCGGCCAGCGCGCTGACCAGACGCAAGGCCCGCCGCAGATGCCCTATCCCCAGCAGATGCTGCACGTAGAACAGAACCGCACCACTCATGCCGCCTGCACCCGCCCCAGCCCGTCGATCGCCGCCGCGAGCCGCCGGCCGGCCGCCGGCAGGTCATGCTCGCGCCGGATTTTTTGCCGCCCGGCGGCGCCCATCGCAGCCCGCGCCGCGCCGTCGAGGATCAAGGAGCGCGTCGCCGCCGCAAAGGACGAGACGTCGCCGGGCCTCGCCAACAACCCGGTTTCGCCGGCAGCGACGATGCCGCCGACCCCGCCGCTCGCGCCGGCGACAACCGGCAACCCGCTCGCCTGTGCCTCCAATAGCGCCATGCCGACAGCCTCGTTGATGGCGGGCCAGACAAACAGATCGGCCGCTGCCAGCGCCGCCGCGATCGCCGCCTCGTCTAGCAGGCCGCGGTAAACGACGCGTGAACCGAGCGGCGCCAGCGCGCGCTCGACCTCGCCGCGGGCCGGGCCGTCGCCGACGATATCAAGCGACCATGACAGATCGTCGAGCCTCGCCAATGCCGTGCCCAGAAGCCGGTAGGAGGCGAGCTTGTCGCCGTGCCGCATCATCGCGACCGTGATCAGGCGGGGCGGCGCCGAGGACTTTCCGGCATGGGGCGCCGCATAGCGCCGCGCGTCGAGAAACGGCGGCAGCGCGATCCAGCGCCGCGGATCGCCGAGCAGCGGCAGCACGCAGGCGCGGTCGACCGGGTTGAGCCCGACCACCAAAGCCGCCCGCCGCAGCGCCGCTTCGACCGCGCGATGGCCGATGTCCCAATCGCCGCCGGCCCGCTTTGGCGCCGTCGACGCCTCGGCGACGACATAGGGGATGCCGAGCGCCTCGCTGATTGCCGGCCCCAGCCAATCCGGCGCCTTGTAGTAGAGGTGATAGGTGAACCACAGCTCGGGGGCGGCGCGCGGCTGCGTCCGCCAGCCGCGTATCAGCCGCTCAGCCGCACCTGCCGCAACGCCCGCCAGCCGGGCCTGGCGCCGCCCGTCGCCGGCGCCCTCGTAGCTTCTCAGCCGCGCGGCGACAAACGGATCGTGGCCGGCCAGGCGCAACGCCTCAAGGAACAGCCGCGCGATCCGCCGGTCGCCCGACGGGGTCGGATGATCGGGAGGCTTCAACGGCGCATAAAACGCGATCCGCATCACCGGTGATCAATCGGCCGCGGCCGGTACCGGCGGCCGGGCGCGCGCCGCCGGCGGCTGCGGCAGACCGAACAGCGCCGCCAGCAGGTCGATGCCGCTCTCCATCCCGAACGCCTGCCGGACCCGCGCCTCGCCCGCCATGCCGAGCTGGCGGCGTCGCGCCGGATCGCCGATCAGCGCGGCCAGCGCCGCCGCCAGCGCGCGCGGATCGCCCGGCGGCACCAGCACGCCGGTGCGGCCGTCCGCGATCAGCTCGGCGATGCCCGGCAGCTGTGTCGCGATGCAGGCAAGGCGCTGGCTCTGCGCCTCCATCAGCACGTTCGGCAAGCCGTCGCGATCGTCATCCCGGCCGATCTTGGCGGCGAGCACAAACAGATCGGCGTCGCGATAGGCGGCGAGAACCTCGGGCTGCGGGCGGGCGCCGCGCCATTCGATGCGCCCCCCGAGGCCGAGGCGGCTCGCCCGCCGCTTCAGCTTTTTGGCCAGCGCGCCGCCGCCGATATGGACGAGGCGCCACGCGAGATCGGGCGGCAGCAGCGCCAGCGCCGCCAGCAGATCGTCGTATCCCTTTTTGGCAACCGCCCGGCCGACCGACAGCAGGACCACCGGCCGCGCCCTATCACTGCCATCGGGGTCGCTGCCGTCAGGGCCGGCGGATCGCGATGGCGGCGGCGGGAAGCGGGCGAGATCGAGCCCGTGATAGGTCAGCCTGACCTTGTCGGGCGACGGCGCCAGCGCGGCCAAGTGCCGCCGGCCGGTTTCGGTGCAGGTCACCGCCCACTCGGCCGATGCCAGCTTGCCGCGCTTTTCCCAGGCGGGGATCGTCCAGATATCCTTGGCATGCGCCGACACCGACCAGCCGAGCCCGCGCATCATCGCGGCGTAGCGCGCCACCGATCCCGGCGTATGGAGAAAATGCGCGTGCAGCCGCTCCACTTCGGGGGCGAGTTCGGCCGCCAGCACCAGCGCCTGACCAAAGCGGCGGACGCGATTCGGCGTCGGATCGCGGAGCAAATCGGCCAGCCAACTGCGGCGCGCCGCCCGATATCCTGCCAGCCGCCGCGCCCGGCGCCAGGCGGCGAACACCCGCCGCGGTTCATCCTTCAGATATTCCGGCAGGTACAGCACCGGGGCGCGGATCTGGCCATGCACCGGGTGGCCGACGCGGTCGGTCGGATGGCGCAGCGACACGATGTCGATGGCGAGCCCGCGCCGCTCCAGCGCCAGGATCTCCTGCGCGATGAAGGTTTCCGAGAGGCGCGGATAGCCCTTGAGGACAAAGGCGACGCGTCCTGCGGCCGGCGGCGGCCCGCTGGCGCGTGTCATGCGTTGCGCCGGGCGCGCTCGCGGTCGCGCTCCGCCCGGCCCTGACTGAGCCATTTCCGCGTCAGCCGGTCGACGCACGCCATGCCGTCGAGCAGGCCGGGAATGACCACCGCCGACGGCGGCGATTGCTGCATCAGATGCAGCAGCGCGGCCGTCATCCGTTTCGGATCGTGCCCGTGCTCGTCGGTGAGGACCGCCACCAGCCCGAGTTCGGCGGCGCGCTGGGCCCGGATGTACTGCTCCAGCCGCGGCGTCGTGCGCGGCACCAGGAGCGCCGGCTTGTCGAACGACAGGATCTCGCAAAACGTGTTGTAGCCGCCCATCGCGACGATCCCGGCGGCGCGCGCCATCACGCTTTCCAGCCGCGCGTCGAAGGTCAGCGTGCGCACCTTGGGCAACAAGGCCGCGCGCGCCGCAAGGGCGGCCTGCTGATCAGGCACCATGAACGGGCCGAACACCAGCAGCGCCGGCGGCAGAGTGCCGGGATCGTGCTCGTAGGCGGCGAGCACCCAGTCGAACAGGTGCTCCCCGTCGCCGCCGCCGCCCGCCGTCACGATCAGGAACCCGCCATCCGGCAGATCGGCGAATTGCGCCGGGCCGGCGGCGGTCGGAACCCGGCGCCGCAAATAGCCGGTATAGACCATGCGCCGGCGCACTCCGGCCGGCAGCGCGATGCCGGCAAGCGGGTCGCAGATCTGCGCCAACCCGTAGACCCAGATCTCGTTGTAGTACTCGCTGAGCGCCGGCACCGCATTCTTGCGCGCCCATTCGGTCTTGAGCGCATCGGGATCGTCCATCACGTCACGCAGGCCGAGGATCATCGGCGTGCCGCGCGCCCGCAACAAGTCGAGCGTGGCCCTCGCCTCGCCGCGCAGGCCGAGCGGTTCCTTGTCGACGATCAGGATGTCGGGATCGAAGATATCGGCGGTATGGCGGATGATCGAGGATCGCATCGCGAGCGTCTCCTCGATATCGATATGCAGACTGAGCGAGACATACTCACCGTTGCGCAGCTTGATTACGCCGGGGATGCGCACAAAATCGACACGCGAGCGGAAATCAAAGCTGCCGATGATCGGCGATCCCGATAGGATGAGCACCGACAACGAGGTGTCAGCATCGACTAGCGAATGCGCGATCGCCCGGCAGCGGCGCAAATGGCCCAAACCAAAGCTATCGTGGCTGTAGATCAGGATGCGCTTATGATCGCGGCGTTCGCTCACGCGCTGCCTCGGTCGCTGTCGGCCGCGGGCACTATGACATGGGGTGCTAGGACAGGCGAGATGGACTTTTCCCGACGAGCCCGCGCATGAGGGTGATGGCGGCCGTCGCCAGCACGGTCGAGGAGGCGCTGCGCCCGCGGTTCTTCGCGCGCGCCAAGCCGCACCGCGAGCCCACGCCTGCCACGACAGAGCCGCAGCCGGAGATCGCCGATCTCGAGCCGACGATCTATCGCTTCATCTTCAAGCACAGCGTGCGCCAGCAGGTCATCCTGCTGATGATGACGCTCGCCTCGTTCCCGTTCCTTTACTTCTCGCTCAACCTTCCCAAGACTATCATCAATACCGCGATCCGCAGCAGTAGCCACTTCCCCATAAAAATTCAAGGATTCAGTTTCGAACGCATTCCTTATCTGATGTTTCTGTGCTTTCTGTTTCTTATCCTGGTGTTTGTCAACGGCAGCTTCAAGTATCGGATTAATACATTCAAGGGACGGCTCGGGGAACGGATGCTGCGGCGTTTTCGCTTTCAGCTTTTCCAGCGCTTGCTGCGCTTCCCCTTGGGATATTTCAGTCGCGCCTCTTCGGCGCAGATTATCCCGATGATTACCGCCGAGTGCGAGTCGCTGGGCGGCTTTATCGGCGACGCCGTCGCGCTGCCCGCATTTCAGGGCGGCACGCTGCTGACGATCGTGTTTTTCATGTTCATGCAGGATCCGGTGCTCGGCGCCGCGGCCGTCGCCGGCATCCCGATCCAGGGCTACGTCATCCCCAAGCTGCAGCGCAAGGTCAACCAGCTCAACCGGGCCCGCGTCCGCACGGTCCGTCAGGTCGCCGATCGGGTGAATGAAACCGCCGCCGGCATGATCGAGATCCACGCCAACGACACCGTCAAGCTGCAATTGACCGACTTCGCCCACCTGCTGGGCCGGATTTACGATATTCGTTTTGAGATATATCAGCGCAAATTCTTTACCAAGCGCCTCAACAATTTCTTCAATCAACTGGTGCCGTTCTTTTTCTACTCGATCGGCGGGTATCTGGTGATCCGCGGCCAGCTGTCGTTCGGCGCGCTGGTGGCGGTGCTGGCGGCATACAAGGACATCGCCTCGCCGTGGAAGGAACTGCTCGACTTTTATCAGAACAAAGAAAATTCGCGGATCATCTACGAGCAGATCATCGAGCAGTTTCAGCCGGCCGGCCTCAGCCGCGCCGAGCTTCTGCTGGCCGAGCCGGCGACAATTCCGCGGCTCGAGGGCGAGCTTGCGGTCAGCAATCTTACCCTCGCGGAAGACGATCGCAGTCGCATCGTCGACGCCGTGTCGTTCACCCTGAAGCTCGACGAGCACATCGCGATCATCGGGCAAGGCGGCAGCGGCAAGAGCGAATTGGCACTGCTGCTGGCGCGGCTGGTGCCGCCGACCAGCGGCCGGATTACGCTCAACGGGCAGAATATCGCCGATCTGCCGCTCGCCGTCGTCGGCCGGCGGATCGGCTATGTCAGCGCGACGCCTTATCTGTTCGCCGGGACGCTGCGCGAAAACCTGCTGCTGGCGCTGCGCCATCGCCCGGTGCGTCCGGCCGAATACGATGAAGCGACGGCGCGCCGGCGGGCGCGCCAACTCGACGAGACGCGCCGCTCCGGCAACATCGATTTCGACCTGGAGGCGGACTGGGTCGATTACGCGGCCGCCGGGGTCGACGATGGTGCGCAATTGTCGCAGCGCATTGCCGAACTCCTCGAACGCGTCGATTTTGCCGCGGATGTTTACGATTTCGGGCTGCGCGGGCGCATCGATCCGGCGGCCAACCCGGAACTGACCGGGCGGCTGCTCGACGCGCGCCGCGCCCTCGCCCGCCGCCTCGTCGATGACGGCATCACCAAGCTCGTCGAAAGCTATGACCCCGAGCGCTACAACACCAATGCGAGCGTTGCCGAAAACCTGCTGTTCGGCACCCCGATCGGGCCGGTTTTCGACTTCGAGGCGCTCGCCGACAACAGCTATGTGCTGTACGTCCTCGACAAGGTCGGCCTGACCGATGACCTGGTCGACATCGGGCGCCAGGTCGCGGCGATGATGACCGAGATGTTCGCCGACCTGCCTTCCGGGCATGAATTTTTTGAGAAATTCAGCTTCATCAGCGCCGACGACCTGCCCGAGTTCACCGCGATCCTGAGCGCGATCGACAGCGGCGGGAGCGCCTCGCTGAAAAAAGACCAGCGCCAGAAGCTGCTGTCGCTGCCGTTCAAGCTGATCGCGGCACGCCACCGCCTCGATGTGCTCGACGCGCGCATCCAGGCGCGGCTGCTCGAAGCGCGCCACACCTTTCGCAACGAGTTGCCGGAGGAGGCGCGCGGCCAGATCGAGTTCTTCGATCCGGAGCGCTACAATGCGGCGGCCACGCTGCAGGACAACATCCTCGTCGGCAAGATCGCCTATGGCGAGGCCGACGCCCCGGTGCGCGTCCCGGTGGTGCTGGCCGAGGTCTTGGAGGCCATGTCGCTGCGCCCGGCGATCATCGATGCCGGGCTCGATTACCAGGTCGGCAGCGGCGGCTCGCGGCTGTCGCTGGCCCAGCGCCAGCGCGCCGCGGTCGCGCGAGCCTTGCTGAAACGCCCCGATCTGCTGATCCTCAACGAGGCGACCAGTGCACTCGACGCCGCCTCGCAAGCCAAGGTGAGCGCGGGGCTGAGCGAGGAAATGGCCGGGCGCGGCCTCGTTTGGGTGCTGCACCGCGCCGGCCTCGCGCGCAATTTCGACCGGGTTCTGGTGATGAGCGGCGGCAAGCTGGCGGAACAGGGCCGCTTTGCCGAACTCGACCGCAAAGACTCGCTTGCCGGCCTGCTGATCGCGGCCGAATGACCGAGCGCAACGGCGCCGGGAACAGAACCGGGAGGAAACCGTGAGCTTGATGCAGGAGTACGAGCTGCTTCGCCAGATCCCGTATTTTGCGGAGATCGAACCGGCGAAGCTCAAGCTGCTCGCCTTCATGAGCGAGCGGGTCGGCTTCGACCCCGGCAAGACCTTGTGCCGCCAGGGCGATCCGGCCGATGCCGCCTATCTGATCATCGAGGGCGAGGCCAACATCATCGTCGATACGCCGAGCGGTCCGCTGACCATCGCGACGCTCGGCGCCAACGAGATCGTCGGCGAGATGGCGATTTTGGGCGACGTGCCGCGCACCGCCACCGTGCAGGCCAAGGACCGCCTCGTGGCGCTGCGCATCGCCAAGGATCCGTTCATGCGCATGGTGCGCGAATTCCCGACGATGGCGGTTTCGATCATGCGCGAACTGGCGCACCGGCTGGAACTGACCAACAACCAGCTGCGTGCCGCGCTGTCGGAGGTGCGCCGCCTGCGCGAAGCGGAAATGCAACACGAAACCACCGTGACGCCGGCGGAATGAGCCGGCTCGACAGCTTCATCCGGCGGCTCGAGGCGCAGCGCGCCTGCCTCGGCCGCGCCGCCGAGCTGATCGCCGGCCGCGACGGCGTCGTCCTCGAGCTCGGGCTCGGCAATGGCCGCACCTACGATCACCTGCGTTCGCTGTGCCCCGAGCGCGACATCTATGTCTGCGAGCGCCGGGTCGCCGCCCATCCCGATTGCGTGCCGCCGCCCGACCGGCTGATCCTCGGCGACATGCGCGAGACGCTGCCGGCGGCGCGGGACCGGCTCGGCGGGCGGGTCGCGCTCGCCCATTTCGACGTCGGGACCGGCGATGCCGCGGCCAATCGCGCGCTCGCCGCCGCCTTGACGCCGCTGCTGCTGCCGCTGCTCTGCGCCGGCGCGGTGCTCGTTAGCGACCCG
>DATLRS010000241.1:0-15741 GCA_035534535.1 Allostellaceae bacterium | reverse complement strand
CCGGATGCGCTGGCTCTCGCCGCCCGACAGCGTACCCGAGGCGCGCATCAGCGTCAGGTATTCGAGCCCGACATTCTTCAGAAAGCCGAGCCGCTCGTTGATCTCCTTCAGGATGCGGGCGGCAATCTCGCGCTGGCTGGGCGAGAGCGTGTCGTCGACGCCGGCGAACCAACTGACAGCGTCGGCGATCGACAGGGAAGCCGCCTCGCTGACGCTTTTGCGCGCGATCTTGACCGCCAATGCCTCGGGCTTGAGGCGGGCGCCGTCGCACACCTCGCAGGTCTTCGAATTGTGGTAGCGGCCCAGTTCCTCGCGCACCCAGGCGCTGTCGGTCTCGCGGTAGCGCCGCTCCATGTTGGGCAATACGCCCTCGAACGGCCGGTCGGTCGAGTACTGCTTGAGCCCGTCGTCATAAGTCATCTTCACGGGATCGCCACCCGAGCCCCAGAGGATCGTCTGGCGCATCTTCTCGGGCAGGTCGCGCCACGGGGTGTGCATGCTCTGCTTGAAGTGTCGCGCGATGCTTTGCAACGTCTGCATGTAATAGGGCGAGGAGGAATGCGCCCACGGGCTGACTGCGCCGTCCGAAAGGCTGCGGCTGTCGTCGTGGACCACCAGATCAGGGTCGAAATAGAGCTTGGTGCCGAGCCCGTCACACGAAGGGCAGGCGCCGAACGGGTTGTTGAACGAAAACAGGCGCGGCTCGATCTCGGGGATCGTGAACCCCGACACCGGGCAGGCGAATTTGGCCGAGAAGATCGTCTCCTCGCCCGAATCGGCGTTCTCGGTGATGGCGATGCCGTCGGCCAGGCCAAGCGCGGTCTCGAACGAATCGGCGAGCCGGTTGCCGAGTTCCGGGCCGACCACCAGCCGGTCGACGACAACCGAAATGTCGTGCGTGAAATTCTTCTTGAGTGCCGGGACCGCCTCGATCTCGCGCATCTTGCCGTCGACCTTGACCCGCTGAAAGCCGCGCTTTTGCAGATCGGCCAGTTCCTTCTTGTATTCGCCCTTGCGGCCGCGCGCGATCGGCGCCATGAGGTAAAGGCGGGTGCCCTCGGGCATCGCCATCACCCGGTCAACCATCTGCGAGATCGTCTGGCTGACGATCGGCAGCCCGGTCGCCGGCGAATACGGCACCCCGACCCGCGCCCATAAGAGGCGCATGTAGTCGTAGATCTCGGTCACGGTGCCGACCGTCGAGCGCGGGTTGCGCGAGGTCGTCTTCTGCTCGATCGAGATCGCCGGCGACAGGCCCTCGATCGAATCGACATCGGGCTTCTGCATCAGTTCGAGGAACTGCCGGGCGTAGGCCGACAGGCTCTCGACATAGCGGCGCTGGCCCTCGGCATAGACCGTGTCGAAGGCGAGCGAGGATTTGCCCGAGCCGGACAGCCCGGTGATCACCACCAGGCTGTCGCGCGGCAGGTCGAGGTCGATGTTTTTGAGGTTGTGCTCCCGCGCACCGCGGATGCGGATTGTCTGCATAGACGTGAACTTAGCGTGCCCCCGAGCAGGTTTCTACGGGCACCGCCGGATGTGCGGGATAGGCAGCAAAACCAATGGCTTGGGCCTCGCGGCGTTGAGGTCGTGGGCGCCGCGCGAGGCGTCCCGCAGGCCGCGCGGTCCATGCATCCCCTTCGGGGCGTTGCCGTAAAGCCTTGTTTTGTCGTGTGCTGCCATGCGGTAACGCCGGGGCTGGCGCGGTTGACGCGCCCGCGCGGCGCTGGGAATACTTGTTCACAATAACGAACGAATCGGCGGCCGGCGTTTCCGCCGGTGCCCATTGGAGGAGCGTATGCCCGGTCAGACATCCGACGACCTGCTGGCGTTGTTCGACAGCGCGCCGCTGAACGCCCGCTATTGGACGATCTTCGTCATCATGGCGGCGATCTTCATCCTCGAATTCTTCGATTTCGGGATCGTCGCGTTCCTGCTCGCCGTCGTCGGGCCGCAATGGCATCTGACCTATGGCCAGTCGGCGACGATCCTCTACAGCGGCGGCATCGGCTCGATCGTCGGCGCACTGGTGTTCGGGGCGTTGTCCGACGCCTGGGGACGCAAATCGGTGACCGTGTTCGGCACCTTCATCTGCGGCATCGGCGCTGCCCTCAACGGTCTGGTGCCGTTTGGCAACTGGGAGCTCTTCGCGCTGTTGCGCTTCATCGTCGGCATCGGGCTGACGGCGGCGGTGACGCCGGCCTTGACGATCGTCGTCGAGCTGACCCCGACGCGGCACCGCACGTCGGTGACGAGCTTCTATGTCGTGTTCGCCTCGGCCGGCGGATTGCTGGCCTCGTTGTCATCGGCGGCGTTGCTCGGGGCGATCGGCTGGCGCGGCATGGCGATGCTCGGGCTCAGCGCAACAGTCGCCGGTATTTTCGCGTGGATTTTCGTCCCCGAATCGGTGCGCTGGCTCGCCGCCAAGGGGCGTTTTGCCGAGGCGCGCGCCGAGGTCGCAACGCAGCTCGGCGTGCCGCTGCAATCGGTGCCGCTGCCGACGGTGGCGCCCACCGCCCAGCCGGGCGGCAAGCTCTCCGAGCTGTTCGAGCAGCCGCGCATGTTTTTCGAGACGCTGTTCATCTGGGGCGGGGCGGCAACCGCCGCTTACGGCGTCTATCTGTGGGGGCCGACGGTGGTCGCCCTGCTGCTCAAGGTGTCGGTCCCGGTGGCCGCCAAGTATTTCATCTTCGTCGCCGGCAGCGGCGTCGCCGGAAAGATCGTCGTGTCGTTCGTGGCGCCGATGATCGGCCGGCGCGCGCTGGGCATCATCTGGGGGTTCGCCGGCGCCATTGCGCTTGCCGCGGCCGGCTATTTCAACGCTGCCTTCATCGGCGGCGTGCCGCTGATGATCGTGCTGCTGGCCGTCTCGGCCTTCTGCATCGACGGCAGCTTCTCGAACCTGGCGCCCTACACGGTCGAGAGCTACGGGGTGCGGATGGGCGCCCGCTCATCGGGGCTCGGCCAGACCGCCAACGGGGTCGGCAAGATCCTCGGGCCGCTCTCCATCGCGGTGATCGCCGGCACCAGCAACTTCATCTCGCCGCAAGCGACCGCGGACGCGCTGTTCCCGGCGTTCCTGTTCCTCGCGGCGGGCATGCTGCTGGTCGGCCTGTCGTTCTCCGTCCTCGGGGTCGAGACGCATGGCCGCGCCATGACGGTCGAGGCCGAAGTCGGCGGCGCCGGCGACTGACGCGGGAGCACTTAGCCCGGCGGCTGGGCGGTCAGCCGTCGCCGGGCGACGGACGGGAAGGAGCGCGGCAGCCACGGGCATCCGCCCTGCGTCGTTCATCTTTGAACTTGCGGCCTGCCACCGCGCCTAAACGCCAGACGTGCTTCAAGAAGCTCCGATCGCCGCCGCTTCTGGTAGCCGCTGCGATAGATGTGATCCCGTGCATAGGGTGGCCATCGACCCGACCAACCACGAGGGCGTCACGATGTCTGCCGGACTACCAGACGCCGAAATTGATTCAACAGAAGCACTTCGACGAGAGGCCGCAAACGGCCGCTCGCGAGATATCGCGTTGCGCGCTTGTATTGCTTCGGATTATAGGGCGGGATGTACACTCGCTACGTCTGCTTGAAGCAGCGGTTGGCGTTGTCCCAGAAGAGTTTCTGGCGGATGTCGGGGGTGAGGCTCGACCAGGCCATGATCTTGTCGACCGAATCGGGAAACCAACTTTCGAAATGCGGATAGTCGGAGGCGTACATCAGGACGCCGTCGCCCAAGGCCTTGGTCACCATCTCGAACATCGGCTCGTGCTCATGCGCCTCGATGTTGCAGAAGACGCGGCCGGCCTGGAACTGCTCGCTCGGCAGCATTTTCAGCGGCGCGGTGCGGCCGACATAACTGACCTGCTCGTCCATCCGGCGGACCCAGAACGGCAGCCAGCCAAAGCCGCATTCGAGGACCGCGAGGCGCAGCCCGGGATGGCGGTCGAGCACGCCGCCGGCGAGAAACCCGGCCATGAAGCGCATCGCACCCCACGGGTGCGAGCACAGTCGCGCGATGTAGACGTTGTCCCACATGTCCTGGTAGCCGGGGAAATAGGGCGGGTTCCAGGCGAAGCTGTGATGCGCGATCGCCAAATCGTGCTCCTCGGCGGCCTGCCAGATCGGCTCGAGATCGGGGTGGTCGACCGGCCGGTCGTTGTCGAGGAGCGGCTGCACCGCGACCGCCCATTTCGACTTGCCCCATTCGCGGATCTCGCGCACCGCCTCGCCGATTTCGCGGGTCGAGGCGACGATCGGCCCCTTGAGGCGATCGGGTGCGGTGCCGCAGAAATCGTGCATGTGGCGGTGATAGGCGCGGATCAGCGCGACCTCGATCGAGGTGTCGGGATGGCCGACGCAGGCGGTCCACGCCGAGGGCACCAGGAAATGCCGGTCGGCGCCCTCGATGTCCATGTCGTGCACCCGGTTGGCCGCATTGTCGTCCTGCACGCCGGGGCTGGGCCGCAGCCGGCCGCGCCACACCCGCCCGTCGCGCGAGCCGGGCCGGGGCTCGGCTTCGCCGAGGGTGCGCTCGTAAGCCTTTTCGTCGAAGCGGTAGAGGTGGCGCTCGCCGCCGCCCACCTCGCGCGACTGGATCGCGACGCGGTAGGGCGCCAGTTCGGGCAGGCGCGGGCGGAACGCGGGATCGACGTATTTGTCGAGCACCTCGGCGCCCGGATTGATATGGGTGTCGACATCGTAGACGCGAAAACCGTTCTTCATGCGCCGCCTCCTCAAGCTGGCGCAGTATACCAACCGGCCCCCGCGGATGGCGAGCCTAGCCGCCCAGCTTGCGCCGCAGCATGTCGTTGACGACGGCGGGATTGGCCTTGCCTTGCGTGGCCTTCATGACCTGCCCGACAAAGAAGCCGAGGATTTTCGGGTTGCCGGCATATTGCGCCACCTGGGCGGGGTAGGCGGCGAGCGCGGCATCGACCGCCGCTGCGATCATGCCGGTGTCGCTCAACTGGCGCAGGCCCTGCTGCTCGACGATGTCGCCGGGCGCGGCGCCGGTTTCGACCATCGCCGCGAAGACGTCCTTGGCGATGCGCCCGGAGATCGTGCCGTCGGCGATCAGGTCAATGAGCGCCCCGAGCCGCTCCGGGGCGACCGGCGAGGCTTTGATGCCAAGCCCCAGCCGGTTCAGCGCGCCGAACAGATCGCCCATCACCCAGTTGGCTGCGGCTTTCGCGTCGCGCCCGGCGGCGGCCCGCTCGAAATACGCGGCGGTGGCGCGCTCGGCGACCAGCACCGTGGCATCCTCGACAGTGAGGCCGAACTCGGCGATGAAGCGCGCCTTCTTGGCGTCGGGCAGTTCCGGCAATTCGGCGCGCAGCCGGTCGAGCCAGTCCTGTTCCAATACCAGCGGCAACAGATCGGGGTCGGGGAAATAGCGGTAATCGTGGTCGTGCTCTTTGGAGCGCATGCGCCGCGTCTCGCCGCGGATGCTGTCGTAGAGCCGGGTCTGCTGTTCGACCGTGCCGCCCCCTTCGATCAAATCGACCTGGCGGCGCGCCTCATGGTCGATCGCCTGCATCACAAAGCGCACCGAATTGAGGTTCTTGATCTCGCAGCGCGTGCCCAGGGGGTCGCCCGGATGGCGCACCGAGACGTTGCAGTCGCAGCGCAGCGAGCCTTCCTCCATGTTGCCGTCGCAGGTGCCGAGATAGCGCAGGATCGAGCGCAGTTTGCGCAAATAGAGGCCGGCCTCCCCGGCGCTGCGCAAATCGGGCTCGGAGACGATCTCCATCAGCCCGATGCCGGCGCGGTTGAGATCGACATAGGTCTCTTTCGGGTGCTGGTCGTGCAGGCTCTTGCCGGCGTCCTGTTCGAGATGCAGCCGGGTGATGCCGACCGTGCGGGTCGCGCCGTCGGGCATGTCGAGGATGACCCGGCCCCGCCCGACGATCGGCTGCTGGTATTGCGAGATCTGATAGCCGGCCGGGAGATCCGGGTAGAAATAATTCTTGCGGTCAAAGACGCTGACCAGGTTGATCTCGGCGTCGAGGCCGAGCCCGGTCTTGACCGCCTGTTCGACGACATGCCGGTTGATCACCGGCAGCATGCCGGGAAAACCGGCATCGACCGGCGAGACCTGGCTGTTCGGCGCCGCCCCGAACGCGGTCGCGGCGCCCGAGAACAGCTTGGCCTTGGCGGTCACCTGGGCATGCACCTCAAGCCCGATGACGATTTCCCACTGGCCGGTGCGGCCTTCGATCAGGGCAGTCATTGCGTCTACTCCGTCATGCCCGGCCTTGTGCCGGGCATCCACGTTGGGAAATCTGCGGCGCGTTCGATGGCCTCGCCGACCCGCAAGACCGTCGCCTCGTCGAAGGCGCGGCCGATCACCTGCAGACCCAAGGGCAGCCCGTCGGCCGACAGCCCGGCCGGCACCGAGAGCGCCGGCAATCCGGCGAGATTGGCGGGGATCGTGAACACGTCGTTCAAATACATCGCGATCGGGTCGTCGCTGTGGTCGCCGATCGCGAAGGCGGCCGACGGCGCGGTCGGCGTCAGCAGGCAATCGACACGCTCGAAGGCCGCCGCGAAATCGCGCGCGATCAGGCTGCGCACCTTCTGCGCCTTCAGGTAATAAGCGTCGTAATACCCGGCTGACAGCACGTAGGTGCCGATCAGGACGCGGCGCTTGACTTCGGCGCCAAAACCGGCGGCGCGGGTCAATTCGTACATGTCGGCAAGGCTGTCGCCGGGCACGCGCAGCCCAAAGCGCACGCCGTCATAGCGCGCCAGGTTTGACGAGGCTTCGGCCGGCGCGATGATGTAGTAGGTCGAGAGGGCGTATTTGGTCATCGGCAGGCTGATCTCGACCGGCTCGGCGCCGGCGTCGCGCAGCCATTCGGCGCCCTGCTGCCACAAGGCCTCGATCTCCCCTGGCATGCCCGGGGCGTGGTATTCCCGGGGGATGCCGATCCTGAGGCCGCGTATGTCGCCGGAGAGCGCCGCCTCGTAATCGGGCACCGGCAACGGCGCCGAGGTCGAATCCTTGGGGTCGTGCCCGGCCATCGCGCCGAGCAGGATCGCCGCGTCGCGCACAGTGCGCGCCATCGGCCCGGGATGGTCGAGCGAGGAGGCGTAGGCGACCACCCCCCAGCGCGAGCAGCGGCCGTAAGTCGGCTTCAGCCCGACGATGCCGCAAAAGCTCGCCGGCTGGCGGATCGAGCCGCCGGTATCGGTGCCGGTGGCGGCGAGCGCGGCGCGCGCTGCCACCGCCGCCGCCGACCCGCCCGACGAGCCGCCCGGCACCAGAGGGCGGTTGTCGCCCGATTTGCGCCACGGGTTCTCGGTCGCGCCGTAATGGCTCGTCGTCGTCGATGAGCCCATCGCGAACTCGTCGAGATTGGTCTTGCCGAGCAGCACCGCGCCGGCCTGCCACAGCTTATCGGTGACCGTCGATTCGTAGGGCGGGGTAAACCCGTCGAGGATGTGTGAGGCGGCCGTCGTCAGAATATCCTTGGTGCAGAACAGGTCCTTGACCGCGATCGGGATGCCGTCGAGCGGGCGCGCCCCGCCGGCGGCGATGCGCGCGTCTGCCGAAGCCGCCATGGCGAGCGCCTGTTCCGGCGTCTCGGTGATAAAGGCATTGAGCGGCCGCGCCGCCGCCATCGCCGCGATATAGGCTTCGGTCAGCTCGCGCGCGGAAAACCGCTTCGCCCGCAGCCCGGCGCGCGCTTCGCCGAGGTTGAGGGACGTCAGCGAGCTCATTCGACGACCTTCGGCACGGCGAAAAACCCCTTTGCCGGGCCGCCCGGCGCCGCGCGCGGCGCATTGCCGAGGATCGCCTCGCGGCACTCGCCGTCGGTGACGATGTCCTCGCGCATCGGCAGGCCGATCGCCGCGGCGCTCGTCATCGGCGGCACGTTTTCGGTATCGACCTCGGCGAGCTGTTCGAACCAGCCGAGGATCTGCGACAGCTCGGCGGCCAGCGGCTCCAGTTCCGTCTCGCTCAACCGAATGCGCGCCAGCGCCGCGATCTGCGCCACGGCGGCCTTGTCCAATGCCATCAACGATCTCCGGCCAGGCGAAGAATTGTCCCCATCGGTCCCACAAATGGCCCGGCAAACGCAATCCCACAACTCGTCACGCGATGCTGCGGGCGGCGGCTGCGCTATCATTGCGCCATGCTGTTGGAGGATCCCAGGCAGCTGCGCGAGGCGGTGCCGGTCGGCAGCCGGCTGCTCGGCCTCGATGTCGGCAGCAAGACGATCGGCCTGGCGCTCAGCGACACAAGGCTCGTCATCGCCAGCCCGCTCGGCACGATCCGCCGCCGCGGCCGCTTTCGCGACGACGCAGCGGCATTGCTGGCGCTGGTCGACGAGCACGGCGTCGGCGGGCTGGTGATCGGTCTGCCGCTTGCCTTGTCCGGCGGCGACAGCCCGCGCACCCAATCGGTGCGCCAGTTCGCGCGCAATGTCCTGGCGGTGCGCGATCTGCCGCTGGCGTTCTGGGACGAGCGGCTGTCGACCGCCGCGGTCACCCGCGAGATGATCGCCGCCGACATGACGCGCAAACGCCGCGCCGAGATCGTCGACCGGGTCGCCGCCGCCTACATCCTGCAGGGCTTTCTCGACGCGACCGGGTGACTGCGGTAAGCTCTTGCTTTCCCTTCGGTGCTGAGGAATTGGCGATGATCGATCTGCATTACTGGCCGACGCCCAACGGCAAGAAGGTCACGATCCTGCTCGAAGAGGCCGGCGTCGAATACAAGATCGTCCCCTGCAACATCCAGCGCGGCGACCAGTTCACGCCCGAATTCCTGGCGATGAACCCGAACCACCGCATGCCGACGATGGTCGACCATGACCCCAAGGGCGGCGGCGCGCCGATCTCGGTATTCGAATCGGGCGCCATCATGATGTACATCGCCGAGAAGGTCGGGCGCTTCTGGCCGCAGGATCTGCGCGGCAAATACAATGTCACGCAATGGGTCATGTGGCAGATGGCCAATCAGGGTCCCAAGCTCGGCGAATGCGGCCATTTCCGCCGCGCCGGCCCCGATGCCGGCGACCTCACCTATGCGATCCGCCGCTTTACCGACGAGGCCAACCGGCTCTATGGCGTCCTCAACAACCGGCTCTACAAGAACAAATATCTCTGCGGCGACGAGTACACGATCGCCGACATGATCTCCTATCCCTGGACCGTCAACTGGAAGGCGCAGGGCCAGGACATCGCGGAGTTCAAGCATTTCAAGCGCTGGTTTGACGAATTGAGCGAGCGCCCGGGCGTCAAGCGCGGCATGGCGGTCGGCGCCAACCTGCCGCCCGACCCGGCGACAATCTCAGAGGAGGAGCGCGCCGCGATCAGGAAGCGCATGTACAACCAGCGGGCGATCCCGGTGCCGGCCTGAGCGCGTCCGGCTTGACCCTCCCGGCCACCGGGCGGACATCCGCGAGATGAGCGAGGCTGAGTCGGTCCGCGGTCCGAACGTGCGCGGTGTTCCCGAAGGGGACAACCGCGAGCGCATGATCTGCGCCGATTGCGGGTTCATCCTCTACGACAACCCGAAGATCGTGGTCGGCTCGGTGGCCCGCTCGGGCGAGCGCACCCTGCTGTGCCGGCGCTCGATCGCGCCGCGGCGCGGCTTCTGGACCCTGCCCGCGGGCTATCTCGAACTCAACGAGTCGACCAGCGCCGGCGCCCAGCGCGAAGCCTGGGAAGAGGCGCAGGCCAAGATCGCGATCGAGGGCCTGTTGGCGATCTACGACATCCCGCGGATCAGTCAGGTGCAGCTGATCTACCGCGCCCGCCTGTTGGACGAGGCGGTCGCGGCTGGCCCCGAAAGCCTCGAAGTCGCGCTCTTTGCCTGGGATGAGATCCCGTGGCACGACATCGCCTTCCCGTCGGTGCATTGGGCCTTGCACCACGAACGCGAGGCGCGGCTTTCGGGCGATTTCACGACCCGCACCGCACCCCCCACCGACCCCGCCGCGCCGCAGCGCGAGTAGCGCACGGCGTCCGCGCTACGCATCCAGCCCGACCAGGCTGCGGGCGTAGGCGCGCGCTTCGAAGGGGCGCAGATCGTCGGTGCCCTCGCCGATGCCGATGGCGTGGATCGGGATGCCGTATTTCTCGGCGAGCGACACCAAAACACCGCCCTTGGCGGTGCCGTCGAGCTTGGTCATCACAATGCCGGTGACGCCGACCATCTGGCGGAAGGTTTCGGCCTGGGCATGCGCGTTCTGGCCGACCGTCGCGTCGAGCACCAGCAGCACCGCGTGCGGCGCCGCCGCATCGACCTTCTTCAAAACGCGGACGATCTTCTGCAATTCGGCCATCAGGTCGGCCTTGTTGTGCAGCCGGCCGGCGGTGTCGATCAAGAGGAGGTCGGCGCCCTCGTCGCGCGCCCTGACCAGCGCGTCGTAGGCGAGCCCCGCCGCGTCCGCGCCGGTCGGGCGGGTCAGCACCGGGCAATCGGCGCGCTCGCCCCAGATCTGCAACTGCTCGACCGCGGCGGCGCGGAACGTGTCGCCGGCCGCGAGGAGGACGCTGTGGCCGGCGTCGCGGTACTGTTTCGCCAGCTTGCCGATCGTCGTCGTCTTGCCGCTGCCGTTGACCCCGACGACGAGGATCACGAACGGCCTGGCGGCGGCATCGAGGCGCAGCGGCTGCTGCACCCGCTCGACCAGCCGGGTCACCTCCTCGGCGAGCGCGGCGCGGATCTCCTCGGGCGCGACCTCCTGGTTGAAGCGGGTGCGGCGCAAGGCCGCGACGACCTCGGCGGCGACGCCCAACCCCATGTCGCTGGCGATCAGCAGCTCCTCGAGTTCGTCGAGCGCCGCGTCGTCGAGCCGGCGGCGCAGGAAGATCGTGTTGATCCCCTCGGTCAGCCGCGCCGAGCTGCGCGACAGTCCGGCCCGCAACCGCCCGAGCCAGCCGCGCGGCGCCGCGCTTTCGGTTTCGGTTTGGGGTTCGGTTTGGGGTTCGGTTTCGGTTTGGGGCTCGGGCAGCGGCGCGGCCGGGGCAAGCTCGGCCGCCTCTGGCGTGGCGGCATCGCCGTCGGCGGCAGCATCGGCCGGCACGCTGCGCCGCCAGAACCTCATGTCACGGGCACTCCGACAAGACTGCCGCCGGTCGCCGCGATCAGCCGCATTCGCCGGACCGACCCGACCGGGTGCGCGCGATCGACGCTGACCGGGGCGTAGAACGCGGCGCGGCCCCGTCCCGGCCGCTCGACCAATACCGCGCTCTCGCTGCCGATGCGCGACTGCAGTTCGTTGCGCAGCCCTGCCGCGCCGGCTTCCCGCAGCCGGGCGGCGCGCTCGCGCACCACCGCCGGGTCGATGGGCGGCATCCGCGCCGCCGGCGTTCCGGGCCGCGGGCTGTACGGGAAGACGTGCAGAAAGGCGATGCTGCATTCCGCGACCAGATCGAGGCTGCGTTGGAACATCGCCTCGCTCTCGGTCGGAAAGCCGGCGATCAGATCGGCGCCGATCGCGATTTCCGGGCGCAGGGCGCGGGCCCGGCGGGTTGCGGCGATCGCCTCGGCGCGGCTGTGCCGCCGCTTCATCCGCTTCAGGATCAGATCGTCGCCGGCTTGCAGCGACAGATGCAGATGCGGCATCAGCCGGGGTTCATTGGCGAGGAGCGCCCATAACGGCGCGTCGATCTCGCTGGGGTCGAGCGAGGAGAGGCGCAGCCGGCCGAGCTCCGGCACCGCGGCCAGCAGCTGCCGCGCCATCTCGCCGAGCGTCGGGTGGTCCGGCAGGTCGGCGCCGTAGGCCGTCAGATCGACCCCGGTCAGCACGATCTCGCGAACCCCGCCTGCGACCAGCGCGCCGGCCTGTTCGACGATCGCGGCGAGCGGCACCGAGCGGCTGGCGCCGCGCGCGTAGGGTATGATGCAGAACGTGCAGCGATGGTCGCAGCCCTGCTGCACCTGCAGATAGGCGCGCACCCGCCGCCCCTCGGGATCGGCCGCGACCGGCGGCGAGAGCAGCGGCGGGGGCAGGGGCAGAGGCAGAGGCAGGCCCGGCGCCGCCACGGCGCTCGCGTAGCTCTCGGCCCGCAGCTTGGCGTCGTTGTCGAGCACCAGATCGACCCCGTCGAGCGCGGCGTAGCGCGCCGGCGCCAGGGTCGCGGCGCAGCCGGTGACGATGATCCGCGCCCCGGGGTGCTCGCGCCGCGCCCGGCGGATCGCCTGGCGCGCCTGGCGCTCGGCTTCAGCGGTCACCGCGCAGGTGTTGACGATGACCGCATCGCCCAGCCCGGCACTCCCGGCGGCGCGGCGGATGACCTCGCTCTCGAAGGCGTTGAGGCGGCAGCCGAAGGTGACGATCTCGACGCCCGGCATCGCGTTACCGGCCGAACAGCGCGGCGTCGAAACTGCCCTCGAAGGCGAGCGTCGCCGGCCCGGTCATCACCACGTGTCCGTCCTCGCGCCAGAGGATGTCGAGGTCGCCGCCGTCGAGCCTCACCGTCGCTTGCCGCCCGGTCAAGCCGCGACGATGCGCGCCGACCAGCGCGGCGCAGGCGCCGGTGCCGCAGGCGCGGGTGATCCCGGCGCCACGTTCCCAGACGCGCAGCCGGAGCCGATCCGGCCCGCGCACCGTCGCGACCCCGATATTGGCACGCTCGGGAAAGAGCGGATCGTGTTCGAGCCGCGGGCCGAGCGCGGCAAGATCGACCGCCTCGGCATCGTCGACGAAAAACGTCGCGTGCGGGTTGCCGATGCTGGTGCAGACGGGACTTGCCAGCGGCCCGGCGGCGAGGTCGACCGCGAGCGTCTCCATCGCGCGGGCGAGCGGTATGTCATGCCAGTCGGTGCGCGCCGGGCCCATATCGACGGCGACCCGCCGGTCGCCCAGCATCTCGGCGTCGAGCAGGCCGGCGGCGGTCTCGATCCGCACCCGGTCGGCGCCGCTCTCCTCGGCGAGCAGCCAGGCAACGCAGCGTGTCGCGTTGCCGCATGCCGCCGCCGCGCTGCCGTCGGCGTTGACGATCTGCATCCAGGCATCGGCGGTGGGCTGGCGCGGCGGCTCGATCACGATCAGCTGGTCGCAGCCGATGCCGCTATGGCGATCGGCCAGTGCGCGCGCCGCAGCGGCGTCGATCGCGAGCGGGTTGCGGCGCGCGTCGAGCACGACAAAATCATTGCCGAGCCCGTGCATCTTGACGAACGCGATCCTGCCCATGGCGCCGCTTATATGGCGGGGCGGGGGGCCGAGTCCAACCTGGCGGGTGGCCCGAGGCCACGCTCAGCCGCGGACCGGCACGATGCGCTTGCCGCTGCGCGACGCCGGCCGGTGGCGGCCGCGTACGGCCACGACCTTGCCGCGGCCGCGGTGGCCGGCGAGGTGGTGGGCGAAGTGGTGGGCGAAGTGATGGTGGAGATGCGCCGTTCGGTGCCGCGCATGGGCCGCCCGGGTGCGGGTCATCCTGCCGCTTCTCGCCGCACGGAAATGCACTGCATGGCCGTGCGTCCCGACCCTGCGACGCGCCAGGCGGCGATAGCGATGATGGCGGCTTATCGCTGCCATGCGCCGCGCGCGATGGCCGCGGTGCCGGCGCGCGGCGACGCTTGTCGCGCGGTCGGTCATCGGCGCAGCAAAGCGCCCGGCCGGGCCCGGCCGGGCCGCCCGCGCGCTGGCGCCGGTATGAAACGGCCCGCTTTCGTTGCTGAAGTAATCCGGAACGCTGCGCGGCGCGCTGAAGTTCTTCGATCCCACCGCCGGCTCCATTGCCTGCAGCGGCGCCGCGGCCAGCGCGGCGAGCAGCACGATGAAGACGGCGAGCAGCCGGCGGCGCAGGCTCATCGCTGGGCGTCTTTCGGTATGACGAGGGTCATCTACTCCATCCCGAACAGGTCGCCGGCACGGGCCTGCCAGCCGCGGCTGTATCGACCGCGATCGGACGCGGTGCCACCGCGCCCGGCCGGCGGCTTGGCGGCCTTGCCCGCCGGAACCGCCGGGAGGTCGAAATGCATGCTCGCCGTCTCCCGCTCCCGCTGTGCCCGATGCCATCCGCAGCGCAGCATAGTACGAAACACCGGCGCGGCTACCCGCCACGACGAGCCGCCCCGTCGCACCGCATCCGGACGGGACGGCAGCTGCCGCCGTCCGATCGTTCGTGCCACCGCCGGCGACGTGGAGTAGATAGAGTACCAGACTACGGAACCGCTTCAGCGGCTTTCTCACCCTGCCTCACCGCGCCGCATACTGCTCGGTAACTCCTTAGGAACGTTAAGTTTTTCTGTGGTACACTGCCCGCGATTGCGCTTCGTGCACCGGGGCACCACACGAAAATTTGTGCCTAGGGAGTGCCTAAGAATGCCACACGCTAGATTAACAGATGCCACGATTCGTGCTCTGAAGCCCCCGGCCGCCGGCCAGATCGACTACTGGGACGAAACGCCGGGCTTCAAGGGTTTCGGCCTGCGCCTCTCCCAAGGCGGGAGCAGGACGTTCATCCTCTTGCACGGCGCCAATCGCACGCGTACGACGTTGGGGCGGTATCCGGTCCTCTCGCTCGCGAAGGCGAGAGAGAAAGCCGTGATTATCCTCGCGGAGCGGACTCTCGGCATCGAGCCGGCGTCGCCGACGATCGCCTTCGGCGATGCCCTCACCCTGTTTTTCACGGCGCACTGCGACGTGATGAACCGCGAGCGAACCGCGTACGAGACGAAGCGGCTCCTCAATCGACACTTCAAACCGGAGTTCGAGCGCAAGCAGCTCTCCGACATCAAGACCGCACGAATCGCCGAATTGCTCGATGCCATCAAGGGCGACACCGAGCGCCGGCACGCCTTTGCCGCGCTGCGGTCTCTCTTCCGTTTCGCTGCGCGTCGCGGACTACTGCTCTCCAGCCCCTGCGAGCGTCTCCAAATGCCCGGCGGCAAAGCACCGAGCCGGGAACGCGTTCTTTCAGATAGCGAGCTGGTTGCCGTATGGAGAGCGGCCGAAGCGATGGGATACCCATTCGGCACTATCGTCCACCTCCTCATACTCACCGGGCAGCGTCGGAGCGAAGTCGGCAGCTTGCGCAGTGAGTGGATCGGAAATGACCGAATCGAGTTTCCGGCCGCGATTATGAAGGCGAAGAAGCCGCATACGATTCCGCTCACCCCGATTGTTTCGACCATCCTCGCAACGATCTCTGTCGAGGAGGGCTATCTGTTTCCTGCCCGCCGTCGGGGAGACCGAGCAACCGGAGAGCGCGCCTTCAACGGCTGGTCGAAAGACAAGGCCATCTTGCAGACCCGAATCGACACCCCCGTTCTACAATGGGGATTACACGATCTGCGGCGCACCGCGTCGACCCGCTGGGCCGAACTCGGCGTCCCGCCCCACATCAACGACATGCTTCTCGCTCATACGATGCAAGGGGTTTCGGCCGTTCACCGCGTCTACAATCTCGCCACCTACCTTGAACCCATGCGGCACGCTATGCAAAAGTGGGAAGAACACCTACAAGCTCTCCTATCAAAACCGGAGAGGGCAAATGGCGGACGAGACATTCGAGATGTTCGTACAGCGCGAGCGCGCCCGGCTGGACGGCGAGCGCGAAGCGATCTTCACGCAACAGCAGGAACTTGAACACAAGCTCGCCGACATCAACCGCGAGCTGTCGGCAATCGACGCCTACGAATCTGCCAAGACCGGCAAGGCCGCCCCGCCGCGCCGAGCCGCGGCCAGACGCGGCCAGCCGAGGGCCCGCAGCGGCAGCAAGCGCGAGCAGCTTCTGGAAGTCATTCGCGCCGGCGGCGGCCTCTCCCGCGGCGAGATCCTCGAT
>DATLRS010000240.1:0-27499 GCA_035534535.1 Allostellaceae bacterium | reverse complement strand
CGCAGCGCCGCCAGCGGCAGGTCGGCAATCAGCCCGCTGCCGTCGGTCGTCCGGTCGAGCCGCGAATCGTGGCACAGCACCGGCACCCCGTCACCGGTCAGCCGCACATCGAATTCGACCCAGCTGCAGCCGAGCGCCTTGGCGCGCCGCAGCCCGGCGAGCGTGTTTTCAGGCGCCCGGGCCGCGGCGCCGCGGTGTCCGATCACGCGGCCGAACGGCGGCAAGCGAGCGATCCCTGCCGCCGTGCGACCCTGCGTCTTCAGCCTGCCGCCTGCACCGGCTCGGGCTGGCGCCGTGCCGGGCCGAGATCCTCGCCGGTCTGCTGGTCGACCTGGCGCATGCTGAGCTTGACCTTGCCGCGGTCGTCGAAGCCGAGCACCTTGACCTTGACCGTGTCGCCGACCTTGACGACATCGGCTACCTTGCCGACCCGCTGCTGCGCCATCTCGCTGATATGAACGAGCCCGTCGCGCGCACCGAGGAAATTCACGAACGCGCCGAACTCGACGACCTTGACCACCTTGCCGTTGTAGATGACGCCGAGTTCCGGCTCGGCGACGATGCCGCGGATCCAGTCGATCGCCGCATTGGCCGCGGTGGCATCGACCGCCGCCACCTTGATCGTGCCGTCGTCGTCGATGTCGATCTTGGCGCCGGTCGTCTCGGTGATCTCGCGGATTACCTTGCCGCCCGAGCCGATGACCTCGCGGATCTTGTCCTTGGGGATCGAGATCGTGGTGATGCGCGGCGCGTTTTCGCTGACCTCGTGGCGCGCCCCGGTCAGCGCCTTGGCCATCTCGGCGAGGATGTGATGCCGGCCGTCGCGCGCTTGGCCGAGCGCGACGCGCATGATCTCCTCGGTGATCGAGGTGATCTTGATGTCCATCTGCAGCGCGGTGATGCCGCGCTCGGTGCCGGCTACCTTGAAGTCCATATCGCCCAGGTGGTCCTCGTCGCCGAGGATGTCGGACAGCACCGCAAAGCCCGTCGGCTCCTTGATCAGCCCCATGGCGATGCCGGCAATCGGGCGCGCCAACGGCACGCCGGCATCCATCAGCGCCAGCGAGGCGCCGCACACCGAGGCCATCGACGAGGAGCCGTTCGATTCGGTGATCTCGGAGACGACGCGGATCGTGTAGGGAAAGCTCTCCTTCGCGGGCAATAGCGGATGCACGGCGCGCCACGCCAGCTTGCCGTGGCCGATCTCGCGCCGCCCGGGCGAGCCCATCCGCCCGGCTTCACCGGTGGCGTAGGGCGGGAAGTTGTAGTGCAGGAGGAAATTCTCGCGGTATTCGCCCTCGAGCGCATCGATGATCTGCTCGTCCTGGCCGGTGCCGAGGGTGGCGACGACGAAAGCCTGGGTCTCGCCGCGGGTGAACAAGACCGAGCCATGCGCCCGCGGCAAGAGGCCGACCTGACACTCGATCGGCCGCACCGTCTTGGTGTCGCGCCCGTCGATCCGCAGCCCGTCGCGCAGGATCGCGCCGCGTACGATCTCCTTCTCGATGTCCTTGAACAGCTTGAGCGCAAGGCTGCGTTCGTCCTCGGCCTCGAACAGCGCGCCGGCGCTCGCCTTGGCGGCATCGAGCCGGTTGCTGCGCTCCTGCTTGCCGCGCTCACGATAGGCCGCTTCGATGTGCGGGCCGACCGCCTCCCGCAGCCGCTCTTCGATCGCCTTCTTGTTGGCGGGCGGCTCGGCGAGGCTCCACGGCTCCTTGGCGCAGGTCTCGGCCAGCTCGATGATCGCCTCGATGACCGGCTGGAAGCTCTGGTGCCCGAAGGTCACCGCGCCCAGCATGACATCCTCCGACAGCTCCTTGGCCTCCGATTCGACCATCAGGACGCCCTCGCCCGTCCCGGCGACGATCAGGTCGAGCTGCGAGCGCGGCAGGTCGTCGAGCGGCGGGTTCAAGACGTACTGCCCGTCGATATAGCCGACCCGACAGCCGGCGATCGGTCCCATGAACGGGATGCCCGACAGGGTCAGCGCGGCCGAACTGCCGATCAGCGCCACGATGTCGGGATCGTTCTCCAGATCGTGGCTCAACACGGTGCAAACGACCTGCGTCTCGTTGAGAAAGCCGGGCGCGAACAGCGGCCGGATCGGCCGGTCGATCAGCCGCGAGGTCAGCGTCTCCTTTTCCGAAGGCCGGCCCTCGCGCTTAAAAAAACCGCCGGGAATCTTGCCGGCGGCAAACGTCTTTTCCTGGTAATTGACGGTCAGCGGGAAAAAATCCTGCCCGGCACGCGCCGTTTTCGACGCCACCGCCGTGCATAAAACCGTCGTCTCGCCATAGGTCGCCAGCACCGCGCCGTCGGCCTGGCGCGCTACCTTGCCGGTCTCGAGAACGAGACGGCGGCCGCCCCACATCAATTCCTTACGAAAAACCTCAAACATCCGTTTTCATCCTTCCAAACAGACCGACAGCACGCAGCGGCCTATCCCCGCGCACTGTCCGCGACGGGCCCTCCCGTCGTCGCCGATATCGCTTTGACGCCATATCGCCACGGATATGGCGATGATTGCGCCCGCCGCAATCCGGCCGGCGATCTCGGCGGCAAAGCGCGGCCTCGCCCGCCCTGGCGTCAACGCCGCAAGCCGAGCCGGCCGATCAATGTCGTATAGCGATCCGCGTCCGACCGTTTGAGGTAGTCGAGCAGGCGGCGCCGCAGTCCGACCATCACGAGGAGCCCGCGCCGCGAGTGGAAATCCTTCTTATGCGTGCCGAGGTGGTCGGTCAGATTGCGGATGCGCTCCGACAGGATCGCGACCTGTACCTCAGGCGAGCCGGTATCGCCGGTTTTCGTTGCATATTCGCCGATGAGCGCCTGCTTGCGCTCGGGAGTGATCGACATCGGGCTGGTTCCTTCAACGATTGATGATGCGCACCGGCCGAAGACCGCCATCCTCGATCCGCGCCACGGCGACCAGCAACCGGTCATGCCGCGCCCCGACGATCGTGCCGTCGCCGATCTCGTCGAGCCGCGCACGCTCGTGCCCGTCGCTCGGCGTGACCCGCTGGCCGTGCCGTAATCGAGCGGCCTCCACTGCCGTCACGGCGAACGCCGGGATGTCGTCCAGCGCCGTCTCGATCGGCAAGAGGTGCTCGGAGGCCGCCAGACTATGCCCAAGCGCCACGGCGCAATCCAGCGAAATCGCCTGTGCTTCCTCGAAGCGGCCGACGGCGAGGCGGCGCAGTTCGGCGATGTGGCCGAGCGTGCCGAGGACCGCGGCGAGGTCGCGGGCGAGGGCACGGACATAGGTGCCGCCGCCGACCACCGCCTCGAAATCGGCCTGGTCGCGGTCGACCAGCGCGATGAGGCGCAATTCGCCGATCTCGACCGGCCGGGCCGCGAGTTCCGGCGGCCGGCCGGCGCGCGCCAGTGCATAGGCGCGCTGGCCGCCGACTTTGAGCGCCGAATAGACCGGCGGCAATTGCAGGATCGTGCCGGTAAAGCGGGGCAGCGCCGCCGTGATCGCGGCGGCGTCCGGCCGCGCCGCGCTCTCGGCCGTCACCGCGCCCTGGCGGTCGTCGGTATCGCGCGCCTCGCCCCAGCGAATGCGAAAGCGATAGCGCTTCCTGCCGGCGGCGAGGAATCGCACGGTCTTGGTCGCCTCGCCGAGAGCCAGCGGCAAGACCCCGGTGGCGAGCGGGTCAAGCGTGCCGGCATGCCCGACCTTGACGCCGGTGCTGCGCTTGACGGCGGCAACGACGCGCGCCGAGGTCAGGCCAAAGGGCTTGTCGATGACGAGCCAGCCGTGCAGCCGGGGCTCATCCGCCTGCGTCATCGGGCTCCGGCGGCGGGTGGAGATCGCGCTCCACCTCGGGGCGGTGCAGCAGCGCTTCGATCCGCGCCGCAGTATCGAATGCTGTATCGAGCGCGAAGGCGAGACGGGGAACCTGGCGCAATTCGACCATGCCGGCGATCCGTCCGCGCAGAAAAATCGCGCTGCGCTTCAGCCCGGCCATGATTTCGTCGGCCTTGGCGCCAGCCAGCGGCATGACAAAGGCGGTGGCATTCTTCAGGTCGGGGCTGACCCGCACCTCGGTCACGGTGATGTTCGCGTCGCGCAGCGCCGGATCGCGCAATTCGCCAGGCCGCAACAAGGTGGCCAGCGAATGGCGCAGCTCTTCGCCAACCCGCAATTGCCGCTGGCTGGCAGGGCGCGGCCCCGCCGCCGGTTCGTGATCGCGTCGCCTGGGCATTCAGTTACCGGGGCATGCGGCTACAGCGTGCGGACGACTTCTTCCACCTCGAAGCACTCGATAACGTCGCCCTGCTGGACGTTCTCATAGTTCTCGAAGGCCATGCCGCATTCGTAGCCTTCGCGCACCTCGCGCACCTCGTCCTTGAAGCGTTTCAGCGTCTTCAGGCTGCCCTCGTGGATCACCACGTTGTCGCGCAACAGGCGCACCTTGGCGCCGCGCCGCACCACCCCGTCGGTGACCATGCAGCCGGCAACCTTGCCGACCCGGGTGATATTGAAGACTTCGCGGATCGAGGCATTGCCGAGGAAGCGCTCGCGCAGCGTCGGCGACAGCATACCCGACAGCGCGCCGCGCACATCGTCGATCAGATCGTAGATGACCGCGTAATAGCGGATCTCGACGGCATCGCGGGTTGCCAGTTCGCGCGCCTGCGGGTTGGCCCGGACATTGAAGCCGATGATCAGGGCGCCGGTTGCCTTGGCCAGGATCACATCGCTCTCGGTGATGCCGCCGACCGCGGAATGCAGGACGCGCACCGCAACCTCGTCGGTCGACAGTTTTTCGAGCGAGCCGACGATCGCTTCCAGCGAGCCCTGGACATCGGATTTGACGACGACCGCCAGTTCCTTCGCCGTCCCCGACGCGATCTTCGAGAACATCTGCTCCAGCGTGCCGCGGCCACCCAACGCCGCCGCCGCGTCGCGCCGCCGGCGTTGGCGGAAATCGGCAATCTCGCGCGCCCGGCCCTCGTTCTCGACGACGACGAAATCGTCGCCGGCGAGCGGCAGGCCGTTGAGGCCGAGCACCTCGACCGGGGTCGAGGGGCCCGCCTCGCGCAGCGTCTGGCCACGATCGTCGACCAGGGCGCGCACCCGGCCCCATTCGCCGCCCGCGACAAAGACGTCGCCGATCCGCAGCGTGCCGCGCTGCACCAATACGGTGGCGACCGGCCCGCGGCCGCGCTCGAGCCTGCCTTCGAGCACCACCCCTTCGGCCGGGCGGTTCGGATTGGCCTGCAAATCGAGCAGTTCGGCCTGTAGCAGGATCGCTTCCTCGAGCTTGTCGAGATTGGTCTTCTTGAGGGCCGACACCTCGACGTTGAGCACCTCGCCGCCGAGTTCCTCGACGACAAGCTCGTGCTGCAGCAGTTCCTGCCGCACCCGCTCCGGCCGCGCATCGGGCCGATCCATCTTGTTGATGGCGACGATGACCGGCACCCCCGCGGCCCGGGCATGCCGGATCGCCTCGACGGTCTGTTCCATGATGCCGTCATCAGCGGCGACGACCAGCACGACGATATCGGTGACGTCGGCGCCGCGCGCGCGCATCGCGGTGAAGGCCTGATGGCCCGGCGTATCGATAAAGGTGATCTGCCGCCCGCTCTGCAGGGTGACCCGGTAGGCACCGATATGCTGGGTGATGCCGCCCGCCTCGCCGGCCGCGACATCGGTCTGGCGCAGCGCATCGAGGAGCGATGTCTTGCCGTGGTCGACATGGCCCATGACCGTCACGACTGGCGCGCGCGGCACCAGCATCTCGGGCTCGTCGGCGTCGCCGCGCAGCCCGATCTCGACGTCGGATTCGGCGACCCGGCGCACCCGGTGACCGAATTCGGTCACGATCAGCTCGGCCGTGTCGGCGTCGATCGTCTGGTTGATCGTCGCCATGATCCCGTTGCGCATCAGCGCCTTGATGACGTCGGCGCCGCGCTCGGCCATGCGGTTTGCCAGCTCCTGGATCGTGATCGTCTCGGGGATCACGACATCGCGCACAATCTTGGTTTGCTCCTGGCTGAGCATGCGCTGGCGTTCGCGCTCGCGGGCGCGGCGGACCGAGGCGAGGCTGCGCATGCGCTCGCCGGCTTCATCGTCGAGCGCGCGGGTCACCGTCAGCTTGCCGGTCCGGCGGCGCTGCTCGTCGCGGCGGACCGGGGCGGCCGGACGCTTCAGATCGGGGCGGCGGCCGGGACGGAAGCCGGTGGCCGGCTCCTCCTCTTCGGCCGGCACCGCCATCTTGCCGGCGGCGGTCAGCGCGGCGACCTTGGCGGCCGCCGCCTTGCCGGCACGTTCGGCCACCTCGCGCCGCGATTCCTCCTCGCGGCGGCGGGTCTCGTCGTCCTCGGAGCGCTTCTTCGCCTCTTCCTCGGTGCGCTTGCGGCCCTCTTCCTCTTCGGCGCGACTGCGCGCCTCTTCCTCGGCGCGGCGGCGCGCCTCTTCGGCCGCGCGCTCCTCTTCCTCGCGCCGCCGATCCGCCTCGGCGAGGACGGCGCGGCGGCGCGACTCCTCGTCGTGCTTGTGGGCATCCTGCAGGGCGCGGACCCGGCCGGCCCGCTCCTCCTCGGTCAGGGCGCGCGGCACTGCCACCGGCCGGCGTACCGGCTCGGTGACCGGGCTCGGCGCCGTCGGCTGCGCCCGCGCGACAACCGGCGAGCTCACCTCGGCGCGACCAGGCTCGGGGGCGGCACCCGGCAGCGGTGTGCGCTTTTTGCGCACCTCGACCGTCACGGTCTTCGAGCGGCCGTGCGAAAAGCTCTGGCGCACCTGCCCGGTCTCAACGCCGCGTCGCAGTTCGAGTCTCGGACGGCCCAGGGTCAGGGGCCGCTTCTGCTCTTGCTCGTTGGCTTCTTGCTCGTTGGCTTCAGTCATCCGTTTCGGTACCACCATCCTCGTTTGCCGGCTGTACCGGCGCGAAATCCATCCGGCAATCCACCGCCGCCGCGGCGCGCAGCCCGGCGAGCCGCGACAGGTCGAGCATCAGGCGGCGGCATAGCGGGCCGTCGGTGACCGCCGCGTGCACGATCCGCTCGCGCCCAAACGCGGCGCCCAGCTCGGCTGCCGTCAACACGCTGGCTGCCGGCAGACCACGGCCAAGCGCCGCCAGCTTGCCGCGCCCGCCGGCCGCACCGTCGAGCGCAACCAACAGCAGCCCAACCCGGCCCCGGCGCACCGCCTCGCCGACCCGATCGAACCCGGCGATCGCACCACCGGCCCGACGGGCCAGCCCGAGCGCGTCGCCGCACCGCCGCGCCAGCAGGCTCTCGATGCGGTCGGCCAGCTCGGCCGGCGCCGATACCGGCCGCCGCGCCGCCCGCGCGAAAATCCGTTTTGCCACGGCGCGTTCCACTATATCGCGGCGCGCGGTCAACCACAAACCCCGTCCCGGCAGGCGCGCGTCGATGTCGGGCACAATCGCGCCGTCGGGCCCGACGACAAAGCGCAAGAGCGCGCTGCGCTCGCGGACCTCGCCGGTGACGATGCAGCGGCGCTGCGGCGACGGCGCGGGTGCCGTCGCCGGCGCGACCGCCGGGACGCGGCGAGCGGTCGGAGCCGTTGCGGCTACTCCTGCGGCGCCGCGCCGGATTCGTCCGCCGCGAACCAATGCGCGCGGGCGGCCATGACCAGCGTGTTGGCGTCGTCGAGTTCGAGCTGCACGCCGCCCTTGTCCGATGCGGCGAGCATCTCGACGACCTCGTCGCCAGCGAGCCCGGCGAAATCGTCCAGCGTCTTGATGCCGTTCTCGGCCAGTGTCACCAGCATGCCGGGGTTGAGCCCGTCGAGCGCCGCCAAATCATCTTCGACACCCAATTCGCGGTAGCGCGTCTCGTACTCGCGGTCGCGTCGCTCCAGCGCGTTGCGCGCCCGCTCCTGCAACTCGGTGGCGATGTCGATATCGAACCCCTCGATCTCGGCCAGGTCTTCGGTCGCCACAAAGGCGACCTCCTCGAGCGAGCCGAAGCCCTCGGTGACCAGCAGATGGGCGATCACGTCGTCGATGTCGAGCGCGTCGATGAACAACTGGCTGCGGCTGCGGAATTCCTCGGTGCGCCGCTCCGATTCCTCGGCCTCGGTCAGGATGTCGATGTCCCAGCCGGTCAGCTGCGAGGCGAGGCGCACATTCTGGCCGCGGCGGCCGATCGCGAGCGACAGCTGATCGTCGGGCACGACGACCTCGATGCGCCGCTGCTCCTCGTCCATCACGACCTTGGCGACTTCGGCCGGCGCGAGCGCGTTGACGACAAAGGTGGCCGGGTCGGACGACCACGGGATGATGTCGATCTTCTCGCCCTGCAACTCGCCGACCACCGCCTGGACGCGGCTGCCGCGCATGCCGACGCAGGCGCCGACCGGATCGATGCCGCTGTCGCGCGAGATGACGGCGATCTTGGCGCGGCTGCCCGGGTCGCGCGCCACCGCCTTGATCTCAATGATGCCGTCGTAGATCTCCGGCACTTCCTGGGCGAACAGCTTGGCCATGAATTGCGGATGGGTGCGCGACAGAAAGATCTGCGGGCCGCGCGCCTCCTGGCGCACATCGTAGATGTAGGCGCGCACCCGCTCGCCTTGCCGGAAGCTCTCGCGCGGCAGCAGATCGTCGCGCCGCAGCATCGCCTCGGCGCGCCCCAGATCGACGACGACATTGCCGAATTCGACCCGCTTGACGAGCCCGTTGACGATCTCGCTGACGCGGTCCTTGAACTCCAGGTATTGGCGCTGGCGCTCGGCGTCGCGCACCTTCTGGACGATCACCTGCTTGGCGGTCTGCGCCGCGATGCGGCCGAAATCGATGGGCGGCAGCGGGTCGGTGATGAAATCGCCGATCTCGGCTTCGGCATTGAGCCGCTGCGCCGCTTCGAGTGCGATATGGGTCGCCTCGTTCTCGACGGTCTCGACCACCTCGCGGAAGCGCAACAACCGGATCTCGCCGTTGCGCCGGTCGATCTCGGCGCGGATGTCGTATTCCAGGCCGTATTTCGAGCGGCCGGCCTTCTGGATGGCCTGCTCCATCGCCTCCAGCACTTCGTCCTTGTCGATGCCCTTGTCGCGGGCGACCGTGTCGGCGACTTGCAGCAATTCGGGGCGGGCGTAGGTGGTCGTACTCTCCATGGCGTTCCCCGTACTCTAGTTGGTCTGTGCCGGCTTGTGCTGGGCCTGCGCGAGGAGGTCATCGGTCAAGACCAGCTTCGCGCGGGCGATCGCGGCAAGCGGCAGATGCGCTTCGCCGTCGTCGCCGGCGAGGCGGACGCATTCGCCGGCGCGGCCGAGCAGCCGCCCGCGGAAGCGCTTGCGGCCGTCGAGCGGCGCGTGCAATTCGATCCGCGCCTCAAAGCCGGCAAAGCGGTCGTAATCCTCCGGGCGAACCAGCGGGCGGTCGATCCCGGGCGAGCTGACTTCGAGCGTATAGGCCCCGGCAATCGGATCCGCCACATCGAGCAATGCCGAGACCTGGCGGCTGATATCGGCGCAATGGTCGACGCTCATCGCGGCGTCATCCTGGCGCTCGGCCATGACCTGCAGCGTCGTTCGCCGCGCGCCGGTCACCGCCACCCGCACCAGGCGATAGCCCATTGCCTCAAGCGAGGGCTCGATGATGCGGACAATCTCGTTGGTGTCGATCGGCAACCGCTACCCCGACAGAGACAACGCAAACAAAAAGTGGGCCACCGGGCCCACTCCAACAACCGGCCTGCCAAGACCCTATCGCACACCCGGACCCTATGGGACGTTTGTCCGCCATATATAGGCAAGGCGGCATGCCTGGCAAGCCGGAACCGGAGCGAACATGGAGTGAACAGTAAAATGCCGATCAATCTGCAACAGCTGACCACCGGCGAGTTAACGAACCTACTGGCTCGGAAACCAGCAGATGGAACTCGCTGTGCTCCAAGAAATACAGAGCCGTGGTGCGGACACGCGGCGCGATTTTGCGGGGTCCAATCCGGACCAAATACGCGCAGATTATTGTATGGCACCATTTGATTCGCGCTCATTCCCTCCCCCTTGATGGGGGAGGGCGGGGTGGGGGTGATGCTGCGGCAAGCACGTCGGCGATTACCGTGACGACGCCCTCTGGATTTGCCAATACCTCGTTGTTCCAAAACCGGAGCATCTGGTAGCCCTGGCCTTCGAGAAATCGGGCTCGCTCAGCCTCGCGCAGCGAGTCAGTGTCGTGTTGACCGCCGTCAATCTCGATGATCAGGCGTGCTTCGTGGCAGACAAAATCGGCAATGTAGGGGCCGATCGGCGCCTGTCGGCGAAAACGAAATCCCTCGATCTGCCGCGCGCGCAGGAACAGCCAGATCCGATGTTCGGCATCGGTCATTGTCCGGCGCAATACGCGGGCCCGCGCATGGGATCCGTCGCTGGGGTGTTTCTTCATCCCGGCAAGCGTCTCATCAGCCGACATCACCCCCACCCCGCCCTCCCCCATCAAGGGGGAGGGTAAGGGATTGGTCGTTCTCGATCGGCTCGCCATCATCTTGACGCGGAAGACGCAGAAAGACCGAGTCGCCGCCGCGGGGGGTCACGGCAGGATGTCGATCGGCGTTCCGTCGGGGACGGCGTTCCAGATCTTGACGATCGCGGCGTTGCCGACGGCGATGCAACCATCGGTCCAATCGCGATACCAGCGCGGCGGATCGAACGGGCCGTAATCGCGCGGCAGGCCGTGGATGAAGATCGCGCCGCCCGGGTCAACCTGCATCGCAACGGCCCGCGCCCGCTCACGTACATCGGGGTAGGAGATGTGCAATTCGCGGGTATAGCGCGTGTCGGCCGAACGCCCGTCGATGACATAGCGGCCCTCCGGCGTGCGGCCATCGCCCTCCTCGCGCTTCGGGCCGCGCGGATGCTCGCCGAGGGCGATCGGGAAGCTCGCGACGATTTCGCCGTCGCGCAGCAGTTCGAGCACGCGCCGCTGTTTGAAGACGACGATCCGATCGGCGCGCAGCGGCGCCACCGGCGCCGGCTTGGGCACGGCGATCGACGGCCGGGCCGGTCGCGGCGCCCCGAAGATCCCGGCAAGCATGCCGGCAATCATCTGGCAGCCGCCAGTCAACGACAGGATCGCGATCGCACCGAGCAGCGCGAGACGGCGCCGCGTCGGAGGCGGCATCACGGCCGCCGCAGGAAGCGCAGAAACGCCGGCGCTCGCCCGGCGGCGCGGGCCTTTTCCTCGTAGCGCGTCGCCGGCCAGTCGGGCTGCCGCTCGCGCCAATCGGCGGGGCGGCGCGCCAGCCAGAGGAAATCCGGGTGCGCCGTCACATGCTCCAGCATCCAGGCCAGATAGTCGCGGTCGTCGGTCGCCAGACGCAGCTCAGCGCCCGGCTGCATGACGATGGCGAGGCGATCGAGGGTCGCCGGCGCGACGAGGCGGCGCTTGTGATGCCGCCGCTTTGGCCAGGGGTCGGGGAACAGCACGAACACCCGCCCGAGCGAGGCCGGCATCAGGCCATCGAGCAGCAGGCGCGCGTCGTCGGCGAAAATGCGGATGTTCGTGAACTCGCGGCGGGCGATTTCGCCAACCAGCCGGGCGACGCCGTTCTCGAATACCTCAACGCCGATAAAGCCGATGTCGGGATGCCGCTCGGCTTGTTCAGCAAGATGCTCGCCGCCGCCAAAGCCGATCTCGAGCCAGACCGCCGCCGGCGGCACGGGAAACACCGTTGTCGGGTCGAGCGCTGCGCCCTCCGGCAAGGCGATCACCAGCTGCGGCAGCAGGCTCTCGGTCACCGATTGCCGGCCCGGCCGCAACGGTCGCCCGCGCCGGCGGCCGTAAAGGCGCGGCTGCTGCAACGGCGGATCAGTCAATCTCGATGCACCAGACCGCTATTCCAGGTTCCGCGTCGCCGGTCCCGCAATGACACCCGTCAGCGTAACGCTCAAAAAGCGCGGCGCAGCTCGTCGACCAGATCGAGCCGCTCCCAGGAAAACCCGCCATCGGTCTCCGGCGGGCGGCCGAAATGGCCGTAGGCGGCGGTGCGCGCGTAGATCGGCTTGTTGAGCCCGAGATGGGTGCGGATGCCGCGCGGCGACAGATCCATCAATTCCTGCAATACCCGCGACAGCCGATCCTCGTCGACCCGGCCGGTGCCATCGGTCTCGACATAGACCGACAACGGCTTGGCGATGCCGATCGCATAAGCGACCTGGATCGTGCAGCGCTCGGCGAGACCGGCGGCGACGACGTTCTTCGCCAGATAGCGGGCCGCATAGGCGGCCGAGCGATCGACCTTGGTCGGGTCCTTGCCGGAAAACGCGCCGCCGCCATGCGGCGCCGCGCCGCCATAGGTGTCGACGATGATCTTGCGCCCGGTCAGGCCGCAATCGCCATCGGGGCCGCCGATCACGAAGCGCCCGGTCGGGTTGACGTAGAATTGCGCCTCGTCGCACATCCACCCCTCGGGCAGGACGTTTACGACGTGCGGGCGGATGATTTCGCGCACCTCCTCCTGGCCGATCGTCGCCGAATGCTGGGTCGACACCAGCACCGCCGTCGCCCGCACCGGCTTGCCGGCGAGGTATTGCAGCGTGACCTGGCTTTTGGCGTCGGGGCCGAGCAGCGGCGCCGCCCCGGAATGCCGCGCCTCGGCGAGCGAGCGCAGGATGGCGTGCGCGTAAAAGATCGGCGCCGGCATCAATTCGGGGGTCTCGGTGCAGGCATAGCCGAACATCATGCCCTGGTCGCCCGCCCCTTCATCCTTGTTGCCGGCAGCATCGACGCCCTGGGCGATGTCAGTCGACTGGCCGTGGATCAGGCACTCGACATGGGCGCGCTGCCAGTGAAAGCCTTCCTGCTCATAGCCGATGTCGCGCACGGCATGGCGAGCGACCTCGATCAGCCTCTCCCTGGTGATCGACGAGGGCCCGCGTACCTCGCCGGCGAGCACGATGTGATTGGTCGTCGCCAGCGTCTCAACGCCGCAGCGCGCCTGCGGCTCGGCGGCGATGAAGGTGTCGACGATCGCGTCGGAAATGCGGTCGCAGACCTTGTCGGGGTGCCCCTCCGACACTGATTCGCTGGTGAAGACAAAATCGCGTTGCGGCAAGAGATGCTCTCCCCTCGTTCGGTCCTTTGCCAACTGGCGGACGCTGTCCGTTGGGCGCGAGAGCGCGGCGAGCCCCCGTTTCCGGCGGCACGTTGTCGAATGCTGAGGCGCGAGCGTCAAGTAGGATCTTGCGGGCGCGCCCGTCTCGTCATCCGTCGCGGGGCTCGCGCCGGCATCTGTTCGCCCTCCGCCGCGAGCGCCTTGGCCAAGTCGAACAGGCGGCGGCGCACGGCGACATCCTCGATCGCGTAATAGGCTTCAACCAGCTCGACCGTTTCGCGCCGGTGCAGCGGATCGGAATCGAACGTATCGGCCGGCGGTTCGGCGAACCCGCCCGGGATCGCCGGCGCCCGCACCGGATCGACGTCGTCAAAGAAGAACGCGACCGGCACATCGAGGACCCGGCTCAATTCATGCAGCCGGCTGGCCCCGATGCGGTTGGCGCCGCGCTCGTATTTCTGCACCTGCTGAAAGGTCAGGCCGATCGCCTCGCCGAGCTTCTCCTGGCTCAGCCCAAGCATATTGCGCCGCAGCCGGACGCGCGAGCCGACCCGCACGTCGATCGGGTTCGGCTTGTCGGACTTGGGGGGTCCCGACCGCCCAATCCGTCGCGATATCGCCATACCTACCCGCACACCCCAGTCGCCTGCGGGTCATATCTCATACGAATGTATGCAAGTCAACGCCGCGCCTGGCAACTTGCAATAGGTGAAATGCGCCCCGAACCCGATCCGGCCGGCCGGCCTAGCGGCGGCGCAGCACCGGCACCAGGGCGAGCGCCAGCATCGCCAGGAACGGCCAATCGCCGGCCGCCTCGTAGAGCGTCGGCGCGGCGGCCGCGGGCAGCGCGATATCGGCATAGGTGACGTCGTCGAGCCCGGTGCGCGCGACGATGCGGCCGGCCGGGTCGATGACGCCGCTGATGCCGTTATTGGCGACGCGCACCAGCGGCAATCCCTCCTCGACGGCGCGCGTCCGGGCGATCGCGAAATGCTGGTAGGGTCCCGAGCTGCGCCCGTACCAGGCATCGTTAGTGACGTTGAGGATCCAGGCCGGGCGCTCCGCCTCGTTGACAACGGCGCCCGGAAAAATCACCTCGTAGCAAACCACCGGCGCGAACGCCGGCAGCCCCGCGAGCGCGATCGTCTGCGGTCCCGGGCCGGGGCTCAGATCGATGCTGCCGGGGGTGATCTTCTTGATCGGCAGCACATCGTCGAACGGCACGTATTCGCCGAACGGCACGAGATGTGCCTTGTCGTAGCGCGCCCGGATCGCACCGGTCCGGTCGATCGCCTCGATGCTGTTCCAGACCTGCACCGGCCGCACCGCGGGCGGGCTCGCACGCAGCGCGCCGGTGATGACATAGCCGCCCTTGGGCGCCACCGCCGCGACGGCGTCACGGTCAGCCTCGTCGCGGCCGAGGAAAAACGGCACCGCCGCTTCCGGCCACAGCACGGCGGCGATTGGGTGCGGCGCCGGGGCGTTGCTCAATTCGATCAGCCGGCGGAAATCGGCGGAAGCCGCCGCCGGGTCCCATTTCAGCGACTCCGGGACCGACGGCTGCACCAAACGCAGCCAGGTTCCGGTCGGCACCGGCGGCAGCAGCCTCAAGCGGATCGCGCCGGCCGCCGCCGGGCACAGGATCAGCAGCGCCGCGGCAAGCGCCGGGGCCGCCCGCCGCGCCTGCCCCATCCGCTGCAGCGACGCGGTCCCCAGCAGCGCCGGCAGCGCAGCGGCCAGTACTGTGAGGAAACTCAGCCCGTAAATGCCGACCCAGGCGACGCTCTGCAGCATCGCCAGCGAACCGGGAAAGGCGCCGGACCACACCTCGCCCGTGAGGTTCCACGGCAGCCCGGTGAGAAAATGTCCGCGCCCCCATTCGGCGGCGCTCCACGCCACCGCGAACAGGCAGACCCGGGCGGCGGCGGGCAGGTCGAGGCGCCGCGTCGCGAGGCCGGTTACGCCGAGCGCCGCGGCCGGGTAGAACGCCAGCAATGCCGGCAGCCCCAGCACGGCAAACGGCAACGCCCACCAGAACCGGGCGATGTCGACAAACAGCGCCGCCGCGATCCAGTAGAGGCCGGCAACGAAAAAGCCGAGACCAAACACGTAGCCGAGCCGCGCCGAAGCCCATGGCCCGCGGCTGCCGTCGTCGAGCCATAGGAGGCCGGGAAAGCTGACAAAGATCAGCGGGCTCAGGTCGAACGGCGGCATTGCGCCGGCGAGCAGCGCGCCGAGCACGAACGCCACCCCATAGCGGCGCCAGCCCGGCAATCCGGCCAGCGCCTGCGCCAGCCGGCACAGCGGCGTCTCCAGCCGGGCACCGGGATGGACGCGCAAGGCCGAGCCCTCAGACACTCGCCACCCCCTTGCCGCCGATCGCGGCGGGCAGGCCGCGCACCCGCAGGCGCTTGACCCGCTGGGGATCGGCATCGAGCACCTCGAACTCGATGCCGTCTGGATGGATGATGACCTCGCCGCGCTTCGGCACCCGCCCGGCCAGCGTGAACACCAGCCCGCCCAGCGTGTCGACCGCCTCCTCGTCGCCCGCCGCGCGCAGCCTTGTGCCATGCTGTTCTTCGAGCGCCTCGATCGGCACCCGCGCGTCGGCAATGACGCTGCCGTCGGGGCGTTCGATCAGCGCCGGCGGTTCGGGCTCGTCGTGCTCGTCCTCGATCTCGCCGACGATCTCCTCGATCAGATCCTCGATCGTCACCAGCCCGTCGATGCCGCCGAATTCATCGACCACCATCGCGATGTGGGTGCGCGCCTGGCGCATCTGCACCAAAAGGTCGAGGATCGGCATCGAGGGGGCGACGAACAGGACCTTGCGCAACAGGCGCTCGAGCCTCGCCGGGCGGCGGTCGGCCACCGGCGCCAGCACGTCCTTGACATGGACGAAGCCGATCACGTCGTCGAGCGTCTCGCGATAGACCGGCACGCGCGAATGACCGTGCTCGACCATGCATTTGACGACCTCGACAAAGGGCTGCTCGGCATCGAGGGCGACGATGTCGCCGCGCGGCACCATGACGTCGGCGGCATTGCGGTGGTGCACCTTGAGGATGTTGCCGATCAGGAAGCGTTCCTGCGGCGTGATCGGGCTGAGGCCGTCGAGCGCGGCGGCCGCGACCAGCGCATCCATCGTTTCCCGCGAGCCGCGCGGCCCGCGGGGCCGGCGCAGCAGCCGCGCCAGGGTGCGCAGCCGCGCCAGCGATCCCCACCCAGGCGCGGGGTGTTTGGGCTCAGGCTGACCGCTTCTAGGGGGCGGCTCGGTGTCGTTCATCGGCTGCGGCGGTCCGGTTCAACTGTTCACATGGTATCGCGATAGGGGTCCGCCATCCCCAGCCCCGTCAATATCGCGGTCTCCCGCGCTTCCATGACCGCGGCCTCGGCCTCGTTCTGGTGATCGAATCCGAGCAGATGCAGCACACCGTGGACGACGAGGTGACACAGATGATCGGCGAGCCGCTTGTCGGGCCCGCCGGCCTCGCGCTCGACGGTTTCGAAGGCGAGGACGACATCACCGAGCAGCAGCGGCATGCCGACCGGTGCCGCCGCCGGATCGGCGAGCGCAAAGGCCAGGACGTTGGTGGGCGCATCGATGCCGCGGTAGGTGCGGTTGAGCCGGCGCTGCTCGGCGTCATCGGTGAGGACGACATCAGCGACGACGACATCGGCGACGACGGGCGCCGTCGCGCGCGATCCTTGAGCGCCGGCCAGCGCCGCGCGAGCGGCCGTCTCGGCGAGCGCCGCGGCATCCGGGCAGGCGGTCAGCCAAGCCTCGCAAGCGACCGAAACCGTGACGCAAGCGCTGGCGCTCATCTCACCCCGGCGGGTCGTCGCCGCGGGCGGCGCGGTCGCGCGCCTCGTAGGCGCCGACGATCCGCGCCACCAGCGGGTGCCGCACCACGTCCTTTTCGGTGAAACGCACAATCGCGACGTCATCGACGCCGCGCAACGCCTCGAGCGCGTCGGCCAGGCCCGAGCGGCTGCCCGGCGGCAGATCGACCTGGGTCGGGTCGCCGGTGACGACCATCCGCGAGCTTTCGCCGAGGCGGGTCAAAAACATCTTCATCTGTACCGGCGTCGTGTTCTGCGCTTCGTCGAGAATGACGAAGGCATGCCCCAGCGTGCGCCCGCGCATGAACGCCAGCGGCGCGACCTCGATCTCGCCGCTGCCCAGCCGCTTCGCCAGCTGGTCGGCCGGCACCATGTCGTTGAGCGCATCGAAGATCGGCCGCAGATAGGGATCGACCTTTTCGCGCAGATCGCCGGGCAGAAAGCCCAATCGCTCGCCGGCCTCGACCGCCGGCCGCGACAGGATGATCCGCTCCACTTTGCCGGCCATCAACAGGTCGATCGCAGCGGCGACCGCCAGATAGGTCTTGCCGGTGCCAGCGGGGCCGAGACCGAACACCAGCTCGTGCTCGCGGATCGCCTTGACATAGCTCCCCTGCATCGCCGAGCGCGGCCCGATCCGCCGCTTGCGGGTGCGGAACCCGGCATCCTCGCGCCACAGGCTGAGGCTCTTGTCGTCGATTTCGGCCTGCGCCAGGCGCAACGCCGCCTCGACCGCGGCGAGGTCGATTTCCTGGCCGCGCGTCAGCCGCTCGTAGAGGCGCGACAGCGCCAGCCGCGCCACCTCGGTGGCCGAAGCGGGCCCGGCGATCGACAGACGGTTGCCGCGCGGCACCAGCGACACGCCGAGCTGGCGCTCGATGCGGTCGAGATGCTGGTCGCGCTCGCCGTACAGGACCGGCAGCAACAGATTGTCGTCGAATTCGAGCTGGCTGCGCCCGGCGGCCGCGAGTTCGGCCTCGATCGCCGGCGGCAGCGCGCTCATGCCGCCGCCTCCGCCGCCACCGGCGATAATGGCGATGGCGATGGCGATGCCGATGGCGTTGCCGATGCCGATGCCGATGCCGATGGCGGCACGATCGTCCCGGCGAGGCTGTTGGGTTGGGCTGCGCCGATCAGCACCGGCACGATTTCGCCGATCCGTTCCGCCGGCGCCGCGGCATGCACGCTTTGCAGATAGGGGCCGCGGCCGACCAGTTGCCCCGCATGACGGCCCGGTTTTTCCAACAGCACCGGCAGCACCCGGCCGACGCAGCCTGCGTTGAACGCGCGCTGCTGGTCATTGAGGAGCGCCTGCAACCGGGCGAGCCGCTCGCCTTTGACCGGCTCCGGCACCGGCTCCGCATCGTCGGCGGCCGGGGTGCCGGGGCGCGGCGAATACTTGAATGAGAACGCCTGGGCGAAGCCGATCTCGCGCACGAGATCGAGCGTCGCGCGGAAATCCGCCTCGCTCTCGCCGGGATAGCCGACGATGAAATCCGACGACAGCGCGAGATCCGGCCGCGCCCGGCGCAGGCGCTCGACGGTGCGGCGGTAGTCGGCGGCGGTATGTCGCCGGTTCATCCGTTCGAGCACCCGGTCGGAGCCGCTCTGCACCGGCAGATGAACGAACGGCATCAGCTGCGGCACCTCGCGATGCGCGGCGACGAGCCCGTCATCGACGTCGCGCGGATGCGAGGTGGTATAGCGCAGCCGGCTCAGCCTCGGGATCTCGGCCAACGCGCGGATCAATTCGCCCAGTCGCCATTCTCCGGAGCTGTTCGATACCGGTGGGGCACCGTGATAGGCATTGACGTTCTGCCCGAGCAGCGTGATCTCGCGCGCCCCGGCGGCGACCAGGCGGGCTGCCTCGGCGATGATGTCGCCCGCCGGACGCGAGTACTCGGCGCCGCGCGTGTAGGGCACGACGCAAAAGGTGCAGAACTTGTCGCAGCCTTCCTGCACCGTCAGGAAGGCGCTGACCCCCGGCGGCGCCGCGACCTGCGGCAGGTAGTCGAATTTGGGCTCGGCGGGAAAGCTCGTGTCGAGGACCGGCGCCGTCGCAGCCCGCGCCACCATCTCGGGCAGCCGGTGATAGGCCTGCGGCCCGACGACGATGTCGACGAACGGCGCGCGCGCCAGGATCTCAGCTCCCTCGGCCTGCGCGACACAGCCCGCGACGGCGATGATCATCCGTTCGCCGCGGCGCGCGCGGGCCGCCTTCAGCCGGCGGATCGCGCCAAGCTCGGAGAACACTTTCTCCGCCGCCTTCTCGCGGATATGGCAGGTGTTGAGGATGACCAGATCGGCGCCATCGGGATGCGCCACCGGGGCATAGCCCGCGGGCGCCATCAATTCGGCCATGCGTGCCGAGTCGTAGACGTTCATCTGGCAGCCGTAGGTCTTGACGAACAGCCGTTTGGTCATGGGCCCTCGTGGCGGCAGGAAAGCGGCGGCATCATCCGAGCACCGGTCATCCGAGCACTAGTCATCCGAGCACAGGGGCGGCGGCATCGGCGGCGGCGGATCGGGGGTCCGGCTCGTGCGAGGCTCCGGCCGGCGCCGCCTGCCGGCCGCTCAGCGCGCGGGCGAGACCGTCGGCAACGCGCTGCTGGCAATATTGCGCGAGGCCCTTGCGCGAGCCGCACTCGGCCAGCGTCGTCGGGCGATGAAATTCGACGACGATCTCGACCGTCCCGAGGCCGAGCAGCCGCCACAGATGCGGCGCCATCGCCATTGAGCCGTACCAGGCGAAGAGCGGCCGCAGGCGCCGTCCGATCGGCATGCCGTCGAGCCGCGTATAGGCGATCGACACCGGCTGCACCGTCACCGGGCCGCTCGCCCCGCTGGCTGTCCCGCCCGCCGCGACGCTGAACAGCGCGCTCTTGAACGGCAGCAGGCGGTTGCCGTCGCCGCTGGTGCCCTCGGGAAACAGGATCAGCGCCTCGCCGGCAGCCAGCCGGCCGGCGATGCTGTCGCGCTGCTGCGCCGTGCTGCGCACCTGGCGATCGATGAACACCGAACGCTGCAGCCGCGCCAGCCAGCCGAACAGCGGCCAGCGCGCCACCTCGCGCTTGGCGACGAACGAGGCCGGCAACAGCGACCCGAACACGGTGATGTCGAGATAGGAGATGTGGTTGGCGGCAAACAGCACCGGGCGGTCACTGGCCGGCCGGCCGATCCGGCACACCCGCAACCCGAGAATGCGGCAGCAGGCCCGGTGATAAAAGCACGGGAAGCTGGCCACCCAGGAGCACCGCAGCACCAGCCCGGCGACCTGTACCGGCATCAGCGCAAGGGTCCAGACCAGATACAGCGACAGCCGCCACAGCCGCAGCGCCGGCGAGCCCATGCGCTCTAGACCGCCCATGTCTCTTTCGATTGGCGCTCATAATGCCGCGAATATTTCTCGGCGACGAGGTCGGTCTTGACCACGATGCAGACATCGGTGGTGTTGAACTGCTCGTCGATCACGGCGCCGTCGCCGACGAACCCGCCGAGCCGCAGGTATCCCTTGATCAACGGCGGCAGGGCCGCGAGCATGCGGTGCGGATCGAGCGCCCACGGATCGAGCCGCCGCATGTCGATAAACCGCTCCGGCAATGCCCGCGCCCGCAGGGCCGGCGGCGCCAGATGGTGGTAGTAGAGGTAGGAGAGCGGCGCCGCCAGCGCGTCGGGATCGGTGCCGGGCAGACTGGCGCAGCCGAACATCAGCGTGATGTCATAATGCGAGACATAGGCCGCGATGCCACCCCATAACAGCTGCATGACCGGCCGCGCCCGGTATCCGGCATCGACGCAGGACCGGCCGAGTTCGAGGATCTCGCCGCGATAGGCGATCAGCGGCGCGATATCGTATTCGCCGGCCGAATAGAACGCCCCGAACCGCGCCGCCGCGTCGCGCCGGATCAGCCGATAGGTGCCGACGACGGCATTGGCGCCGCTGCCGCGGCTGTGATCGAACACCAGCAGATGGTCGCAGATCTGGTCGTACCCGTCGCGATCGCGGCGCTGCTGTTCCATGCCCGGCAGCGGCCGCGCGCCCATCATTTCGTAGAAGATGCGATAGCGCAGCGCCTGCGCCGCATCGATATCGGCGGCGGTTTCGGCAAGCCGCACCTGCAGCGGCCCGGAAACGAAATCGACGATCCGGCCGGAGCCGGCCGCGGTCGGCGACAGCGAGGCCGGCGTCTCGCACGGCAGCTTGGCGGCGGCGCCGGCGATCACGCGAGAGGTTCCCGCGCGCGCAGTCGCATGCTCCGCGCCAGACGCACCAGCAGCATTATTTCCCGTCCGGCTCGCGTTTGCCGCGCCCCGGCACGGCATAAAGCTCAAGCCGGTGGCCGACCAGCTCATAGCCAAGCTCGGCAGCGATGATCTCCTGCAGCTTTTCGATCTCCTCGTTGCGGAACTCGACGACCCGGCCCGTCTGCAGGTCGATCAGGTGATCGTGATGGGCGCTCGGCATTTCCTCATAGCGCGAGCGGCCATCGCCGAAATCGTGGCGGGCGAGGATGTTCGCCTCTTCAAACAGGCGCACGGTGCGATAGACCGTGGCAATGCTGATCCGCGGATCGATCGCCGTGGCCCGGCGATAGACCTGCTCGACATCGGGATGATCGGCCGAATCCGACAGCACGCGCGCGATGACGCGGCGCTGCTCGGTCATCTTCAACCCTTTGTCGAGACAAAGCTGCTCGAGGCGAGAGGTCATCGCATCGCGATCCGGGCGGGCCGTTTGGCGCCATCATAGCGGAACCCGGTCGACCAGCCTATCGCCGCGAGCACCGGCCGAGGTGGCAACCGCGCCGCTCAAGCCCGGGCGCGCCGAGCCCGTGTGCCGAGGCCGATTTCTTTTGCCAGCCGGCTGCGCTGGCGCGCGTAATTGGGTGCGACCATCGGATAATCGGCGGCCAGGCCCCAGCGCTCGCGATACGCCTCGGGCGACATGTCGTAGGCGGTCTTGAGGTGGCGCTTCAGCATCTTGAGCTTCTTGCCGTCCTCGAGGCAGACGATGTACTCCGGCTGGATGGATTTCTTGATGCTGACGGCGGGTTGCGGGCGCGCCGCCGGCGGCGGCGGCGCGGTGCCGATATGGGCCAGCGAGTTGTAGACTTGAGTGATCAGCTGCGGCAGATCGCTCAACGCTACCGTGTTGTTCGAGACGTGCGCCGCCACGATTTCCGTGGTCAACGCCAGCATATCGTCCGATTGCTCAGTCTTTTCCATCACGCTCTTCCTGGCATTCGACTGATTGGACAATATAAGTAAAGGTTGATCGAGACGCAATACCGAGGCTGCTGCATTCTCCCGTGCGCCGTACGAATGACAAGTTGCCGAACAGAGGGATCCGCCGCAGCCCTACAATAGAGGCCGCCGCGCCGGTGCGGCGATTTCACTCGGGCGGTGCGGCCCCAGGGACGGAGCGGCGCAGGATCAGGGCATCGGTGAGACCATCGGCGCCGCGGTAGTAGCGCGGCCGGCGGCCAACCTGGGCAAAGCCGCAAGCGGCATAGAGCGGGCGGGCGGCAGCGTTGTCGACGGCGACCTCAAGGACGATCGAGCCGATGCCGCGCCGCGTCGCCGCCCCGACCAGCGCGCCGATCAGCGTCCGCCCGATGCCGCGCCGGCGCCATGCGGGCATGACGCCAAGCGACAGGATCTCGATTTCGGCGCCGAGATCGCGCGCCAGCACGAAGCCGACCGGGCTGCTCTCCTGCCACGCCAGATAGCCGAACCCGCCGGACAGCGCGAGGATCCGCGCCAGCGCGGCCGCGTCCCACGGCTCAGCGGGAAAGCAGGCGCGGTGCAGGACCGACAGCGGCAGCGCCGCGCCGGCCGGAATGGACGTGATGCGCCCGCTCACGCCGGCGTCCGCGGACGCCGCGGCGGCAGCGTCACATCAGGCGGCCGCAGATAGAGCGGCCGCACCGGGCCGCCGGCGATCCCGGCGCGCCCTTCTGAGAGCGCCGCGGCGGCGACCCCGAGCGCATCGGGTACCGCATCGCTCGCAAGCGTCACACCGCAGCATTCGCCGAGCGCGGCCGCTGCGGCGTCAGCGGCGTCGCCGGCGATCAGCAGCCGACCGCCGCCGCCAACGCCCGCCAGATAATCGGCGAGGCGCGCGGGCAGCACCGCCTGCGGCGCGGCAAGCGGCGCCGCAGAATCGCAGGCGAATAGCTGGACGTAGAGATCGGCGCGCCGGCTGTCGAGCGCGACCAGCAGCCGGTCGCAGCCGGCAAAGCGGCCGCTCTCCAACAGGCCGGCGGCGACCGCGGCAAAGCTGCTGACACCCATCAGCCGCACCCCGAGCGCCAAGGCAATGCCGTGTGCGGCGGCGAGGCCGACCCGGATCCCGGTGAAGCCGCCGGGACCGACCGCCACGGCGACGGCAGCGAGCCGCGACGGCGGCAGACCGGCCGCCGCCATGACCCGTTCGACCATCGGCAACAGCGCCTCGGCATGGCCATGTCGCAGCTTGCGGCATTCCGCCGCCAGCACGACCGCGTCGCGCAACACCGCCGCCGAACAGTGCGAGCCGGCCGTCTCGAGCGCCAGCAGGGTGGTGACTGGCAGGGTGGTGACTGGCAGGGTAGTGACTGGCAGGGTGGTTGCCGGCGGCGATTCGGAGCCGGGTGCGATCACGCCGCGCAAGGTCGTCACAGGATCGGGCACGTCTCGTCGCAACCGGGTCGCGCCTCGGGCGGCGCCGGCTGCGTGTCGTCGCCATAGCCGATCGCACACAGAACCGTCGATGCAACCGTGCCCTCGGGGAAAAACGCGGCATCGACGATGCGGCCGTCGAAATCCCAGAACGGGCCGCAATCGAGCCCCAGCGCACGCGCCGCAAGGATCAGCGACGCTGCCTGCATCCCGCCCTCGCGCAACCCGGCCGACGGCCGCTCGAGATCGATAGCGTGGCCGACGATCGCAGCGACCGGCGCGGTTGTCAGCCCGGCCCGAATCGCCTCCGGCAGGGCCGGCGCGAGGCGCGCCTTGACTGCTTGCGAGCGGACGAAAACGAGACGCGCCGGACGGGCGATGCCGCTGGTCGGCGCCCGCTTCACCAATTCCCACAGAGCCCGCAGCAGGGTGTCGCCGACCGGCCGGTCGAGCCAGACATAGCGGCTGTGCGCCGCGCGGAACAGCGCATCGAGCGCCGCGTCACTGACGATGCGGCGCATCCCCGCCGCCTGCGCCGCTGGCGCCCTGCCAACCGGGCGCGAAATCCCTCAGACGGCACGCACTTCGAGGACCTCGGGGATGTAATGGCGCAGCATGTTCTCGATGCCCGCCTTCAGAGTCGCGGTCGAACTCGGGCAGCCGGAGCATGACCCCTGCATGTGCAGGTAGACGACGCCGTCCTCGAAATCCTCGAAGGTGATGTCGCCGCCATCCATCGCCACCGCCGGGCGCACCCTGGTTTCCAGCAATTCCTTGATCTGGGTGACGATCTCGTCGTCCTCTGCGACCGCTTCGCCCGCCGTCGCTTCACCCGGCTCGGCGATGACGACCGGCCGCCCGGCGGTGAAATGCTCCATGATCGCGGCGAGCACCGCCGGCTTCAGCTGGTGCCACTCGCTCTCGCCATTCTTGGTTACGGTGATGAAATCGGCGCCGAAAAAGACGCCGGCGACCTCGGGAAGCTGGAACAGGCGCTCGGCCAGCGGTGAGCGCGCGGCTGCGCCGCGCTCGGGGAAATTAGCCGTGCCGCGTTCCAGAACGGTGCAGCCCGGCAGGAACTTCAGCGTGGCCGGGTTCGGCGTCTGCTCGGTCTGGATGAACATCGCACGGCTCCGCATCAACAGGAGAAAGGGCAGTGCTCTTAGCATGGGACTTTGCCGCGCCGAATCAACCCTGCTCTGACTGTGGGCTGACTGCGGACCGACCGCGCCGGCCGACGATCAGGGGTTGCCATACGGAACAAATCATGTACGATATCCTTCTACCGCGCGTTGCGCGGCCCTGCCCGGTGTGGAATAAGGGAAGGATCGGATCATGCAGACCGCGTTGCGCCTTTTGGACAAGGAAATGATGGACAAGCAGCGGGCGTTGGATGCGGCCCTCGGGCAGATCGAGCGCGCCTTTGGCAAGGGCTCGATCATGAAGCTCGGCTCGCGCGAGGCGCTCTCGGATGTCGATGTCATCTCGACCGGTTCCCTGGGCCTCGACATCGCGCTCGGCATCGGCGGCCTGCCGCGCGGCCGGGTCGTCGAGATCTACGGCCCGGAAAGCTCCGGCAAGACGACGCTCGCTCTGCATGTCATCGCCGAGGCGCAGAAGGGCGGCGGCACTTGCGCCTTTATCGACGCCGAGCATGCGCTCGACCCGGGCTATGCCCGCAAACTCGGGGTCGATGTCGACAATCTGTTGATCTCGCAGCCCGATGCCGGCGAGCAGGCGCTCGAGATCGCCGACACGCTGGTGCGTTCCGGGGCGATCGACGTGCTGGTCATCGATTCGGTCGCGGCGCTGGTGCCGCGCGCCGAATTGGAAGGCGAGATGGGCGACAGCCACATGGGGCTGCACGCGCGGCTGATGAGCCAGGCCCTGCGCAAGCTGACCGGCTCGATCTCGCGCTCGCGCTGCATGGTCATCTTCATCAACCAGATCCGCATGAAGATCGGCGTCATGTTCGGCAACCCGGAGACGACGACCGGCGGCCAGGCGCTCAAATTCTATGCCTCGGTCAGGCTCGACATCCGCCGCATCGGCTCGATCAAGGACCGCGACCAGGTGACCGGCAACCAGACCCGGGTCAAGGTGGTCAAGAACAAGATGGCGCCGCCGTTCAAGGTGGTCGATTTCGACATCATGTACGGCGAGGGCATCTCCAAGCGCGGCGAACTGATCGATTTCGGGGTGCAGGCCGGCGTCGTCGAGAAATCGGGCTCGTGGTTTTCCCATGACGGCCAGCGGATCGGCCAAGGGCGCGAGAACGCCAAACTCTATCTGAAGGATCACCCTGAGGTCGCCGAGGCGATCGAGCGCGCGATTCGCGAAAATGCCGGCCTTGTCGCCGATGCGATGATGGCCGCGCCCGGTGACGTCGCCGCGGAGGAATAAGGCATCGGCAATCCCTCCCGCCAGGCGGCCTCTGACAGCCGGCCGATCGCGGTTGGAATCGCCGCGGCGTCGCGAGCCCTGCCGGCCGCGGTTAACGAGGCCATAATCAGCGCCGGCCTATTGTCTCGGCGCTCGCCCGCGATCAGCCGGAGCCGCAAGTCGCATGCGCAGGATCCAGATTCCCCTGGTAATCGTGGCCGTCGCCGCGATTGCGGCGATCTACGGTTGGGCGGTGGTCGCTACCACCCCGGCCCATCCGGGCGCGATCGGCCTCAACCTCAATGCGCTGGGCGTCGAATGGACGGTCTTCTACACCGGTGCCCGGTGGTTTTTTGACGGACACCTCGGCGCGCTGTTTGACGGCGCCCGCTTCACTGCCCACCTCAATTCAACCTTTGCCGGCCTGCTGTCCCACCCGTCACCGTTCCGGCCGTGGGTTTATCCGCCGAGCTATCTGCTGCTGGTGCTGCCGTTTGGCCTGCTGCCATTCGTTGCATCGTACCTGATTTTCGAACTGGCGACGGCGGCGCTGCTCGGCGCGGCGCTGTGGTTCGACGCCGACCGGCCGAATTCGCGAACATTCGTCATTGCCGCCTCATTGCTCGGCCCGGCCGCGTCGATGAATTTCGGCATCGGCGAGAACGCCTTTCTGATCGGGGCGCTGCTGGTCGGCGGCTTCCGGGTGCTGCCGGTACGGCCCGTGCTGGGCGGCGTGATCCTCAGCGTGCTCGCGATCAAGCCGCAGTTCTGGATCATGGCGCCGGTGGCGTTGATCGCGGCGCGCCAATGGCGTGCGCTCGTCTGGTCGATCGTCGCGGCGGCGGCGCTGGCCGCGGCCAGCGCGGCGGTTTTCGGTCTCGGGTTGTGGTGGCAATGGCTGCACTTGGCCCTGGTCGGATACTGGCAGGCAAACGCGACGTGGGTCGAGGCCGCCAGGATCTGGGGAACCAGCGTTTATGCGTCGCTGATCGCCATCGGCCTGCCGGGGAGGTTTGCCAATGCCGGGCAAGCGGCCGCCACGCTGCTCGCCGCCGGCTTGACCTACCTCGCCTTCCGACGCCCGGTGTCGAATGATCGGAAAATCGCCGTGCTGCTCGCCTGCGTCATTCTTGCTGCCCCGCATTCATCGATCAACGATTTGATCCTGCTTTCGATCGCCGCCGCATTGTGGAGCGCCGAAGCTATCGAGGACGGCGCGCCGCTGGCGCAATGGACGCTGGCGCTGGCCATGTGGCTGGCGATGCTGTTCAATCCGCCCTTGGTATCGCCAGCCGGCCGGCTGACCCCGCTGCTGATCCTGATGTTTGTCGGAATGCTGCTGACCCGGGCCGGTCGCCGGGCGCATCCGGCACTCGGCGCCGCGGCGGTACCGCACCCGCCGGGCGAACTGGCAGCCGAGAAATAGGCGCGCGCCGATGCGGGCGAGCAACACGCTCTTGCGCGAGGATCGGCCGGCGCTCGCGGGCACGCCGCGCCGACCGCGGTTCGCCGCCGGATGGGACGAGCTGATCCCCTCCTGGCCGCTGCTCGCCGGTCTGGCGATGTTCGGCCGGCTGCT
>DATLRS010000239.1:0-9454 GCA_035534535.1 Allostellaceae bacterium | reverse complement strand
CGTCGGGATGGATCAGCGCGCTCGGCCTGCCCTCGCGCGCGATGCCCGCCGGGATATTGTTGAAGGTGGTGTTGAGGAACGAGCGCGACGGCGCCGCCACCAGGCGGAACGGGCGCAGCGGATCGCCGTCGTCGATGATCGCGACATGGTCGGGGAAGGCGCCGAGCGCCGCATGCTCGGGGCCGAGTGCGGCCCAGCGGGCGCGGAAGTGGAACTTGCCGTCGGGGTGCCCGAACCCGTCGAGAAAATGCCCGGTTGTGAAACCCGGCCAGCAATCGAGCCACACCCCTTCCTCGAATGCGTCCGGCCCCGGCAGCCCGCTCGCCCGCAGCGTCGCTTCGATCAGCTCGAACGCGCTCATCGCGAACCCCGGGTGGCGGGCGCCGAGCCGCTGGGCGAGGCCGCAGATCACCGCGTGATTGGAGCGGCACTCGGCGAACGGCGGCAGCACCGCCCGGCCGATCTGCAAAAACGTGTGGCCACCGGCCGTATAGAGGTCGTCATGCTCGAGAAACGTCGTCGCCGGCAGCACGATATCGGCCATCGCCGCGGTCTCGGTCAGGAACTGCTCGTGCACGCAGACAAACAGATCGTCGCGGCCGAACCCCCGATGCACCAGCCCCGATTCGGGCGCCACGACCATCGGGTTGGTGTTCTGAATGAAGAGGGCCGTGACCGGCGGACCGTCGCCGAGGTCGCGCTGGTCACCGGTGAGGATCGGGCCGATGCGCGACTGGTCGAGGATGCGGGTTAGGGGATCGACGACATCGAGCCCCTCGATCAGCCGCAGATCCAGCGGCAGCATGCCGTGATTGGAATAATGCGCACCGCCGCCCTCATGCGCCCAGGCGCCGGTCACCGAGGGCAGGCAGGTTACCGCGAATACCTGCATCGCGCCGTTGCGCTGGCGCGAGAAACCGTAGCCGAGGCGGATGAAGCTGCGCTTGGTCTGTCCGTAGAGACGCGCGAATTCGATGATCTGCTGTTCGGGAAGCCCGGTGATCGGCGACGCCCAGGCGGGATCGCGGCTGGCGAGATGCGCTTCGAGCCCGGCCGGGTCGTCGCCATAGCGCGCCAGATAGGCGCGATCGGCGTAGCCGTCGCGGAACAGCACGTGCATGACCGCGCAGGCCAGCGCGCCGTCGGTGCCGGGCAACGGCGCGAGGTGCAGATCGGCCACCTCGGCGGTCGCGGTGCGGTAGGGATCGACGACGACGAGCCGGGCGCCGCGTTCCTTGCGCGCCGTCGCGACATGCGTCATCACGTTGACCTGGGTCGAGGCCGGGTTGCCGCCCCAGATCACGATCAGGTCGGATTTGGCGATCTCGCGCGCGTCAACGCCGCGCTTCACGCCAACCCCGGCGAGCCAGCCGCTATCCGTCAGGAAATTGCAGATCGTCGTCTGCTCGCGCGAATAGCCCATCGCATGGCGCAGCCGGTTGATGCCGTCGCGCTGCACGCGCCCCATCGTGCCGGCGTAGTAGTATGGCCAGACCGCCTGGGCGCCGTCGCGCTGGGCCGCAAGCGTCAATCGCTCGGCCACCTCGTCGAGTGCCGCGTCCCACCCGATCGGGACGAACGCGCCGCGCCCCCCGCCCTTGTCGCCGACCCGCCGCAGCGGCACCGACAGGCGCTCGGGGTGATGCTGGCGCTCGGCATAGCGGGCGACTTTGGCGCAGACCACCCCTTGCGTGTAGGACTGGCCCGCGGCGCCGCGCACCCGGCCGATGCGCACCCCGTCAACGCGCTCGACCGCGAGCGCGCAGGCGCTCGGGCAATCGTGCGGGCAGACGCTGTAGACGGTGTCGAGCGGCATGCGCGTCCTCCGGGGCGCGAATTACCGCGGAGTATAAGGACGCTATCGCCGCGCGGCGAGGCGGTTTTCGTGCACCTGCAGATGGCAATAGGCGGCGGACAATAGCGGCGTCGGAATCCCGAAGAGGCGGGCGCGGCGCAGCATGTCGCCGAGGACCGCGTCGGCCTCGGTGCGCCGCCCGGCTTCGAGGTCGTGGCGCATCGAGGCGCTGTTGACGCTGCCCGGCTCGGTCAGCATCGCCTGCACCCGCTCGCTCGCCTGCGGCCGCGGCATATAGCCCGATGCGCCGGCGACCGCCTGGCATTCGGCGAGCGCGGCCGACATCAACGCCGCGCCGCCATCGGTCCCGACGATTTCGCCGATCGTGCCGCGCATCAGGCAGTTCATTCCCGCCATCGCGCTGATCATCACGAACTTTTCCCACATCTCCAGCAGGATGTTGTCGTTGGCCGGGGCGCTGACCGGGGTGCCGGCGAACTCCCGCTCGATCGCGCGCGCCCGCTCGCGGATGCTGCCGTCGCGCTCGCCAAAGGCGATCCCCGACAGGCGGTTGTGATGGCGGATGCTGCCGTCGGGCTGGAGGCTCGCGCCGACATAGGCGACGCCGCCGAGCACGTGCCCCGCGCCCAGCGCGGCATCGAGCCGGTCGAGATGGACGAGGCCGTTGAGCAGCGGCAGGACCGCGCTGTGGGGACCGATCGCCGGGCGGATCGCCTCGATCGCCGCGTCGAGGTCGTAATGCTTGGCGGTCAACAGCACGACGTCGTAGGGCCCGCCGATCCGGTCGGCGGTGGCGAGCTTGACCGGCACTTGAAAATCGCCGAGCGGGCTCGCCACCGCGAGGCCGTGCGCGGCGAGCGCCGCGGCGCGCTGGCCGCGCACCAGAAACGTCACGTCCCGCCCCGCCTCCACGAGACGGCCGCCGAAATAACCACCGACCGCGCCGGCGCCAAGCACGAGAAACCGCATTCTTCCCACTCCCTTGGGGCGAGCCACCCGCGAGGGGCGCGGCGCGGCGCCCGCGTCAGTGCGCCGCGGACGCGGTGCGGCCGCTGACCACGGCGAGGCCGCGCAGAACGTCGATCGCCTCGCTCAACTGCTCGTCGCTCGACGTGCCGATGTCGCCGCTGGCGACGGTCGGTTGAGTGCCCTTGGGCGGCGACGCCGTGGTCGTCGTCTTGGGCGGCACCTTGGTGCCGGCCGGCGGCGCGCCTGTTGTCGTCGCGCCTGTTGTCGTCGCGCCTGTTGTCGTCGGCTGTGCGTCTGGGTTCTTCAGGGCGCCGGGCAAGTCAGCTTCACGCAGGCGGTCGGCCTGCACGACCTTTTGCAGCTTGAGCGGCGACACGATGAGATCGGGTTCCAGCCCCTTGCCCTGGATCGGCCGCCCGCTCGGCGTCAGGAAGCGCGCGGTGGTCAGCTCGATGGCGCCGTTGCCGGCGAGCGGGATCAGCGTCTCGATGGCACTCGAACCGAACGTCTTGCTGCCAATCAGCACCGCCCGCTTGCTGTCCTGCAAGGCACCGGCGACCAGTTCCGCCTCGCGCGCCGTGCCGCCATTGACGAGCGCCACGATCGGTTGGCCATTCGCCACGTCGCCCGGGGTCGCGGCGATGTGCTTGACCTGGTCGGGCTTGCGGCTCTTGACGGTCGCAATGTCGCCCTTGTCGATGAACGCGTCCGCCGCCTTGACCGCCATGTCGAAGCTGCCGCCGGGATTGTTGCGCAGGTCGAGGACGTAGCCGATCAGCTTGCTGCCGGCCTGCTGTTGCAGGTCCTTTACCGCGCCGGCGAGATCGGCCGGCGTCGCGTCATCAAAGCCGGCGAGGCGGATATAGCCGATATCGCCGCCTTCCAGCCGGTGCGTCACGGTCGGGAATTTGGTGGCGACGCGGCTCAGCGTGACCTTGATCAATTCGCTGCTGCCGCGGCGCAGTATCAGGGCGACTTTGCTGCCCGCCTTCCCGTGCAGCCGCTGCTCGATCTCGGGCAGGGTCAGATCGTAAATCGGCTCCTTGTCGATCGTGTAAATGAAGTCGCCGGGCTTGATGTCGGCCTTGGCGGCGGGCGAGCCGTCACGCGGCGCGACGACCTCCAGCTGCCCCTTGACGAGCGTCACGACGAGGCCGGTGGAGGCTGCGTTGTCGCTGGCAGTGCGGTCCTGCAGGGCCTTGTACTGGGTCTCGTCAAGGTAGACCGAATGCGGGTCGAGACCGGCCAGCATGCCGGCGATCGCGGTCTGGACCAGCCGCTGGTCGGCAACCGGGTCGACCGCATCGCGGCGGATCCGCTCGAACGCCTCGCCGAACAGGTTGAGTTGCTCGTAGACGCCGCTGTTGCCGCTCTTTGCCTGCGGCAATGCCGCGGTCGGCGCCAGCAACATTACCAAGGCAATCGCGACGATCGATTTACGCATAAACACCGGTCTCCCCGGGGAGCTCAACATGAGCGCCCGCACACTAGCCAAGTCCGGCGCTATTGCAATCCTCTCGGGTGGCGAAATCATGGCCGAGACGCCGCCGCCGACCGAGCGCTTGCCTTGACATCGGTGCGCCGCGACCGTACCGCTGCGCCCCATCATGCCCGACGACAAATTCACCGCCTTTTCCGGCCGCCTGGTGATCATCGGCTTCGGCAGCATCGGCCAGGGCGCGCTGCCGCTGTTGCTGCGCCATATCGAGATGCGGCCGGACCAGATCACGATCGTCACCGCCGAGCCGCGCGGCGCAGCGGTTGCCGCCGAATACGGGGTGCGCTTTGTCGAGATGGCGCTGACCCGGGAAAATTACCGCCGCGTGCTCGATCCCTTGCTCGCCAGCGGCGATTTCCTGCTCAATGTTTCGGTCGACGTGTCGAGCGTCGCGCTGATCGAGCTGTGCCGCGACAAGGACGCGCTCTACCTCGACACCTGCATCGAGCCGTGGCCCGGCGGCTATACCGACCCCGGCCTGTCGCCGGCGGCGCGCTCCAACTATGCGCTGCGCGAGAGCGCGCTGGCGTTGCGGCGGCACGGTGCGGGTGGCCCGACCGCGGTGGTGACGCACGGCGCCAATCCCGGGCTCGTGTCGCATTTCGTTAAGCAGGCCCTGCTCGACGTCGCGCACGACGCCGACCCGGCGCTGCCGGCGCCGGTCGACCGCGCCGGCTGGGCCGCGCTCGCCGAGCGGCTTGGGGTCAAGGCGATCCACATCGCCGAGCGCGACACGCAGGTCGCCACGATCCCCAAGGAGCCCGGCGAATTCGTCAACACCTGGTCGATCGACGGGTTCTTCAGCGAAGGCTCGCAGCCCGCCGAACTGGGCTGGGGCACCCATGAGCGGCACTTTCCGGCGGATGCCGGGCGCCACGCGGCCGGCAGCCAGGCGGCGATCTACCTGCTGCGGCCGGGTGCCGCAACGCGGGTGCGCAGCTGGACCCCGCTCGAGGGACCCTATCTCGGCTTTCTGATCACCCACGGCGAGTCGATCTCGATCGCCGACTATCTGACCGTGCGCGACGGCGCGGCGGTGCGCTATCGCCCGACCTGCCATTACGCCTACCACCCGTGCGACGACGCGGTGCTGAGCCTGCACGAACTGGCCGGCAAAAACTGGCATCTGCAAACCCGCAAGCGGCTGATGATGGACGAGATCGTCCGGGGCGTCGACGAACTCGGCGTCTTGCTGCTGGGGCCGCCAAAGGGCGTCTATTGGTACGGCTCGCGGCTGACGATCGAGGAGGCGCGGCGGGTCGCGCCGCACAACAATGCGACCTCGCTGCAGGTCACCGCCGCAGTGCTCGCCGGGGTTATCTGGGCGATCGAGCACCCGCGCCGCGGCGTCGTCGAGCCCGACGAGATGGATTTCGCCCGCATCCTCGAAATTGCCGGCCCCTATCTCGGCGACGTCGTCGGCGTCTGGGGCGAGTGGACGCCGCTCGCTGGCCGCGAACTGCTGTTCCCCGAGGATCTCGACCGCGACGACCCGTGGCAGTTCAAGAATATCCGGGTCGTGTGACCGAAGTGCGTCGCGTCGCGCGAAGACGGGACTGCCCGATCAGCTTTGACGATAACCAGGTAACAATCTCCAAAACTGGCTGTTCAGTCAGAGGGCACGTTTTATTCGTGCCTCTAAATGGAGAGTCTTCGATGAAACAAGCAGTGAGAGCGATAGTCACCTTCGCTTTCGGCGTCAGCCTCGCCGCTGCCGCCCAGGCGGCGCCCGGCACCAGCAGTCCCCCCGACATGCCGAGCACCCCACCCAGCGCGACGATGCAAAGCACCGCACCCGGAACAAATCCGCTGGCGGCCGCGCCCAGGCAAATGGGCGAAGCCACCGCCGGGCATCACTTGGCGCGCAGCGACATCAAGCAGGCGCAGCAAGAATTGCAGTCGCAAGGCCTCTACCGCGGGCGGATCGACGGCATCGTCGGCCACCAGACGCGGGCGGCGGTCGCCGCATTTCAGCAGCACAACGGGCTGCACCGCACGGCCCGTCTCGATCAGGATACGCTGAGCCGCCTGACGAGCGGCCAGACCCCGGCAGCGGGATCAGGCGTGGAATCAGGCGTGGGATCAGGGTCGAGCAACCCTCCGACGACGGTTCTCAAAGGGACGCCGTCCGACCGTGATGCCTCGCCGATGACACCTCCCGCGATCCCGGCACCGAAGGAGAAATAGTACCGGCACGGCCTACAATCGGGCGCGCAGGCAGGCGCGCGCCGCGGCATCGATGATCGACGCGGCATCGATGCCGTATTCCCGGTAAAGGTCGGGGATGTCGCCCGACTGGCCGAAATGGTCGACGCCGAGCGGCACCACGACGTTGCGCGCGACGGCGCCGAGCCAGGACAGCGTCGCCGGATGGCTGTCGGCCACCGTGACCAGCGCGGCGCCGGGGCGCAACTGCCGCAACAGGCGTTCGGCCGGGCAGGTGCCGCCATTCGCCAGCGCCGCGCGCCAATCGCGATGCAGGCGTCCCGGCGAGGTGATCGCCAGCAGCCCGGCCCCCGGCAGGTCGTCCCGGATCGCATCGTAGGCGGCGATCGCCTCGGGCGCCACCGCGCCGCAATAGGCGATCGCCAGCTCCGCCCCCGGGGCGGGCTCGCGCAGCCAGTAGGCGCCGGCGACGATCGCCGCCGCGAGCGCCTCTGTGAGGCCGGCGTCGGGCGGCCGCCCGGGCTGCTCGACCGGCCGTGTCGACAGCCGGAAATAGACCGATTCCCCGCCCTCGCGCTGGATCTCGACAAGCGCCCAGCGCAACAGGATCGCGAGCTCGTCGGCATAGGCCGGCTCGAACCCGACCAGCCCCGGCTGGCCGATCCCGATCAGCGGCTCGACAACCGATTGGTGGGCGCCGCCCTCCGGCGCCAGCGTGATGCCCGACGGGGTCGCCACCAGGATGAAGCGGGCATCCTGGTAGAGCGCGTAATTGAGCGCGTCGAGCCCGCGCTTGATGAACGGATCGTAGAGCGTGCCGATCGGCAAGAGGCGCGCCCCGAATAGCGGCCCGGCCAGACCCAGCGCGGCAAGTTGCAGGAACAGATTGCTCTCGGCGATGCCGAGTTCGATGTGCTGGCCGTGCGGCGCCATCGCCCAGCGCTGCGCCGAGACGACTTTTTCCTCGCGGAACGTGTCGGCCCGTTCGGCGCGGTCGAAGATGCCGCGGCGATTGACCCAGGCGCCGAGATTGGTCGACACCGTCACATCGGGCGAGGTCGTGACGATGCGGGCCGCGAGCGCGGCGTCGTCGGAGGCGATCGCGCCGAGGATCCGGCCGAAGGCTTCCTGGGTCGACAGGCGCGCGCCGCGCGGCACCGGCAATTCGGCGGGAACGGCGATCGGCGCCGTCGCATGATGGCGCCCGCCGGCCCGCACCAGCGGCACCGACGCGAGAAACGCGTCAAGCTGCTGGGGGGGCAGGTCGAGCCCGGCATAGGGGTCCCATTCGGCGCCGTGCGGCACCGCCATGCCGTCCTGCAGCAGGGCGAGCTGCTGCGGGTTCATCAGCCCGGCATGGTTGTCCTTGTGCCCGGCAAACGGCAGGCCATAGCCCTTGATCGTATAGGCGATAAAGCAGGTCGGCTGGTCGTCGGCGACAGCGTGGAAAGCCTCCAAGACCGAGCCCATGTCGTGCCCGGCGAGGTTGGTCATCAGCCGCGCCAAGGCCGCATCGTCATGCTCGTCGAGGATCGCGCGGATGCCGGGATAGCGGTTGAGGTCGCGCCGCAGATGCTCGCGCCAGCCCTCGCCGCCTTTGTAGACGAGCGCCGAATAGAGCGAATTGGGGCAGGCGTCGATCCACTCGCGCAGCTGGTCGCCGTCGGGGCGGGCGAAGGCGGCCTGCAACAGGCGGCCGTATTTCAGCGTGACGACGCGCCAGCCGAACATCTCGAACAGCGCGTCGATGCGCCCGAACAGCCGGTCGGAGACCACCGCATCGAGGCTCTGGCGGTTGTAGTCGATGACCCACCACAAATTGCGCACGTCGTGCTTCCAGCCCTCGAGCAACGCCTCGAAGATGTTGCCCTCGTCGAGTTCGGCGTCGCCCGCCAGCGCGATCATCCGGCCGGGCGCAGCATCAGTGGGCGTCAGCCGGTGCAGCCGCAGGTAATCCTGCACCAGGGACGCAAACAGGGTCATGCCGACGCCGAGGCCGACCGAGCCGGTCGAGAAATCGACGATGTCGCCGTCCTTGGTGCGCGACGGATAGGATTGCGCACCGCCGAAGGCGCGAAACCGCTCCAGCTTGTCGCGGCTCTGCTGCCCCAGCAGGTATTGCAGCGCGTGGAATACCGGCGCGGCGTGCGGCTTGACCGCAACCCGGTCCTGCGGCCGCATGACGTCGAGATAAAGCGCCGTCATCAGGGTCGCGACCGAGGCGCTCGACGCCTGATGGCCGCCGACCTTGAGCCCGTCGCGGCTCGGCCGCACATGGTTGGCGTTGTGGATCATCCAGGTCGACAGCCACAGCACCTTGCGCTCGAGCGCCTGCAGACAGGCCAGCGTTTCGGGCGGCGTCGCCTGCTGCGCGTGGCGGCGTCCGCCGGGCAGCGCCCGCAACATGATCGACTCCTTCCTGCAAAGCCCCGGCATTCTCCCGCTTTGATCGAGCGCCGGGAGTGCCTAAATACACAATCAGCCGGATGCCGGCGAGAGGGAGCCTAAGGCACATGACCGAGGTTATGCCGGAAGCCGAGAGCGTACGTCGCATCGTCATCACCGACCGCGCGGCGCAGCGCATCGCCGAACTGAAGCAGCAGGAAGAGGCCGAAGGCGCCTTTTTGCGCATCGCCGTGTCGGGCGGCGGCTGCTCCGGGTTTCAATACGGGCTGAGCTTCGACGACCAGAAGAGCCCGGACGATCTCGTCTTCGAGCAGGGCGGCGTCGCGGTCATCGTCGACGACACCTCGCTCGACCTTTTGAACGGCGCCGAGGTTGATTTCGTCGAGGATCTGATGGGCGCCGCGTTCCAGATCAAGAACCCCAACGCCGCCTCGTCCTGCGGCTGCGGCAATTCCTTCTCGATCGCCTGACCGCCGCTGCAGCGAACCCCTTTATTCGTCATCCCCGGGCTTGACCCGGGGATCCGCGTCTTGATCCACCTGGATGGCCGGGACAAGCCCGGCCATGACGGTCTGGATTGGTCGTTTACCGGCTTCGTG
>DATLRS010000238.1:0-5726 GCA_035534535.1 Allostellaceae bacterium | reverse complement strand
TTGCCGGCGCCGTGCCGCCGGCACAGCGTTGCGAGGCGCTTTGGGTCGAGCGGCTCCGGCGCGTAATTGATCGCATCGCGCAACGCCGCCGGCAGATCGTCGAACACCGCCATCAGCTCGCGCAGCAGCGCACCCCGGTCGTCCATCGCGATGCCCGATACCGGCCGGTTCAGGCGAAACCCGCGCGGCGCTTGGCCAACAGCGGCAGCAGCGTGCGCAAGGCGCCGCCCGCGGTGATCGCGAGCCCCAGCCCGAGCACGACCACCGCCGGCCGCACGCCGAGCATCAGCGACCAGTTGGTGGCGATGACGCGGCCCGGGTCGGCATGGTAGGCGATCGCGAAATAACTCGCCTCGCCGAGCCCGGTTGCGATGGCCGCCGCGATCCCGAGCGCGGCCACCCAGACGAGCGGCAATCGGCCGCGCACCGCCAGCCAGCGGGCCAGCAGCCGGTATCCCATCAGCCAGAAGTAGAGTCCGGCCATGATCGTCGGCTCCCACAGGTCGAGCTTCGACTGCATACAGAAATGAATGACCGCGAGCAGGGCGATGCCGTAGACGATGCGGTGCAACCTCTGCCATCGGCGGGCGCCGAGCCGGCGGATCATCGCGTCGGTCGAGGTCGCCGCCAGCGCGGCGAGGCCGAGCACCGCGACAAAACCGATCGTCAGGTAGATCCGCAGCACGATCTCGCTCGCGACCTTGGCGATGTCGAACATCTGGTCGGCGGTGTAGAGGCTCAGATGACACAACGCATAGGCGAAGGCGGCGACCCCGATCATCCGCCGCACCACCAAAAGCCGCGACCATTGCAGGATGCGGCGCAGCGGGGTGATCGCCAGCGCGATAAAAATCAGGCGAATCGTCCACAGCCCGATCTGGTGGATCGCCTCGTTGAACGGGCGGGGCTCCAGCCAGCCGAGAAAGAACGACAGCACGGTCCACGACGCCGGGCCGAACAGCGCGACGAAGACGATCAGCTTCAGAAGCGACAGGCGGCCGCTATAATCGTTCCACGGATAGGTCATTGCGCGCATCGGGGATCCGCTGGTTCACAGATGATCTATGGCGGGGCCTGTGCCGGCGGCAATCCCGATTTTGCGGATCATCCGAGCCCCCATCCCAGTGCACCCGCCGGCGCCAAGCGTCGCCGCGCATAGTGTCGCCACGCATAGTGTCGCCGAGAGCGGCCCGCCGGCCAAGATTTTCGCTCGCCCGCCACAATATAACATTATATAATCGTTGAATGAAATAATTTTGTCTCATTAAACTGTTGATAATGAGCGCGCGCACCCATATTGCCCCGAGAGCGTGGTGGCTTTCGGGGCAGGCGGGATGAGCGAGCGGCACGACGGCACGGCGATCGACTGGAAGGAGCACGGCGTCAAGGTGATCCCGGGCAATCAGCTCGACACCAACACGCCGCAGACGCCGGGCATGAACCGCGCCGCGGCGATCAATTTGGCCCGCGTCGGGGCGCAGAAGATCTGGGCCGGCACGGTCCATATCCACCCCAACGCCAAGACCGGCGCGCATCACCATGGCGCCCTCGAAAGCGTCATCTATGTGCTGAAGGGCCGGGCGCGGATGCGCTGGGGCGACCATCTCGAATTTGTCGCCGAGGCGGGACCCGGCGACTTCATCTTCGTCCCGCCCTATGTGCCGCATCAGGAGATCAACGGCTCGACCGATGAGACGCTCGAATGCGTGCTGGTGCGCAGCGACAACGAGGCGGTCGTCGTCAATCTCGACATCGAGCCGGTCGAGAAGCCGGAAGCGGTGCGCTGGATCGACGCCGTGCACCGCCACGGATAAAGGAAGCGCCTAGCGCCCCTTCAGCACCGGCCGGCGGCGTTCGCGCCAGGCTTGGTGCGCCTCCTGTTTGTCCTCGGTCAGCTCGAGCGCCATGAAGCGGTAGAGATCGGCGTTGGCCGCCTCGCGCAACGACCCGTCGAGCCCGAACGCGACCGCCTCCTTGGCCAGCCGGGCCGCCAGCGGCGGCAATGCCGCGATGTGCTCGGCGACCTCCATCGCCTTGGTCATCAACTGGTCGTGCGGCACCAGCCATTGCGCGAGGCCGATCCGGTAGGCTTCCTCGGCTTTGAGCGGAAAGCCCATCGCGACCTTCATCGCCTGGCCGCGGCCAACCCAGCGCGCCAGGCGCACCGTGCCGCCCTGCGCCGGCAGGATGCCGAGCGCCACCTGCGGCAGCCGCCATTCGGCGCGCTCGGACGCGACGATCAGGTCGCAGCAATAGGTGACGATGCAGCCGATGCCGACCGCATAGCCGTTGACCGCAGCGATCAGCGGCTTGGCGAAGTCGGACAACAGGTTCATCGCCTGATGGCGCCGCCGCTTCGGCAGCGCCTCGATCGCCTCGGCCATCGAGCCGCTGGTGTGGGTTTTCGGGTCCTTGATGTTGGCGCCGGCGCTGAATGCGCCGCCCGCCTCGTCGCCGGTCAACACGACGACGCGGATCTCCGGGTCGTCCTCAAGTTGCGGCAGCAATTCCTTCAGCGCCCCATTATAATCCTCGCCCCAGGCGTTGCGCGCCTGCGGCCGCGACAATGTCAGGACGGCGATCGCACCGTGTTTCTCATACAATAAGGGCATCGCTACCTCCCATTTATCGCCTCAGGCCGTCATCGCCGGGCTTGTCCCGGCCACGCCGCTGCCTGAACCGAGGCAGTGACGACGGGATCGTCGCCCGACGGGGTCATGGTTTCCAGGGTCATGCAGCGGGCCCGCCGGACCGCCCCTTCATCATGTTGTTCCGCGAGGATAGCGCCGACGAGCCGGATCGCGGCCGCGTCGTCGGGAAATGGCGACAACCTCGGTGCGGCGCTTGATCTCGCCGTTGACGCGTTCGATCTTGCCGGGCGAGCAGCAGCGGCGGCCTCCCTCAGAGATCCAGCACCAGCAGCGGGGTCTTCGCCCGCGAGCAGCAGATCAACAGGTGGGTCTGGCGGGCGCGCTCGGCGAGGATCGGGTCGCGGTGGTCGGGCTCGCCCTCGAGGTAGCGCGTCAGGCAGGCGCCGCAATAGCCCAGCTCGCACGAGGTGCGGGTTGCGATGCCGTGCTGGCGCAGCACGTCGATGATCGTCGCGCCGGGCGGAACGTCGAATTCGGCGCCGCTCTCGGCGAGGCGAACGCGAAACGGCCGGTCGTCGGCGAAGCGGGCGGGCGGCGCGGCGCCGGGACCGGAAAAGTATTCGCAATGCACGCTGCCTGCCGGCCAGTGCGCCGCGGCGGCAGTGGCCGCGGCCATCATGCCGGCCGGGCCGCAAAAATAAAGATGCGTGCCGGGCTGCGGCTCCTTGAGCAGCGCGGCGATGTCGAGCCCCTGCGCCGGGTCGCCGCAATCATGGTGGAACACCACCCGGCCGAGCGCGGCGAGCAGCTCCAATTCGTCGCGAAACGCAGTCTTCTCGGGCGTCCGGGTACAGTAATGCAGGCGGAACTCGGCTTGCCGGCGCCGCAATTCGGCGATCATCGCCATGATCGGCGTGATGCCGATGCCGCCGGCCAACAGCAGATAGCGCTCGGCCGCCTCGGCGAGCGGGAAATGATTGCGCGGCAGCGACACCTCGACGAGGTCGCCGACCCGCACCGCGTCGTGCAGCAGGCGCGAGCCCTCGCCGAGCTTCTCGCGCAGCACGGCGATGCAATAGCGCCGCCGCTCGGCCGGGTCGTTCCACAACGAATAGTCGCGCCACACCGCATTGCCCAGCCGCACCCCGATATGCGCCCCGGCCGCAAAGCGCGGCAGGTCGCGCCCCTTGGGATCGACCAGTTCGTAGCCGTTGACGTCCTCGGCCAGGTAGGTGATCGCGCGGACGCGCAGCTGCATGGGCGTCACTCGCAAAATCGTCGTGCAGTTTATCGGAGCGAACGCGCCCGAATGCAACTGGCATTCCCGGCGCTGGCCGGGGAATCGAAACGTATTGTTCGGTGCGATGGTTGCGCCGTAAGGTTTGCACTTCGGCGCGCATTGCAGGGTGCCGATGATCCGGTGGAGGGTCCCCGGTGTCGATGCGAAGCCGCCGCGGTGCGTTGTGCCGGCGCGCCAGCCGGGTCGTTGGCGCGCTCGCGGCAGCGCTCTTCGTCGCGTTCGCAGGATTGGCTTGCCAGGCTGGCCCGGCCAACGCCCCGGCCGCGGGGACGGGCTGGATCGACTGGAACGGCGACAATTTCTTTCGGCCGTGCAATGGCGATTGCGCGTTTTCGCTGTACGGCGGCGGGGAAGTCACGACGTCGATGTTGCGGATATTCTTCCTCAAGGCGCCGCCGGCGCTGCCCTGGTCGTGGCATTGGGGCCATTCCGCGATCGGCGCCGCCACGTTTTCGCGCCGCCTGGTGACGTTCTGGCATGCCTTGAGCCTTGAGCCCGAGTTCGGGGTCGGGCAGCGCTTCGGCGACATGCATGCCACCGAATTCTGGGGAGCCGTGGACTTCCGCTGGACCGAATTCCCGTGGAACAATTACATCAAAACGTCGATCGCCATCTCGGAAGGGATCAGCCTCACCACGCAGGTCGACACCCGCGAGCGTCTGATGGATAATTATCGGATCGTCGGAAATAAGCTGGTGTTTCGCGGCTCCGATTTGTTGAATTTTTTCTCGCCTGAGATCACCTTCGCGCTGCCTCAATATCAGGATTATGAACTGGTGGTCAGATTCCATCACCGGTCCGGCATCTTTGGGGCGATCAACGGGGTGCATGCCGGCGCACAATTCTTTACGGCCGGGCTGCGCATCCATTTTTAAAATTGACGTCGAACGGATTACCGATTCGCGTCGTCAGCTCCCCTTCAGGTCGCGGGCGGCCGGCAGGAACAAATCCTGCCAGGCCTGCGGACGGTGCTTCAGCCGGCCGACCCGGTGCATGAAGAGGGCAGTGCGCAAGAGGCCGGCCGGGGGCGCCCGATAGGCGAGATCGGGGTCGCCGATGATGTCGCTGAGGGCCTCCAGCGGGATGGCCTGATCCTTGCCCGTCGCGGCAAAGATTTCCGCCGCCGCGCCCGGGGTCTTGCTGATGAAGTCGTCGGCCGCCTGCAGGGCCGAGAGGATCGCCTTGCACAGCTCCGGGTTGGCGGCGGCGAAACGCGTCGTGGCGGCCAGCAGCGCCGCGCTGTGCGGGCCGGCGATGTCGAACGAATCCATCACCCGGTGGATCGCCGGGTCGCCGAGTTCGGCATCGCTGTAGGGCGTGCGCGAGAAATGCGCGTCGATATCGCCCTTGCCGGCGATCAGCGCGTCCGCCGCCGCCGCGTCGGGCCGCGCCAGCGTCAGCGCATCGAGCCTGGCGTAATGCTCCGGCCCCCATTCCTGCGCCGCCGCCATTTCCAGCATCACCGCCGGCCCGGAAATCTTCAGCGCCGGCACCGCGATATGGTCGGCGGGGCCGAAATCGCGGATCGTTTTGACCGCCGGGTTGCGGGTCACCAGCACATAGGGGCGCTGCGCGATGGCGCCCAGCGCGCGTACCGCCTGCGGCTTGCCGAAGGTGGCGTCGGCGGCCAGCAGAAAGGGCGCGAGATCGGCCGCGACAAGATCGTTGTCGGCCAGTGCTGCGAGCGGGCCCGCCTTGTCGGGAGCGGTCCAGATCACGCTCACGCGGCCGAGGCCCATCGCTTCGGCGACCCGCTCGATCAGGTGCTCGTGCTGCATGACGATGAGCGGCAGCGCGACCAGATCGAGCGGCCGCGACACCCGCACCGCCGCATC
>DATLRS010000237.1:0-13523 GCA_035534535.1 Allostellaceae bacterium | reverse complement strand
GACGCTCTACGAAAGCGTGCGGTTCGACCGCACCCGCATCCTGAGCCGCGACTGGAGCAGCTATCCGATCATGCGCTTCTCGGCGGCGCCCGACTCGCTCGAGGTTTACCTGATCGACCAGCCGGACCGGCCGTTTCTCGGCACCGGCGAGGCAGCGCAGGGACCGACCGCCGCGGCAATCGCCAACGCGGTCGCCGATGCCGCCGGCGTGCGGATGCGCGACCTGCCGCTGACCGCCGAGCGCGTCAAGGCGGCGATCGGGGAGTAAGCAACCGCTGAACGGCCTCGATCAGAGACAGAAATACCCGAGCGGCAGGCAGGTATACGTGAAGGGTTGATAGCCGGCCGGCGCCGGATAATAGGCGTAGGGATAATCACGGTGGTCGTAATAAGCCTGCGGATCGTAAAAGGTACGATAATGCCGGATATGATGACGGTAGTAGCGGTGATGCCAGCAATGGGTCCGATGGCCGTGCCAGACACAGCTTGCTGCGGCTGGCGGCGAGGCGAGGATGAACGCCACGGCGATGGCGGCGAAGGCACCAAACAGCTTGTTCACGGCTTCCTCCGGGATCGGTCCGCGGGGATAACGCCCCAAGGGCGCCGTCGCTCCCCAAATCGCGCGTTCTTCGCCATCCTACCACACCCCTGCCGGGAGGCGAAAGCCATGGCCACGATCGAACGTGCCCGTATCCGGGTGCGTTGCGCTGCGCCCGCCGCCCCGGTATGATCGGTCTGCCAGAAGGCCCGGACGGAGCGTAGCGCAGCCTGGTAGCGCATCAGCATGGGGTGCTGAGGGTCGAGAGTTCGAATCTCTCCGCTCCGACCATTCTTTCAAACACTTAGACGCGAAAACGCTCCCCCGACTGCGGCCAGGGGAGCATTAGGCTAGCAGCGCCCGCCACTTTGGCGGGGGATATCGCCGCCAGCAACGTGGGGAGTGCGGCAGACACCTCGCGCGCGCCAGCCAAGGCCGCGGTGTTGCCGTGGTCGGACGCTCTGTTAAGCACCCCCAGACTGAGCGATACGACCGGCTCGACCGACAGAACCCGTGAGTCGTCCTCGGGCGGACTGGGTATGAGGTCGCAAAATGGAGTGCTCAGCTGTGCTCGGCCGTCCTATGTGTCCCTATTCCGCCGCCAGTTTCAGCGGCCGCACGGAGGCTTGCATCTGGCGGTCGTAGGCTTCGCGCCAGCCGAGCTTGGCGTCGGTGACGAAATCGCCGCTGCGCACCGCGTACATGATGTCAGGGTCGTCGACGCCGGGCGGCACGGTGCCATCCTTGGCCAGCGCGCGCGCCGCTTTCAGGAGGCGCCGGCGGGTCGCCATGATCATCCGGTCAGAGGGCGCCAGATGCTCGAACAGATGGTCGGTGATCGGCCCCATGCTTTCGGTGACCGCCTGGTCCTGCGCGTGGATGCCGTCGATGCCGGTGTAGTTGCCGTTTTTCTGCGCCTCCCGGCTCACCAGCCAGTCGTTTTCCGGGCGACCGTTGAGCCGCCAGCGGCCGAGCCAGTCGGTGGTGTTCGGCAGATAGTCGAAGACCCGCTTGAAGCCCGGCATCATCTGGCCCTGCTTGTTGGGGCCGACCGAGGGCGGATGCTGCCGCCAGGTCAGGCTGACAAACATCGTGTGGTGGTCGTCCATCGGGACCCAGGCGCGGTTGTGCAGATGCTCGGTAAACTTGCCCTGCGGCGTCTGGGTCCAGAACGGCATCATGAAATTGGCAAAGCGCCAATAGGTCTTGCCCGGTTCCGCCTCGCGATGAGCGGCGTACATCGTGCCGGCCTTGGTGTCGGCGACATGGTAGTCGGGCGCGCGATTGGTCACCGTGTAGCGGAACAGGCTGTCCTCCGGCACGTCGTCGGGGTTGACGCCGCCGGCATGCAGGAAGCCGAAATGCGAGGTGTCGATGTCGCCTTCGAGCGCCTGCATCCAGTTGCATTCGCGCTGCACGAAATTGATCGACACATCGCTCGCCGGCAGCAGCGTCGCCTCGATCTGCGGCAGCGGCGGGGCTGCCTTGCGGCTGCCCATATAGACCCAGACGAGGCCGTTGCGCTCGACGGTGCGATAGGCCTTGGCCTTGACCCGCTTCTTGAAATCGTCATGGCCGGCGAGGTTCGGCGTGTCGACGCAATTGCCGTCAACGTCGTATTTCCAGCCGTGATAGACGCAGCGGATGCCGTTGTCCTCGTTGCGTCCCAGAAACAGCGAGGCGCAGCGGTGCGGGCAGCGGTGGTCCATGACCCCGACCCGTCCCGCGCTGTCGCGGAACGCGATCAGCTGCTCGCCCAACAGCAACAGGCGCACCGGCGCGCCATCGGCCGCCAGCTCCGACGACATCGCCGCCGGCATCCAATATTCCCGCATCAGCGTACCCATCGCGGTGCCCGGCCCGACCCGGACGAGATCCTCGCTGTCCTTCCTGCGCATGGTGCTTTCTCCTATCCGACGGCGCGACTGCGCGTCATCGGGTTTTCAATCCAAAGAACAGGTCGTTCCGGGGCGGCCCGAAGGGTTGAGCCCGGGACCGCTGGGCGGCGCCCCGGAATGACCGCCTCGGATGGCATCGTCGGAATGTCCGAACCTACGACCAGAATGCGAAGCCGAGCCCGGTGCCGGTGCCGGCCGGGGTGCGGTAGCCGGGCTCGTAGAGCGACCATTCGAGCGCGAGATGCTCGACGGCGCCGGCGACGCAGATCCAGTTGCGGATCTCCGAGCTGCCCGAATTGAGTTTTTCGCGCGCCAGGCCAGCGATGCCGGCGCCGTCCTTCTTCTTCAGCAGGTCGAGAAGGCCGCGGTCGAGCGCCTCGTCGACGACGAAATGGCTCAGCCCGCCCGAGGCCACGATGCCGACCCTGATGTCCGCCGGATAGGCTTCGACGGCGGCGCGGATCGCCTGGCCCAGCCTGTAGCAGCGCTGCGGCGTCGGCTGGTTCGGCGGATAGTAGGTGTTGATCGAAACCGGCACGACCGGCACGACAGGCTCTTGCATGATCCGCCGGTGGACAAAGCCGATCGCGTGCCCCTCGCCCATCCCTTCCGCGATCCCGTTCGAGGCGGAAATGTCGAATTCGCGGTCGATCAATGCATCGATCAGGTGCTGCGCCAGCCTGGCATCGACCGGGTAGTCGCGTGGCACCTTCTCCTCATGCCAGCGCGCGCTCGCCCGCCATCCCCAGGTCGGCTCCGGCGGCGGCGGCAGCGGCACGTTGCGGATCGTCTCGCCGTAATAGACCAGGATGCCCGGCATGTTGTCGTGCTGGTAAAGCTCCTCCTGATCGTCGCCGCAAACGATCAGCGCGTCGAGCTTCGCCTCGGCAAGATATTGGCCAAGCCGCGCAATGGCGCCCTGCACCGCAGTGTGCCGCGCCGCCATCCGCTCGGGCGATATCTCGCCGGCGATGCCGGAAGGCGCGTGCGTGAGCTGCGCCTCGTAGGTGGTCAGCCGCCCGTCGGTGTCGAGCAGGTTCGTGCGCTGCGAATCGCGCTCGATAAAGCGCGGCCAATCGGTCGGCGGCGCATTGAGCATCGGCGTGTGCGAGCTAGCCATCCCGAGAACGATCCGCGCCATCGTGCTCCTCCCGCTGTCTGCTGCGCCTACTGTAGCGCAGTTCGCAGCGCTGGTGGATTCCTTCTGGCGGCAGCCGCCGGGATGCCTCTCAAGGGCCGCGGGAGCTGGCTATTTCCGGCATGTGGCGGTCGGCGCGGCGGCCGCCGCCTGCGCCGCCGCATAGGCGCGGAACCCCCTTGCATCGAGAGCGCTCGCCTGTTTCAGCAGCGGTTGCGACTGCTGGCAGAACAGCGCCGGCGGCACGCTCGCCTGGCGTTGCGAGACCTCGTTGGCGAGCACGGTGTTCCAGTGATCGAAGCCCGCGGTACCGCGGAACCGTCGGATCAGCGCTTTCTGGTATGCAATGATCGCATCCCGGTTGCGCAGCCGGAACTCGGCATAGACCGTATCGCCGCACACCGAGCTGACCACCATCAGGTCGGTCATGTAGCGGATCCCCGCCTCGGCTTCGGTCGCGCTCGACGGCCCGCAGTGACGGCGGACGGCGTGCGATTTATGCGCCGCCCAGCCCGGCTGCGCCGCCAGCGTCGCTGCAAGCAGCGCCGCGATCAGGACCACCCTCTTCATATTTTCCCCCAAGCCGAAACTCCCCAGCGCGCCGACGATACGCAACGCGCCAATATTTGCAAGAACCCCTCGGTCGCAGCGGGCCCCCCGACTTGCAGTCGTGCGGCCCGTCCGAAGGGAACGCAGTTCGTTCTGCGGGCGACGCCCCCGCTGGCGGCTGTCGCCGGGGCGATCTCTTGACGTTCTGTTGTCGCCTGGCGCGAACCCAGACCCAGTTCTGGGATTGGATAAGATAAGCGGCAGCGCCAGCAAAATCGCGGATGCTACGCCGGCGTCGGCTTGCCGCAGCGAGGCCGGCGGCGGCATAGTCGCGCGATGATCGTGCTGTTCACCGATTTCGGCCTCGCCGGCCCCTATACCGGCCAGCTCAGCGCGGTCCTGCAGCAGACCGCGCCGGGTGTGCCGGTGATCCCGCTGTTCGCCGACGCGCCGGCCGGACAGCCGAAGCCGGCCGCCTATCTGCTGGCCGCCTATGCCGCCTGGTTTCCGGCGGGAACCGTATTGCTGTGCGTCATCGACCCGGGGGTCGGCGGCGACCGCCGCGCGCTGATCGTCGAGGCCGACGGCCGGCATTATGTGGGGCCGGATAACGGCCTGTTCGAGCTCGTGCTGCGGCGCGCCGCGCGCCCGCGCGCCTGGCACATCACCTGGCGTCCCGAACGCCTGTCGGCGAGCTTCCACGGCCGCGACCTGTTCGCTCCCGTCGCCGGACGATTGGCGCGCGGCGAGCCGGCCGCCTCCCTGGCGCAGCCGACCGCGTCCCTGCGTCACCCCGATTGGCCCGACGATCTCGCCGAGATCGTCTATCTCGACCATTACGGCAATGCACTGACCGGATGGCGCGGCGACAGCCTGCCCGCGACGGCCCATCTCGTCGCCGGCGGGCACCGAATCGCGCCGGCCGCGACGTTCTCGGCGGTGCCGCAGGGAACCGCCTTCTGGTACGTCAATTCGAACGGGCTGGCCGAGATTGCCGTCAATTCGGGGCGTGCGGATCGGCTGCTCGGCCTTGCGGTCGGCAGCGGCGTGACGGTGATCGGTTAGCGATCAGGGCGGCGGGACCAGCACTTTCGCACCCGCCGGGACGCGCACCCGGCGCCGCCGCTGCAAGCGATGCAGCAGCCACATGCCGGCGCCGATCGCGACAAAGGCGCCGAGCATCGCCAGACTGGACCAGCGGGCGATGTCGCCGAGCATCTTATGAAAGGCGCTGCCGAGGAAATAGCCGACCGCGACAAAAATCACCGCCCACAGCCCGGCCGCCGCGAAGTTCAGCCACAGGAACCGTTTCCAGAGAACCGCGCTCAGCCCCAGCGCAAAAGACGAGACGTTGCGCACCCCATAGATGAAGCGGAACGACAGGATGAACCCGGTATCGTACTTCTCCAGCCAATCGAGCGCGGCATCGACCCGATGGCGCCAGCGCGGAAAGCGGTCGAGCAGGCGCAGGCCGAACTGCCGGCCCAGCCAGAAATAACACTGATCGCCGGCGAAACTGCCGAGCCACGCCGCGATCAGCAGCAGCAACGGGTCGATCAGCCCCTGGGCGGCGGCGAAGCCGGCGAAAATCACCACCGTCTCGCCCTCGAGAAAGGTCCAAAGCAAGACAATCAGGTAGAATGAGGCGCCGTTATCGGCAATCAATTGGTTGATATTCATCGGCGACTATTTCTGACCCCGCTGGACGGTTGCGGACGTCCGGTGGGGACGACGCCGCGCTCTCGCGGCCGGCAAGCGCGGCATGCTAGATTGTTCGGCAATCCGGGTCGAGCGCCTTGCCGTCCGGCAGCGCGCCCGGTCGAGCCGTACAACGCAGAGGCAACGACGTGGAAGCGCACGAGATCGCCGAACAGATCCATGAACACTCGGAACCCGAAGCCCACGCCGCCCCCGCGCACGACTGGTTTCGCCGCATCATCGGGATCTACGTCGGCATCGTCGCGATGCTGCTGGCGATCGCTTCGCTCGGCGGGGCCGAGGCGACCAAGGAAATGCTGAACGCGAACATTCAGGCATCCGACACCTACGCCTTCTATCAGGCGAAATACAGCCGCCAGATTCATTACCAAACCGCTGCCGACCAGCTCGAATTGCTGGCCGCCGGTGCGCCGGGCCTGTCGCCCGAGCGGGTTGCCAAGATCGCTCAGCTGGCCAAGCGCTACCGCGACACCGCCAAGCGCTATGAGAGCGAACCCTCAACCGGCAACGGCAAAAAAGAGTTGGTCGCCGCGGCAAAGCGGTGGGAGGCGAAGCGCGACCATGCCGCGGCGCAAATCCCCAATTTCGAATACGCCGAAGCGCTGTTCCAGATCGCGATCGTGCTCGGCTCGGTGGCCATCGTGGCAGCCTCGCCCTGGCTGCTCGGCGTCAGCAGCGTCCTCGCCCTGTGCGCCACCCTGCTCACCCTCAACGGCTACCTGCTGCTCGTCCCGCTCCCCAGCGCGTGAGGCCGCTATTTGGGACTCGCGGCGAAGTCGGCGAGCAGCGCGTTGAACGGGTCGGCCGCCTCGTATTGGACCCAATGCCCTGCGCCGGGCACCACGGCGAAGCGTGCGTCCGGCTGAAAGCCGCGCAGGATGCGGGCGCGCTCGTCGAGATGCGGGTAGGCCGTCGCGTCGCGTTCGCCCCAGATCCCATCGAGCCGTGCGCTCACCTGCGGCAGCGCCCGCACCAGGGCGTCGGAGCGCGAAAAACGCCGGCTGCGCAGGCGGGCGCGCGCATGGTTGGTCTTTTGCAGATGGAGCGCCAACGCGTCGATCTTGCCCGGGTCGGCGATCATCAGCTGGTTGAGATTATAGCGGTGGGTGGCGAATTCCTCCGCCTCGCTGGCGCCAGGGGCGACCCGGCGCAATGGCGTCGGCGAGCGCTCCAGACCGAGCCCGTTCGACCCGACCACGGTAAAGCCGCGCACCCGGTCGCCGAGCTGCGCCGCGACATGGCCGCCCAGGACGCCGCCGAACGAGAACCCGGCGAGATGCAGCCGATCGCCCGGCGGCAGCACGATGCGCAGCCCGGCGACGACGATCGCCGCCAGCCCCTCGGCGGTATGCGGCTCGGGCGGCGTCGCCGAGTCGCCGAGGCCGGGCGCGTCCGGCGCAATGACCCGGAACCGCCGCGCCAGCGGCAGCACGTTGCGGATCCAATGCGTCCATGAACCATAGCCGCCATGCAGCAGCACCAGCGGCGGGCCGCTGCCCCAACAATGCCATACCATCGCGCCGTCGCCGCACGGCGTCTCGACGCGTTCCGCCTGCGCCGCGATCTCCGCAACCAGCGCCACCGTCCGTTCGCTGACCACCGCCACTGCCGCCTCGCCCTCCGTTGCGGCGACGCTGATAGCGGGTTTCGCGCCGCGCGCCTACAGCAAACCGCCGCGCCTCACCCTCGCCCGCCGCGGCGCAGGATTGCCGTGGGCCGCTCCTTCAACCGGGCATTTTGATTATCATATGAGCAGCAGCCGAATTCCCGGCGGATCGACGGGCCCGGAGCCGATCATGTCGCAACGCCAGCTCGAAGCACGGATGTGGGCCGACGCCTGCGCCGCCATGGCGCGGGCGGAGCGCCTGCACCGGCAGTTTTTTCATCACGCGACGCCCTATTGGGAAGCGCCGATCGACGTCTTCGAGACCGAGGATGCGCTGACCATCCTGATTGCCATGCCCGGCGTCGAGCTCGACAGCATCGTGGTGAGCCTGCATTCGGGCACACTCGCCGTCACCGGCGAGCGGCCCTTGCCGCGCGAGCTGCAGAGCGCGCGGATTTTGCGCATGGAGATCCCCTACGGCCATTTCGAGCGCCGCATCGCGCTGCCGCCGGTGCCGCTGCAGATTTCCGGCCGGCAGCTCGCCAACGGGTGCCTGATGCTGCGTTTGCAGAAAGGAGGGCGGTGATGCCGCCAGAAGAATACGCGACACGCATGGCCGAGGCCGGCGCGCCACAGCCGCAAGCCGCCGCTGCGGCCGGGCCGGCCGGGATCGAAGCGGTCCCGAGCGTCCCGGCCGATGCGCTGATCCTGGTCTCGACGCGCAACCTCGTGCTGTTCCCGCAGACGGTGCTGCCGCTGACGCTCGGGCGGCCGCGCTCGATCCTCGCGGCGCAGGCCGCGATCCGGCTGAGCCGCCCGATCGGCGTGGTCTTGCAGCGCGAAGCGGCTACCGACGAACCGATGCCGATCGACCTGCATCGCGTCGGCACCGCGGCCAACGTCCTGCGCTACGTCACCAGCCCGGATGGCGGCCATCATGTGATCTGCCAGGGCGATCGTCGCTTCCGCATCACCGAATTCCTCGACGGCTATCCGTTTTTCGTGGCGCGCGTCGAGTTTGTCCCCGAATCGGTCGAGCAGAGCACGCAGATCGAGGCCCGGTTGCTGACGCTGCGCAACCAGGCGCTCGAGGTGCTGCAGCTGCTGCCGCAGACCCCGGCCGAGCTGGTCAACGCGGTGCACGGCGTGACCGAGGCGCCGGCCCTGGCCGACCTGATCGCCAGCTTCATGGACATCACGCCGGACGAAAAGCAGGAGATCCTCGAAACCTTCGCGATTGAGAGCCGCCTCGAACGCGTCTCGCAGCTCTTGTCGCACCGGCTCGAAGTGCTGCGGCTGTCGCGCCAGATCAGCGACCGCACCAAGGAGACGATCGACGACCGCCAGCGCGAATTCCTGCTGCGCGAGCAGATGCGCACGATCCAGAAGGAACTGGGCGAGGGCGACGACGCCAAAAGCCAGGAGATCGCCGAGCTGCGCCGCAAGATCGACGCCGCCAAGATGCCGGCCGAGGTCGAGGCGCACGCCAAGCAGGAGGTGGCGCGGCTCGAACGGATGCCCGAAGCGGCCGGCGAATATTCGATGGCGCGCAGCTATCTCGAATGGCTGATCGAACTGCCCTGGGCAGCCGAGGACGAGCCGCCGATCGATGTCGCCGAGGCGCGCCGCATCCTCGACGAGGACCATTACGGGCTGCCCAAGGTCAAGCGCCGCATCCTCGAATTCCTGGCGATCCACAAGCTCAACCCGAAGGGGCGCAGCCCGATCCTGTGCTTTGTCGGGCCGCCCGGGGTCGGCAAGACCTCGTTGGGCCAGAGCATCGCGCGCGCGACGGGGCGCAAATTCGTCCGGGTCAGCCTCGGCGGTACGCATGACGAAGCCGAGATCCGCGGCCACCGCCGCACTTATATCGGCTCGTTGCCGGGCAACATCCTGCAGGGCATCCGCCGCGCCGGCAGCCGGCAATGCGTCATGATGCTCGACGAGATCGACAAACTCGGCCGCAGCAACCAGGGCGATCCCGCCTCGGCGCTCCTCGAGGTGCTCGACCCCGAGCAGAACTCGACCTTCCGCGACAACTATCTCGGCGTGCCATTCGATCTGTCGCGGATCATGTTCATCACCACCGCTAACGTGCTCGACAGCATCCCCGGGCCGCTGCGCGACCGCATGGAGGTGATCGACCTGCCGGGCTACACCGAGGACGAGAAGTTCGAGATCGCGCGCCGCTATCTGCTGGCGCGCCAGCTCACCGCCAACGGGCTCGCCGCCGGGCAGGCCGAGCTGACCGACGAGGCCCTCCACGCGATCATCCGCGACTATACGCGCGAAGCCGGCGTGCGCCAGCTCGAGCGCGAAATCGGCACGACGCTGCGCAGCGTCGCGATGAAGATCGCCGAGGGCACCGCGACGCAGGTCCGCATCGCCCCCGCCGATCTGCACGACATTCTCGGGCCGCGCCGCTTCGAGGGCGAAGTCGCGATGCGCACCAGCATCCCCGGTGTCGCGACCGGGCTTGCGTGGACGCCGGTCGGCGGCGACATCCTGTTCATCGAGGCGACCCGCATCCCCGGAAGGGGGGCGCTGATCCTGACCGGGCAGCTCGGCGAGGTGATGCGCGAAAGCGCCCAGGCGGCGCTGTCATTGGTCAAGGGCAAGGCCGTCGGCCTCGGCATCGACCCGGCGGTGTTCGAGGGCAGCGACATCCACATCCACGTCCCGGCCGGCGCGATCCCGAAGGACGGCCCCTCCGCCGGCGTCGCGATGTTCACCGCGCTGGTCTCGCTGCTGACCGGCCGCACCGTCAGGAACGATGCCGCGATGACCGGCGAGATCAGCCTGCGCGGCCTCGTCCTGCCGGTCGGCGGCATCAAGGAAAAGGTCATCGCGGCGGCGCGCGCCGGGCTCGGCACGGTCATCCTGCCGGCGCGCAACGAGAGGGACTACGAGGAGATCCCCGAGGCGGCGCGCAAGGCGTTGCGCTTTATCTGGGCGGAGCGCGTCGAGCAGGTGATCGAGGCCGCGCTCGAACCGGCGGCGCCGGCGCCGGCGCGTGCCCTCGAACCCGCAGCGCAATAAAGGGCCATCCGCCTGTCGTGTTGCCGGCGCGCTCACAGCAACTGGTGCGCGATTTCCTCGTACGGGCGTTCCTCGATGAAATGCCGCGCCCGCGTCGCCTGGTCGATGTGGAAAAACACCTGCAGGACCAGCACCATGTTTACCGCTTCGCCGTCTTCCGACAGGGGCAGGAAGAGGACCTTGGTGTGACGCTCGGGGCGGCGACGCGGCGGCGCCAGGAACCGGGATTCGGAATAAAGCGGGCGTCTCGTGCGCACGCATTCATCGTAAAGCGCGAGAACGTGCGCCTTGTATTCCGGACCCGGCAGAACCTCGTCGAGATGGCGGCCGGTGGCGTTGACGCCATGCTCGCGAGCGTTGTTGGTGCCGATCAGCCGATAGCGATAGCGCCCCGATGGCAGGACATCGACCAGCATGACGTCCGGCAGCAGCTTGGGGATGTCGACCGGGTCGATATCGGCGCGCGACGGCATCGGCTTGCCGGCCGCGCGGAGCCGCCAGTAGCCGAGCGCCTCCAGCAGCCGCCAATCGGTGATCGGCGACCGCGTCGGGCCTGACGGGTCGATATGGGCTGTCGCCACCGCGGCGTCTCCGGGCCTGCAACAAGCATTGTCCTCACATATATTAGGCAGCTTGCGGTAGAATGGCCCGGATTTTTACTCTCCCCTGGGTAAAATATGATCAGCCTAGGCGAGCGGCGCCGATGCCGCCGTCGTCAGTTCTCGAGCTTCATGCCCTTCTGCACCCCGGGCCGCGCCCCGATGCGCTCGCCCCACGCCTGCAGGTGCTTCAGCCCGGCATTGTCGGGGAGCGCCTTGCGCCCGGCATAGATCGGGTAGAGCGCGAGGTCGGCGGCGGTCAATTCGCTGCCGGCCAGGAACGGTGTCTTGGCCAGCTGGTCGTCGGCAAAGCGCCACAGATTGACAAAGCGCTCCTCGTAGAACTTGACCGCCGAATCCGGCACCTTCTCCGGCATGCGGGCGCCGAGGAAAAAGATCGTCTGGTTGACCGACGCGTAATCGGCCGCGCCTTCGGCGTACCACTGATAGAGGCGCACCCGCGCCACCGGGTCGGCCGGCAGGAATTTGCCGGTCTTCTCGCACAGGTAGAGCATGATCGCCCAGGACTGGGTGACGATCAGCTCCTTGCCGCCGGGCCCCTCGGGATCGATCAGCGTCGGGATGCGCCCGGTCGGATTGAGCTTGAGATAATCGGGCTTTTTCTGGTCGCCCTGCCCGAGGTTGAGGACGTGGATCTTGCAGGGGACGGCGCACTCGTTGACCGCAATCGCGGCGCGCTGCCCGTTGCCGGTGGCGGCGGTATAGAGTTCCATGGCGTTCCTCGCGGTTGCTGATTTGGGTCAACCGCATCATAGCGCGGCTTTATGGCAAAGTGAGGCACCAGGGTGGGTTACTGAACCGGCCTTATTTTTGCCGTTACCGCCGCAGGCGCTGACCCTGCGGCCTTGGCAAGTGCGGTACCGAGCGCCGGGCTCGGCCAGGCGCCCCCGGCGGCGTCCTCATAGGCGCGGCAGGCTTGCAGGACGCCGAGATCATCCCATAGCGGCCCCGTCACCATCAGCCCGAGCGGCAATCCGTCGGCAAACCCGCAAGGGATCGAGGCTGACGGGTTCTGGGTCAGGTTGAACGGATAGGTGTAGGGCATCCAGCCGGGAAAATTGTTGGGGTTGGGCTGGTCGTCATCGCGCGGGTCGGCATAGGCGGCCGCAATCGGCATGGTCGGCGACAGCAACAGATCGTAGCGCTCGAAAAACTGCCGCAAGGCCGCGCCGAGCGCGCTGCGCTTGATGACCGCCTCGACATACGCTTCCTGCGTCACCGCCTTGCCGCGGCGGCATTCGGCGACGAGGCCGGGGTCCATCAGCGCCACCGATGCCGGCGGCATCGCCCGCAGCAGGGCCCAGAACCCGGCCAGCGCCAGCGTCTCGAAGATCGGCTTCGGCGTCTCGCGGAACGGGTCTTGCGGCTCGACGACGGCGCCCAGTTCGGCAAAGACCGCGGCGGCGCGCTCGACCGCACGCCGCACCGCCGGCGCCGGCTCGGCATAGCCCAGGGTCACCGACAGGGCGATGCGCTTGCCTTTCAGCGATCCCTCGCCGAGCCGCGCGCGATAGGCGATGCCGTCATCCGGCAGACTGTGCCAGTCGCGCGCATCCGGCCCCTTCATCGCGTCGAGCAGCAAGGCGGCGTCGGCGACGTTGCGCGCCATCGGCCCGACATGGGCGACATCGCCAAACGCCGACGGCGGATAGACCGCGACCCGGCCGAAAGTCGGCTTCAGCCCGAAGACGCCGCAAAACGCCGCCGGGATGCGGATCGAGCCGCCGGCATCGGTGCCGACCGCGAGCGGGCAGATCCCGGCGGTGAGCGCGGCGCCGCTGCCGCCGCTGCTGCCGCCCGGGCTGCGCTCGAGGCTCCACGGGTTGCGGGTGATGCCGCAGAGCGGCGAGTCGGTGACCGCCTTCCAGCCGAATTCCGGGGTCGTCGTCTTGCCGAAGAACACCGCGCCCGCGGCGCGCAGCCGGGCGGTGGCCGGCGAATCCTCGCGCCATTCCTGCTCGGGATCGATCGTCTTCGAGCCGAGCCGGCGCGGCCAGCCGCGGGTCAGCAGCGTGTCCTTGAGCGCCACCGGGGTGCCGTCGAGGAGACCCTGCGGCGCCCCCTTGTGCCAGCGCGCCTCGGAGTCGCGCGCCGCCGCCATCGCGCCCTCCGGGTCGTAGAGGACGAAGGCATTGAGCGCGCCCTCGTAGCGCTCGAGCCGGGCCAGGGTCTCAGCCATCACCGCGACCGGCGACAGCGCTTTCGTGCGGTACAGATCGACGAGCCGGGTCGCCGGCAGGAATGCGAGGTCCTCGGCCATGCCGTCTCCTCAGGTCTGCAGGACGATGTTGTTGAGAGTCTCGCCGCGCACGAAGCGATCGAGATTGCCGGCCACCGTGCCGAAGCGGCGGTCGCGCGCGCCGTCGGTCGCGCTGGAGCAATGCGGCGTCATGATCACATTGGGCAATTCATGGAA